>CAYZWO010000029.1:6007-38708 GCA_964482215.1 uncultured bacterium
CTGAACCTGTTTTAATTCAAGAAGTCATCAGCCTAGAAACGCTTCCACCAAAATCAACTTCCCTGCGATCGCTCCCCACTAATCTCAAGGTTTCTAAAGATGAAATTCGTACCAGCTTAAGAGCCGCAACTGCCGATGGAGTCTTTGCTACTCTCTTTTCCAACATCACAGGGGGCGTATTACTCACCAATTTTTTACTAGAGCTAGGAGCCAGTCCTACCGAAATTGGCATCCTCGCCTCGATTCCCATGTGGGCGGGTTTGATGCAACCCATCGGAGCCTATTTTTCAGAACAAATTACGAGTCGTCGGGATTACGGTTTTTGGGTTTATAGTTTGGCGCGATCATTGTGGATGACGTTGGCGATCGCTGTGCTGTTGTTTGACCGAAATTATGGCTCCCCTGAATCCTTGATTGCCCTGACCTTAGCCGTTAACTGTGGCTGTTACTTTCTTGGAGCCTTGGGGAGTGCATCTTGGATGAGTTGGATGGCGGCGATTGTCCCTCCTGCTTTGCGAGGACGTTATTTTAGTGTGCGAAATAGCATCATTCATTTAACAAATCTGCTCTCGATTCCCCTCATCGGTTTAATTATTACTCAATGGCAAGGCGGCGCGATCCAAGGTTACGGGGTGATGTTAATTGGGGCGGTTTTGTTAGGTCTGATCAGTTTAGGGTTTCAGCAATTTATGGTGGATGTGAATCCCCAAAAGGAGCAATCGCAATCGTTACCGCAAGCAAGCATTAAACCTGATCCTTCTTTCAGTCCATCGGTCAGTCAAATCCTCTTTCAACCAATTCCTCTCGCAAGTTTTTGGCAAAATACCAATTTTCTCAAATTTTTAGTGTATTTCAACTTTTGGGCTTTTTCTGTCAACTTGAGTGGCCCATTTTTTAGCGTTTACTTACTCAACGATCTTCATCTCAACATTAGTCAAGTCACGCTTTACAATAGCTTTTTTGCCATAGCAAATCTTTTGTTATTAATGGTTTGGGGAAAGTTAGCGGATCGGGTGGGCAATCGTCCGATTTTATTAGGCGTTGGTGTTGGCTGTGCGATTTTTCCCCTGTTTTGGTTGCTCTTAGATCCTAATCCTCTATCAATTTGGTTTTTATTACCCTTATTGCACCTATTTGGTGGCGGCACGGCTTCGGCGATCGACCTTTGTTCCAATAATTTACAATTAGCGATCGTCCCCACTCAAAATCAATCGATGTATTTTGGGCTTTTAGGGGCTTTTGTGGGGATTAGCGGCGCATTAGGAACGATGACTGGCGGTTTATTGGCTCAGTTTTGCACTGGGGGACTATTGGAATTATTTGTGATTTCGAGCATATTGCGTTTATTGGCGTTATTACCGTTATTTTTTGTCAATGAAAAATCATCGGTTTAAGCGGTTTAAAGTGGAAGAGAAATCATCCAAAAGAGTGGGCAAAATTTACCCACCCTGATTATCGCTCACTATTAAGCTCCAACGGCTTCTTTGGCGGCATACATGACTTCTAAGGTAATCACATTTAAACCGCGATCGCGGGCAAATTTTTCCGTATTGCGTTTGACCTTACCCCGAACAAACCCAGGAACCTTATTTAACTCGGCTTGAGCTTCTTTATTCCAACCGAGATCGGAATCAGCAGAAATGCCTTTGGTAATGACCTCTTTCGTATCGTGGCCACCAAAGATTTCTAAGAGATGATCCTCCATGCCCAGAGTGAAGGAGTTGTAAACTAAATCGGCAATTTGATTCGTTCCTTCATAGCCTAAAAAGGGCTTGTAACCCAAGGGGAAATTTTGAATATGAATAGGAGCCGCAATAACACCACAGGGAATATCTAAGCGTTTACCGACATGGCGTTCCATCTGGGTTCCGAAAATGGCCGCAGGTTCAATGCGCGCGATCGCGTCGGCAATTTCTCCATTATCTTCGCTGATCAAAATCTCATCACAGTATTCACTCACCTGCTCACGGAACCAATCTGCATCATATTTGCAATAGGTTCCCGCTAAGACTACATGAATACCCATTTCTCGCGCCAAAATTTTGGTCATCGCGGCGGCGTGGGTATTGTCACCAAAAACGACTGCTTTCTTACCCGTTAAGTTCTGACAGTCAATGGAACGGGAGAACCAAGCGGCTTGAGAGATGTACAGCGTTTGCTCATTGATAAAAGCTTCATAGTCAACCGATGCCCCTTGAGCATTCAGCACTTCCTGAATTTTACGGATACAACGGGCTGTTTCTACGACTCCCATCGGTGTGATATCCACGTAGGGAATCCCAAAAGTTTCTTCTAAATAACGTGCTGCCATTAAGCCCACTTCTCGATAGGGGACGAGGTTAAACCAGGCACGGGGTAAATTTTTGAGTTGATCCACCGATGCTTTTTCAGGAATTACTAAATTTACCGTAATTCCCAGATCCGCCATGAGTCGTTTTAGTTCGGTGCAATCATGCTGATTATGAAAACCCAAGGTTGTCATGCCAATAATATTGACAGAGGGGGTTTCCGTTTTGTCTTCAGGCAGTTCTCCTTTTTTGCGGGCTTTGTCGAGATAAAATTGCACAATCTGGGCAAGGGTGCGATCGCCAGCTTGGAGTTCATTAAAACGGTAGTGGTTAACATCGGCCAACAGCACATCGCCTTTGGCATCCATCTGGGCGCGGCTGACAAAATTATTGAGGTCTTCTTGAAGAATGCTGGAGGTGCAAGTAGGAGTGAGAACGATTAAGTCGGGGTTTTCTTCCTGATCCTTTCGCACAATGTTATCAATGACTTTTTCTTGAGAACCTCTAGCCAAGACGTTGCGATCCACCACACTGGCAGTTACAGGTGTAAAGTTCCGTTCCCGTTCTAACATGGAGCGCATGACATTAAAATAGTCGTCTCCGAGGGGGGCGTGCATAATGGCATGAACATTTTTAAAGGAACTGGCGATACGGAGCGTTCCAATGTGGGCGGGGCCAGCATACATCCAATAGGCTAATTTCATGATTGAGTTCTCCCGTCTTCAGCGGTCAGGTGGTGACTATTTTTGATTGTCTCAAACTTTTTTGGGTTCTCTCCGCGATCGCAACATAGAGTAACAAAACACTGGCAAATAAGCAATTACACTTACTATTTTTAAGAAAGAATTAATTAACACTGAACGGTGTAAAAATCAAGACCAATTAATTCAATAAATTTTCCACAAAATAAGGACGAATTATTGGTAAATTTAGATTATAAAATATTTTCCCAGTCTCAATTGTTTAAGTTTTGAGCTTGTCGTACTTGAGCTTGTTTTATTGACTATTGATAGAATTCTGTTTCGTAAGGTTGATTGATATTCATCTTATCTATTGTTTGATTTTCTATGATGTTTTATAAAACTAAATTTTTAGCTTATTTTAATTTATGTTTCTACTCCTTCTTATTGGTTTTTATCATTCATCCTCTCGCCGTTCATGCCAGCAACTCAGGTTCATCAGAAGACCATCCGCTTTGGGTTGAATTAATTGGGTTAGTCGCAGGATTTGGCACAACTTTCGCCGCTGTACCCGATTTAATTGCTATGCTAAAAAAGCGTTCTCATCGGGGAATGAATCCTCGCATGGCAGCCATTACAGGAACCTTTCAAATTCTCTGGTTAGTTTATGGCTTTCTGATTCAAGCTCCTGCGGTAATTTTCTGGAATATTATTGCCATTTTGACCAATGCCACAACGGTTAGTGCCTATTTTTATTTTGCCAACTTAGAGAAAAATAACCTTAAATAAAAGTCTATATCTCTTTTTTTTGCCTTAACTTACCTAAATTAAACCGAATGTTACTTAAATCCTTATTTCAACCCACCGATAATAAATGGCAACCGATTATTAAAGCCTTAGAAGCCATTGTTGGTCAAGATGGGGTCGTCAAACGCAAAGATGAATTATTGACCTATGAATGTGATGGGCTAACAGGTTATCGTCAACGTCCTGCGATCGCGGTCTTACCCCGTACCACCGAACAAGTCGCCGCCGTCGTGAAACTCTGTAATGATCAGCAAATTCCTTGGGTCGCCAGAGGGGCAGGAACAGGGCTATCAGGGGGAGCCTTACCTTTAGAAGATGGCATTTTAATCGTCACCGCAAGAATGCGCCAAATTTTAGAAGTCGATTTAGAAAATCAGCGAGTCGTTGTTCAACCAGGGGTAATCAATAACTGGGTCACGCAAGCCGTTAGCGGCGCGGGATTTTATTACGCCCCCGATCCCTCCAGCCAAACCGTTTGTTCCATTGGGGGAAATATTGCCGAAAACTCAGGCGGTGTGCATTGTCTCAAGTACGGCGCAACGACTAACCATGTGATGAGCTTAAAATTAGTCATTCCCGATGGCTCGATTGTCGAAGTCGGTGGTTATATTCCCGAAATACCTGGGTATGATTTAACAGGATTATTTGTCGGCTCCGAAGGCACATTAGGCATTGCCACAGAAATCACCCTAAAAATCCTCAAAACCCCCGAATCCATTTGTGTTCTACTGGCTGACTTTACCAACCTAGAAGCCACAGCCCAATCCGTTGCTGATATCATCGCAGCAGGCATCATTCCCGCAGGCATGGAAATTATGGATAACTTTAGTATCAATGCGGTAGAAGATGTAGTTGCGACTAATTGTTATCCCAGAGACGCAGCAGCCATTTTATTAGTAGAATTGGATGGTTTACCCGTTGAGGTTCACGCCAATAAAGAACGAGTTGCCGAAATTTGTCGCAAGAATGGAGCCAGAAACATTACCTCTGCCAATGACCCAGAAACCCGTTTAACCATGTGGAAAGGTCGCAAAGCCGCTTTTGCCGCCGCAGGAAAAATTAGTCCCAGTTATTTTGTGCAAGATGGCGTTGTTCCGCGTACCCAATTAGTACAAATTTTGAGTGATATTAATGCGCTGGGCGAAAAATTCGGTTTTCGCATTGCTAATGTGTTTCATGCAGGTGATGGCAATTTACACCCTTTAATTTTGTATAACAATGCTGTCCCAGGCGAATGGGAAAAAGTCGAAGAATTGGGCGGTGAAATCCTTAAACGTTGCGTCGAATTAGGCGGTAGTTTATCAGGAGAACATGGGATTGGTTCTGATAAAAATAACTTTATGCCTTCTATGTTTAATGAAACCGACTTAGAAACAATGGCTTGGGTGAGAGATTGTTTTAATCCTGATAATCTAGCCAATCCCAATAAGTTATTTCCCACGCCTCGGACTTGTAGTGAATCCGCTAATGCTCAAAAAACAGGTCAATTTAAAGATGTAGAACTGTATTAAAAAAAAGGGAATAAATTTGCTTTACTCCCTACTAATCTCATGCCTATTTAACTTAAAAAGCGGGTTAAACCTTGGCTTCTTCTTGAACCAATTTATGCCAACCTAATTCCTTGAGGTTGTTATTACGGCGCAGGGGACGGGTTGCTAATTCCAGAATGTCGCGGGCATTGGTAAAACCGTGAATTTGGGCAAAGGTAAATTCTACTGACCATTTGGTGTTAATACCGCGAGCTTCTAAAGGATTCGCATGGGCCATCCCTGTGATCACTAAATCGGGTTTTAGGTCATAAATACGTTGAATTTGATTGTAATTATCGGGCTTTTCCACAATATTAGGAAGAGGAACGCCCATTTCATTGCAGGTTTTCTCTAATAGGGCTAACTCTGCTGCTTGATAGCGTTTGTCCATGTAGGGGATACCGATTTCGTGACAAGTCATGCCACAACGAATGAGAAAGCGAGCTAAAGAAACTTCTAGCAAGTTATCGCCCATAAAGAAGACTGATTTACCCCGAATTAACTGGATATAATCTTCTAAACTTTCCCAAATTTGAGCTTCTCGTTCTGCTAAACCTTTGGGTTCCACACCTAAAACAGAACAGATTTTCTCTATCCAAGCGCGAGTTCCATCAGGGCCAATGGGGAATGGTGCGCCAATGAGTTTACATTTACGGCGACGCATTAAGGTCGTGGCAGTACGACTCAGGAAGGGATTTACGCCCGCGACATAATAACCTTCATCAATGACAGGTAATTCGGTATAGCGTTTAGCAGGTAGCCAGCCTGAAACCTGTACCCCTTGTTTTTTCAGTTCTAGGGTTAAATTGGTAACAACAGGATCGGGCAAAGAACCGAAGAGAACGAGAGGATGATGATCCACAAACTCGCTATTTTCTTGCTTAATGTCTTCTTTTTTGCGACCAAAGTTTAATAATTTTTGAATAGAGTTGCGTTCTTCTTTTTCCCCTTCTGCTTTCACCTGAACAGGGCTAGGACATTTATGCACCATTGAGGCAAGAACCGTATCTTCTCCTTGGGTAAAGGCATAATCTAAGCCATTGGCTCTAGCAGTCACGATGGGAATGCCAATTTCAGCTTCGAGTTTTGGGGCTAGACCTTCTAAGTCCATTTTGATGATTTCGGTGGTACAAGTCCCGATCCAAACAATCACACTCGGATTGCGATCGCGCTTAATTTGCAAACACAACCGTTTGAGTTCGTTGTAATCATTTAATTGGGCAGAAATATCGCCTTCTTCGAGTTCCGCCATTGCATAACGAGGTTCAGCGAAAATCATCACTCCCATCGCATTTTGGAGGAAGTAACCACAGGTTTTTGTCCCGATAACGAGAAAGAAACTATCTTCAATTTTTTGATAAAGCCAAGCAACACAGCTAATAGGGCAAAAGGTATGATAATTTCCTGTTTCACAATCAAAGTTAAGAGCAGAAGGCGCGTTATTTTCAGCAGCTAAAGTCATTTTGAGTTCTCCGAATTTTTAGGTTTGAGTTATTGGGATAATAAAAACGATTTTAAAAATTAATTATTATTTAAAATTTCTTGTTTTAATTTTTGAATTTCCTCCGATGTTCCATGACGTAAAGAAACTGAAATAGATTGATCAGACTTTAATGATTCAGATTCATCAAGCTGACCAATATCTTTGACCCAATTAAAAAAATAATGATTTCGTTTAACATCTATTACTAGAATCAAAACAGGAATATTAGAATTTTTTAACTTGTTTAACTCCGATACCTTAACAGGATAAACCCCATTAATCTCTTCTTCTGTTGCCTTAACCGTAATCGCGATCGTCACAGGACTACCATCAGGCTTTAGGAAAAGAACCATATAATCGAAGAGATGTTCAGGATGATCACCTGTATAAAATAAATCATCGGGAACAAGTTCAAATAAGAGTTGTTTAGTCAGCAATTCGCCCCTTTTTGTAACATACCAAGGTACATCAGTTTTAGTAATCATAAAAAAGCAGAGGTAAAAGGTTTATAAATTGTATTTTTCCAAAAATCATAAACTTCTTGGTGAAGAATCTTGAGATTTTTTGGTGTTAATTCGTATTTTAGCGGAATTTTATAAATACCTTGGGCAGGCTTGGTATGAACAGAACGGATAAAAGCTCTTTGTGTTGGCTCATGAATACCCACAAGATAGGTTGGGGCTGTCATCTTAAACAAATTTCCACTTTGTTCTTTAGTTAAGCTAATACTTAATGTTTCATCATTAATATCATTATGGGTTGACTTAATTTGAACGAAAAAGAAAGGCGTTATCTCTTCAGTTCGCAAAAGCTGCACGTAATAATCAATTGCTGGCCACTTTTCTCCTAAAAATACTGGTTTAAAAAGGGGATAGCCAAAGGTTTGATAATGGGTAACTGCTAACTCAAAGATGATTTCTCCGCGATCGCCAATAATATCTGTCAGATGATTTGACATAGTTACAAGTGCAATGAAAGTTGAATTTTAAGCGAGGAAGAGAATAAAGACACAGAAAGCAGTTAACCCTGTTTATCAAATGATCAGAAAAAATTAAACCATCATCAGATCTAATTCTGCTTCCGCACTCATTGCAGGCTTTTCAGGATTGAGATAGAAATCAGAAAGTAAACTAAATAATTCGCGGTCTTGGGCATCTTTGGGAACTACACCTTCAGGATTCGCTAAGATTTGATCCGCAATATTTAAGTAGAAATCGCACACATAATTTAAAGACGGATCGGTTTCTGCCATTTCAAATAAAGTCTTACCTTTAACCCGTGAAACGCGAATATCTTCAATCAAGGGCAAAATTTCCAGCACAGGCATAGGCACCGATTCAACATATTTATCAATTAAATCCCGTTTCGAGGTGCGATTACCGATTAATCCTGCTAGGCATAAGGGATGGGTTCGGGCTTTTTCTCGAACAGACGCAGCAATCCGATTAGCAGCAAACAGCGCATCAAAACCGTTGTCGGTAACGATTAAGCAATAATCAGCATAGTTTAAAGGCGCAGCAAATCCGCCACAAACTACGTCTCCCAACACATCAAAGAGAATGACATCGTATTCATCAAAAGCATTGAGTTCCTTGAGCAATTTGACCGTTTCACCGACAACGTAGCCACCACAACCCGCACCCGCAGGCGGGCCACCCGCTTCTACGCAATCCACGCCTGCATAACCTTTGTAGATAACGTCTTCTGGCCAAATATCTTCGTAATGGAAATCTTTTTCTTGAAGCGTGTCGATAATGGTGGGAATCAGAAAACCCGTGAGTGTGAAAGTGCTGTCGTGTTTGGGGTCGCAGCCAATTTGTAAGACTTTTTTACCCCGTTTTGCTAAAGCCGTCGAGATATTGCAGCTTGTTGTTGATTTACCGATGCCGCCTTTTCCGTAAACTGCGAGTGTTAAAGTCAAGGTCTTTTCTCCTCAAATAATGCTTTGGTTTCTAATCTCATTACCTGCATTATTGGCCAAGCGTAGGGGAATGGAAAGCTGATCCATATTTAAAAAAGCACGTAAATACAATATAAATAATTTAATTATGATATTTTTAATTATTTAAGACTTTAAATATTATTTTTTGATTATAAATAATATCTATATTAATTTTGTAAATTTATTTATATTAAATCGGAACAATAAACAAAAATATTAAGCGATCGCGGAAAAGGCTTGAGTATATTTACCTGAGACTACGTTGCAATCAGGAAAAATGGCTTTCTATTTGAAGTAGATCAATCTTTTTGATAGATATAAGTCTATGGGTAAAACCTTGTAGGGCCGATTCAATGGTTTTTGGCCCATCTAGGGATCAAGCAAAAACGAATTTTGTTAATATTTATGAATTTTTCTCAAAAGCTTGTTTTTTATTAACTTCTGTTAACGTAAACGCTTCCGAACGGGAGTATTAGCAGGCCGAGACGGACGAGATCTATTGCGACTTCCGCCCAATTCATTGCTGATATCTTTAAAAATATCTCTTCGTAAATAGGGATACTCACCAACCCACAGATCAAACTGCGGTAAATAGAGGTCAGTAATTTTTTCAATGCGTTCGAGTTCAGGTTGCCGCGACAAAACGACCATTTCTGCAATGTTGCCTGGTGTGATCGGTTTATAAATTCGTTTAATCGGGGCTTGGATAGTGGCTCGGAATCCGTCGCGATCGCCGACTTCGACATTAATACGCCGTTCCCGATTTTCGATAATTTCCAATTCTCCGAATTTATTAGCCCGTTGCTCCTCGTTAATTAGCTCCTCAGTAATGAAAACATCCAACACTTTGCCACGCCAAAACCCCGCATAGGGAAAACGACGATAGGTATTGTTGCGAACACTAGCGGCATAAATAGGGGCCCAGAACCAATACAAACCCCCGATGATATAAAGCATTAATTTAATGCCTTGCCCACTGTCCCCAATAAAAAAACCAATTAGCCAAATAACCACGACAATCACCAAAGAAATCAGCAATCGTCGCAAGAATTCATTCCAACTCCCCCAAACATGGGAATATTGTGGCCCTGTTGCAATAAGCGGAATAACTTGTTCAAAGGCTTCACGGGTAAGAGGAACTAACATAAAAAGACAAAGATTGGTTTCTTTAGTTATAGATTACTGTAAGGTAGAACGAGTTGACTGAATTCAAACGAAAATAGATTTTCGCGATAAAGATATAATAGTATTGTGCGTGTCTCTACAAATTTTTCTATGGTTGTTTTCGTAAAGATTTAAAACTGTTAAGCCCTTTATTTGAATCATTTAAATCGCGTTTTGTTTATAGTAAAAAAATAAAATCAATCATCATCAATACTCAATTTTTATAAGACTAATTGATCAAGAATTAAAAATTGTAAGTCTCTAAAATCTCAAAGAAACTCATCATTGGTTAGCCATCCGAAGATACCCCAAAACTATTAAAATTGATAAGGACTCAATCATCCTTGTCGGGTAGCAGACCACTTACAGAATTTTAAAAAATTTTATGCTTGATACACAAACGATATTAGACACCTTACGCCCTGTACAAGATCCTGAGCTACAGAAAAGCCTTGTTGAACTCAACATGATCCGCAATGTACAAATTAATGGCGGAGATGTCAGCTTTACCCTCGTATTAACTACGCCTGCTTGCCCTTTACGAGAATTCATCGTTGAAGATTGTCAAAAAGCGGTTAAAAAACTGCCTGGTGTCGAAAATGTGAAAGTAGACGTGACCGCAGAAACCCCACAACAGAAGTCTTTACCCGATCGCCAATCCATTTCCAGCGTTAAAAACATTATTGCTATCTCTAGCGGTAAAGGTGGCGTGGGTAAAAGTACCGTTGCCATTAATGTGGCCGTTGCCTTGGCTCAAACAGGCGCGAAAGTTGGCTTATTAGATGCCGATATTTATGGGCCTAATGCACCGACCATGTTGGGATTGAGTGAAGCCCAAGTTAAAGTCCAACAATCTGCCCAAGGCGATATCCTCGAACCTGCTTTTAATCATGGAATCAAAATGGTGTCGATGGGATTTTTAATTGATCCTGATCAACCTGTTATCTGGCGTGGGCCAATGCTCAATGGCATTATTCGTCAGTTTTTGTATCAAGTGGCTTGGGGCGATTTAGACTATCTCGTTGTGGATATGCCGCCTGGAACGGGTGATGCCCAATTAACCCTCACGCAAGCCGTCCCAATGGCAGGAGCCGTTATTGTCACCACACCCCAAACTGTTTCCCTATTGGATGCCCGTCGGGGTCTGAAAATGTTCCAACAAATGGGCGTAAACGTTCTCGGCATTGTGGAAAATATGAGTTACTTTATTCCGCCTGATATGCCTGAGCGTAACTATGATCTGTTTGGCTCAGGGGGTGGAGAAAAAGCGTCCAAAGAGTTGAATGTTCCCTTACTCGGCTGTGTTCCCTTAGAAATTTCCCTCAGAGAAGGGGGCGATAACGGCATTCCCATCGTTGTCGGTGCGCCTGAGTCTGCATCGGCTAAAGCGTTAACGGCGATCGCGCAACAAATTGCGGCCAAAGTATCCGTCGCTGCCTTGACCTAACCCATGAATCAACCCCTCTTACTCCTTCAACAAGCGGCCCAAGCTTTTCTTCACGGCAACGGCAGTAAACCCCCTGCGACTGACTTAGTGACGGCCTTACTCGATCTAGAAAAACAAACTCGACAGGATAAAGATTCCCATCAATTTTCTGATTTGGTGGGAACCTGGCGGCTTTGCTTTATCACAGGGACGAAAAAAGCCAGAAATCGAGCAGGCATCGTTTTAGGAGCAGGACGTTATCTCTTTGCCCCAATCAAAATTGAAATTGCTTTTCAGAACACAACCGCAGAGCAAGGCACGGTGAATAATGTTGTTCAAGTCGGCCTTGTTACCCTTTCCGTTAGTGGGCCTGCAAAATTTCAATCCAAAAAGAATTTGTTGGCTTTTGACTTTACCCAAATTCAGCTTCAGGTTGTAGGTATCCCAATTTACAAAGGGTATATCCGAGGGGGTAAAGCCAGTGAAGAAAAGTTTTATGAAACCAACATCGCCAAGCAAGCCTTCTTTGCTTTTTTCGCCATTCAACCTGAAATCATTGCCGCTAGAGGTCGAGGTGGGGGATTAGCCCTGTGGGCCAAAAGCGATGGGTAGTCCAAACGATAACAAGATCACTGCTTTTTTTAGAATAGCTACACAATCCCCGATTTCGTTATCTGGTTGAAATCTTTTTAAAAGCTCGATTAAGCCCTAGAAACAATTAAACTAGCCGAATATCGTTTTCGTCTGGTGGTGGAATTGGTAACTTTTTTAACTTGTCTTGAATTAAGTCTTTAATGTCCTGACAGGTGATTTCTTGTACGTCTAGTCTATTTCCCTTTTGATGAAAAAAGATCAGGCTGTCTAATTCCCCTTCTGGAATAGCGAGGGTTTGAAAAATTAAGTGGGTAACATCCGCATCGACTAATACCATCGTTTGGGGATCAAAATCTGGATGGGATGCTGCGATCGCTGCACTCGGAAACGCTAGAATGACTTTTTTCGTAATATCAGGTTTGATTCGATTTCCTAATACTGTCGCAACCAACCGTCGTTCATGGTTTTCCCAAACGCAATACTGGGAATGTTTGAGAAATTTAGCCAGTCTAACTAAACTGGGTACAATAGCCCGTTCCATGACAATAGGGGCAATTCCAAAGTCAGCCGCCCTATCCACAATCGGTTGGAGTTGTTTTTTTAAATTCATATTATTGACTAAGAGCGTTTGAGTTTGGCCGCGATCGCGCTTAAAACTTGGGTTGCTAATTCAGGAATTTGGATTAATTCATACATAAATACCGCTTTTTCTTCATCCGAAAAATGTAACAGCATCGAAATGGCCTGTTGGACGCGATCGCCTGACGGTAAAGTATCACGACTGCGATCGCCTATCTCAGGAGGCGGTTCTGTACTAGCTGCTCCCAACGTACTGAAGGGATCAACAGACGCTGTTACAGGCGGAAACAATGACATTGACGGAAGATTATCATCTTCATTGGGAAACGCAAAGACCGATTCCAAGGTATCCAACGGTGAAACAATGGCAGAGGGGGAAGTCGGATTTTTGGGCGTAAAACTTTTGACATCTGAGCGTCTCATTTCGATACTACCCATATCAATATTTTCACCCAGAGAAATAAAAGATAAATTTGTCGTATTATCCTGTGATGGAGAATCATTGGGCAAAGTATCACGAGATCCTAACAATTGCCCTTCCCAGGGTAGCCGTTCCGAAGTAGGAGATTCGTAGGATTGCCGTTCGAGTTCCACCCGCCGAATGGCCATATCTGGCGGTAAACCCCGCAGAAACCAACGATACATCTGGGCCAGTTCTTCCTCATCCCCTGACCATTTGAGCGCGATCACATCTTGAACCGCAATGGGAACTAGGGGGCGCAGTTCGGATAAGGTTTTCAAGGAAAAATGATCCAATTCTTTACCAACTTGGAGGAAATCTTGATCCGTCGCTTGGGAGCCTAATTGGATTAAACGAGCAACTTCTTCCGAAATCGACACCGAGACTCGACTGGTGGGAAACGGGTTATCTCGCCCCAAAGCCTCTTCAATACAACGACGCACCGCATTACGAGCCGATCGGTTTTGTTCGGCTGAAATCCATTCCACACTGACCCGCTCAAATTGACGCATTAAGCGAATGACTTCTCGAAAAAGAATGCGAGATTTGTCATTTTGGACATCAGTTAATCCATTAACCTGATTAAAGATTGTTTCGCTGTTCCCTTTGACCTCAAGTGACTGAATTCCTAACTGGAGAGATTTGCGTAATCCAATCACTAATCCGTGATACTCAGCTTCTTCGGTCGTGGTAAAAGACAGCAATTGACTGACTGTAAACCGTTTTCCATTAGGCATTAAAATAATGGCTGCTGCTGCTCCTTGTCCTTGTTCTCCGCGAGATTCTCCCGCAAATAACATAATGGGTAAAACATTACCCTTGGTACTTTGGTTGTTGGGGTTAGACATTGTAGGTTGATGCAGTAAAGGAGTAACTAGGAGATAACAAGTAGGATGGAACGAATTCTTGAACCCGAAGTAATGGATACGGAAGCCGAAGCGATGGAATATGACGCAATGGATTTTACCGTCGTTAATACCGCGTTTGCCCAACATGCGGTTGAACTAGGCCCCCTTAGCGGTCGAGTTCGAGTCTTAGATGCGGGTACTGGAACAGCACGTATCCCCATTTTAATCGCTCAGGCGCGTCCGAGTTGGCAAATTGTGGCCATTGATTTAGCAAAATCCATGTTAGCGATCGCGGAAGAAAACGTGATTCGTGCCCACCTACAAAAACAAATCCGTTTAGAGTTTATTGATGTTAAAAGATTACCCTACGCAGATTATTCATTTGAGGGGGTTATTTCTAATAGTTTAATTCATCATTTACCCGATCCCCTGCCTTTTTTAAAAGAATTAAAACGAGTTTTAAAACCCAACGGTTTTCTGATGTTACGCGATTTACTCCGCCCCGAAACGCCTGCGATCGCCGATGCAATGGTGGCAGAGATTGGCCCAGAATACAGCCCCCACCAAGCTCAATTATTTCGAGATTCCCTTTATGCGGCTTTTACCTTAGAAGAACTCCAGAAATTGGTAGAACAAGCCGGTTTAAGTAATGTCAAAATTTATGCCTCTTCTGAACGCCATTGGACAATGGAGCGAGCCTATTCTCCTTGATGGCTGATAATTGAATTAGATAAAACTTGCTTTTGTCCAAAATTAATTTTTGCTCAAAACCGTGTTATTTGCGAGCAATAAAAAACTGCTTTGTTTAATAATTATTAACAGTCACTTTAATCAATGCGTACTCAAGATTTCTTTTTATAGAAGGGAAATTGTTGCAAATAAACTAAAATTAGAAAAAAGATTTTAAATTTCTGATTTTTTAGCTTTACAGACTTGAGCTAAAGGATTTCTCAGGTTAAGGGAAAGGCAATGAAACTGGAGCGACGCAAATTTCTACAAGGCTTAATGATGATCGGGATTATTCCTGGCTTAGGGCAAGCTATACCGACATTTGGCCAATTGAATCGCTACCAATCTGCTTTAGCCGCTACTAATCCTCGTAAACTGGCTCTTTTCGTGGGTATTGATAAATATAGCCATCTTAATTCCTCGTCGGGATCATCTTTGGTAAATTTGCAGGGCTGTGTCACGGATGTGGAATTGCAAAAAGAATTATTAATCGGGCGTTATGGCTTTCAAACTGAAGATATTGTGACCTTAACCGATGCCCAAGCGACTCGTGACCAAATTGAAACCGCTTTTACTGAGCATTTAATTAACCAAGCCCAGGCAGGGGATGTTGTTATTTTTCATTTTAGTGGTTATGGCAGTCGAGTTAAAACCCCTTCTAGAACTGATCCCAACCTTCAAACAGAGGAATTAGGATTTTTACCAAGCGATGGATTTGATGCTGAAAATATTCGTAATGATCTGCTGCAACAAACCTTGATGTTATTAGCGCGATCGCTGGCTACCGATAAAGTAACCATGATTTTTGATAGTAGTCATCATTGGCCAGCGCAAAACCTACACGGAAATCTTCGCATTCGTTCTTCCTCTCTACTGGCTGAATCCGCTAATGCAGCGGAAGTTGCCTTTCAAGACAAGCTATTAGCATCGGTCAAAGCCACAGGAAAACTAACCCGTACCAATCCGCCAGGGGTGATGATTATGGCTGCTAACCCTGAACAGGTTGCCGTTGAATTAAATGGTCATGGCTTTAGTGCAGGTTTGTTAACCTATTGCCTAACGCAATACCTCTGGGAAGTAACTCCTCCGACTCGTGTAATCACAACCTTACATCAGACGAATAACGCGATCGCGCCGATACTGAATAAGCAACAACCCCAAAGTCAATACGGAAAAAACGCCTCGCCTGTAATTTACGGTGAGTTGCCTAGTAATCCATTGGGGGCCGAAGCTAAAGTTAATAAAGTTGAAGAGGTTGCTAATACCCTCGACATTACGCTCAAACTTACGGGACTGTCTCCCCTCGTACTCAATCATGGGTTAATAAATTCCTGTTTTCAAGTGATTCCCCAGGAGACGGCAACGGATCAACCAGAAGCCCTGATACAAGTTACAGAACGAACTGGACTTAACGCAAAAGCCACTTTATTGACCCCTGCCATTATGATTCAAGCGGGTCAGTTACTTCAGGAAGTGATTCGAGCCATTCCCCGTCATTTAGGGTTAACGATTGCCTTGGATCAGCAACTCGACCGCATTGAACGGGTTGATGCCACGAGTGCGTTGTCTGCGATCGCCCAGGTAACGGAAGTGATTAATGCAGGAGAACAGCCAGCCGATTGTATTTTAGGCAAACAGGATGGAAGCTATGCTCTCTTTACCGAAGGGGGAAATTTACTATTAAGGGCAGGGGAAGGTAGTACAGCAGCAATAAAGTCAGCGATCGCGAAATTAACTCCTAAATTGGAACAAATCCTCGCAACCAAATACTGGAATTTAACGGAAAATAAACAGGCCTCTCGGTTGGGACTTAAAGCGACTTTAAGCCTTATGCAGGGCACGAAAACAGTCCCTATTTTGGAACAGTCAACCTATCGTTATTCAGAGAATCATTCAGACAATTCGGCGGGATTGAGTAATTCCAAATCGTTGAAAGCCAATCTAACGGAAACAGAAGGCATCGTAACGGTTGCGGCGGGGAGTAATCTTCAGTATCAATTGGAGAATATCAGTGATCAACCCATTTATGTTCTCATTGTGGGCATTGATGCCAACGGAAAAGCGATCGCCTGGTCTTCCCCCGATCAAGTCCATCCTATCGCTCCCAACCAAACCCAAAACATCCCTGCTCTTAATTCGTCCGTTAGTTGGCGAGTTGCTGGTAATAGCGGATTGGCGCAAATACGGGTTATTGCTTCGATTAATCCTTTTGCCAGTACTTGGCAAGTTTTAGCCACTCATCAGCCAAATCTTCTAACTTTGGAGGCTAACGATCAATCGGCTCAAATTTTAGAAATTAAAAATCCCTTGCTGATCGCCCAGTCTCTTTTAACTGATTTGCACAGTAATCGAGCCGTTTCTAGTACTATGAATAATAATAGTAGTGATTGTTATAGTTTAGAAATGGAATCTTGGGCCACTTTAAATTTTATTTATCAAATTATTTAGTAAATCGCTAGAATAACCTTAAGCTGAGACAATAAATGATTGTAAAATTTGCAAACATTAGTTAATTCTTCAGGGGCCTTCTAACTCTTCATTTCTTATCCTTTCGGGTGCAAAAGTTTAATTTTTTTTAAACCTTCTTTAAGATCGGTATTTTTGTTGCTATTTTTGGAATTATTATTTTTTCTTTTATGAGTGCTCTTTCCTCCTCAACCGAACAACGTCTCAAAAAAATCCCTCAAATTCCGAGTGTGTGGGAAGGCGATCGTCGTCCCTTGAGTGGATTACGAGGAGCAGAAGAAGATGAAGTCAACGGTAAAGGAGATTGTATTCTGTGGGTCGATGGCTCAGACGGCTTTGTTCGCTCAATGGATATTGTGTCTCCCCAAATGGGAATCGAAGCCGTTGTGCGTACCTTGTTACGAGCGATAGAAACCCCCCATAGCCCAGCCAAACCCGCCCGTCCTCAAAAAATCGTCGTTCGCAACCGAGAGCTTCAATTTTTCTTACGGGGAGCCTTACAGAGTTTAGATATCAATATTGACTATGTGCCAGAACTACCGCTTATTGATGAACTGTTCCGCAGTTTTGAATCGATGAGCAAGAGTAAGCCTCCCGCTATCCCCGCTTTTTATGAACCCCTTCTCAAGCAGAGCAGCGTCGCCCTTTGGAATATCGCGCCTTGGAATTTGTTAGCTGACCATGACATTATCGCCATCGAATTAGAAAACACGGAAACAACGCCCATCTATGCCTGCATTATGGGAATGCTCGGTCAAGAATATGGAGTCATTCTTTACCGTTCTCTCGATTCTTTAAACCAATTTCGGCAAGCAGTCTTGTCAGAAAAATCGGCTGAGCAGTTGGAAAAAGTGTTTTTATCGCAAGATTGTTGGTTTTTGAATTATAAAGCTCTGGATGAAGATGAATTTGATGATGAAATCCTAGACTTAGAAGATCTTGCCTCCGATGAAGTAGAAGCTCTCTTTGGCAGTATTCATCCCCTTGAAGGCATTCGTCCATTCTTAGATGAGGATGAGGCTAAAACTATTTACTATGCCCTTCAAGCCTTTATCCGTTTTATTGGTGATCATCAACATCAGTTAGCGCAAGACCCCATTGGCTCAGCTAAAAAGCGGTATCAAATTGCGAGCGTGACGGAATCGGGAAAAAAAGCCAAAGTTGCTGCAACGGTCTATACCATGCCCGATTTAACCCAATCCTTTTTGGACATGATGGCAGAAGTAGACGAAGACGATGATGACGACGACTTTGAATTGAATAGTAATCTTGTTCCCGATAAGGCTTTTCTTAGTTTAGGCATGATCCCCTGGGAGTCGATCAACATTTTACGGATACAACCTAAAACGGAATATCCCCTCAAAGAAGCTAAGCCAAAAGGGGACGGGCTACCCGCGATCGTTATTCAAACCACTCGCCCGAAAGCCAAAGAAATGATTGATACTTTGCTCTCGGAAGGGGGGATTAAAGCTGTATGTTTTAACCCTGGTGAAGATCCCTGGTCAGAGGATGAATATGATTTAGGAATTATTCAAACCGAAGCTGCTAAATTTCATTTATTTGGGGAATTTCTAGCTGATGATCCGGTACATAAAAAAGCCCGTCAACAATGGAATAGTCGTTGTCAACAAACCAATGGTTATTGTGGGGTGATCATTGCAATGGGTCTAACAGGAAGCTCACGGGGCAATCCAAAGCCTGCTGATATTTTGGCCGTTTTTGAAACCAAATTTTTAGATGCAAAAGCCTTAGATTTAGGAACTTTACGCTTAACCATGAATTGGGATGATGAATAGTTTGATTGGAAAAGTACATTTTGTGTAAACTTTTTTCTTCCTTCAAAAGGAGGATTTAATATTAAGCTCAGCTTAAAAATTGATATTATTTTCTTAAGTTATTATTAACTCATCACTAAAAAAACATAAGTAGAAGCGGTTAAGGCTAACCCGTTCTTAGAATTATCTGGATATTAATGTTATCGGGAGTCCCCAGACCTGATACATTGTGTAATATCAGTAACAAAAATTTATAGAGTTTAGTATGCGAGTTCTGGTTATTGGTGGTGATGGCTATTGTGGTTGGGCCACTGCGCTCCATCTTTCCAACAAAGGATATGAAGTCGGGATTCTGGATAGCTTGGTGCGTCGTCTTTGGGATGCTCAATTAGGGTCTGAAACCTTAACCCCCATCGCGCCGATTCGTCAACGGATTCAACGGTGGAAAGATTTAACAGGAAAATCCATCGACCTTTTTGTGGGCGATATTACCGATTATTCCTTTTTAATCGAATCGATGCGTCAGTTTCAGCCTGATAGTATTGTCCACTTTGGGGAACAACGGTCTGCTCCCTATTCCATGATTGACCGAGAACACGCAGTTTTTACTCAAGTTAATAATGTTGTTGGCAACCTGAACATCCTCTACGCGATGAAAGAGGAGTTTCCCGATAGCCATCTGGTAAAATTGGGAACAATGGGGGAATACGGGACTCCCAATATTGATATTGAAGAAGGATATATCACCATTGAACATAATGGGCGTAAAGATACCCTGCCCTATCCCAAACAGCCTGGCAGTTTTTATCACCTCAGTAAAGTCCACGATAGCCACAATATCCACTTTGCTTGCAGAATGTGGGGGCTTCGGGCAACTGACCTCAACCAAGGGGTTGTCTATGGGGTCTTAACCGAAGAGACGGGCATGGATGAACTGCTCATTAACCGTTTAGATTACGACGGCGTATTTGGAACTGCTTTGAACCGTTTTTGTATTCAAGCGGCTATTGGTCATCCTCTCACGGTTTACGGAAAAGGTGGACAAACTCGTGGCTTCTTGGATATTCGGGATACGGTGCGTTGTGTTGAACTCGCGATCGCGAACCCTGCGGATGAAGGCCAATTCCGAGTCTTTAACCAATTTACTGAACTGTTTAGTATTGGTGATTTGGCAACAATGGTACAAAAAGCAGGCAGTGATCTGGGCTTAAAAGTGGAAATTAATCACTTAGAAAATCCCCGTATTGAACTAGAAGAGCATTATTTTAATGCAAAAAATACCAAGTTACTGGATTTAGGTTTACAACCCCACTTCCTGTCTGATTCTTTGTTAGACTCGCTCTTGAATTTTGCGAAAAAATACAAAGATCGCGTCGATTATCAGCAAATTCTACCCAAAGTTTCTTGGCATAGAAAGTAGAAATGAGTTAAATCGGGTGGGTAAATCCCACCTAATTTATTTTCAATAAAATTCAAGATTTTTTATAAATCAAAAGAACAATTATTGACCAATTTCCCACCAAAATTCACACCGTAATGAACTCATCGGCATCTCTTCACTCTTTAGTCTATAACATCGCCCGTTACGGCTATTTGCTGAAAATTTGCATCACGCAGGAATTGAAGCGATCGCTTCATCAATTCAATGGCTAATTGTTGAATTTTCTTACAAGACGCTCGATAGTCAACAGTCGACTTAAAAATGTAACAGAATCTTTATCATTTGACTCTATGAAGATTCTGCATTAGACTATAGTGGAATTCGATTAAAACTTGATGACTTTTTAAATCGGCTCACTCCAGAGTTAATCTTCGGAGTCATCATCCTGGGTAAGCATATAGCCTAAGATACCGATACTAATAACGCTAAGAACCATAAACATAGTGGTTAACCTCTGCCTGTTCTATTAAATTAAGTGAAAAAACTTATTGGTAGACTCAATTTCACCAGCAGTCTTAAGTTTAACTACCAGATTTAGGGCCTACCTACTTTAAGTTTAATTTTAGTATAAAAAGTTACAGAAAAAACAAGTAAAGGTTAATAATAGCCCATTTTTTATTTTGCCAGTTCCCCTCATAAGCAAAAAAGCAAAAGTAACAGAAAAACTGTTAAACTCTTGCTTTCTAATAAAAATTCAGGATTGTAAACGGATATCGGCGTAATTAACTTGAAAAATCGACAATCAAAGATTTCAATTAAAAGATTGATTGAGCCTTATTTCTTCTTTTTGCCGCTTTTTTTTGCTGATTCTGCTTTAGGAGCTTCTTCAGTTTTTTCTTCAGCGACAGGTTCAGCTTTTTGTCCAGTTTGAGCCGCTACTTCATCCGCAAAGTTAACGCTTTCTTTTTCAATCCCTTCACCTAAATTAAAACGAACAAATCGACGGATCTGGATATTTTCACCCAGTTCAGCCACACTTTGTTTAACCATTTCTTCAATAGTGAGGTTTTGATCTTTAATGAAAGGCTGTTCCATTAACGCTAATTCTTTGAGGCGTTTTTCAATCCGGCCTTGAACAATTTTTTCCTTGATATTGTCAGGCTTATTCCCTAAGTCATCGCGCCCCATTTCAATGGCTTTTTCTTTTTCTGCAATTTCAGCAGGAATATCTTCGACTTTAATGTATTCCACGTTAGGGCAAGCAGCAATCTGCATCGCAACGTTGTTGACCAAATCCTTAAATTTGTCACCTCGTGCCACGAAATCGGTTTCACAGTTTACTTCGACTAAGACTCCAATACGCCCACCAAAGTGAATATAGCTATGAATTAGCCCTTCAGCCGCAGTCCGTCCTGCTTTTTTCTCAGCAGATGCAATACCTTTTTGACGGAGCCACTCGATAGATTTCGCAACATCTCCGTTATTTTCATTTAAGGCTTTTTTGCAGTCCATCATGCCTGCACCCGTTTTGTCACGGAGTTCTTTAACTAGTTTTGCCGAAATTTCTGCCATGTTAATTTTCCTACTCTTAATATTCCATGATGACATGAGTGCACGAGTCTGGAGAGAAATTGTGTTCTTGCTCACAGACCCAGGCTTTCAATTTAACTTGAGAATTTATTCCTCTTCATCTGAATCATCGAGGTCTTCATCGCTGAGCTCAATGTCTTCAAATTCTTCTTCCTCGGTTAGCTCTTCTGCAAACTCTTCGTAATCATCTGAATCCAATTGTCCATGACGACCTTCATAGATCGCATCAGCCAATTTACCTAAAATCAGCTTGATAGAACGAATCGCATCGTCGTTAGCCGGAATGGGAATATCAACCGCATCAGGGTCACAATTGGTATCCAAAAGGGAAATGATTGGAATCCCTAATTTTTGGCATTCTGAAATGGCGTTATATTCCCGACGTTGATCGACAATAATGACCACATCCGGAATTTTCCGCATAGTTTTAATACCGCCAAGATACTTCCGTAATTTGCCGAGTTCACGACGGAGGACGGATGCTTCTTTTTTGGGACGGCGATCAATCGCGCCACTGCTTTCTAGGGTTTCTAACTCTTTGAGTCGTTCTACCCGATTGCGAATAGTTTCCCAATTGGTCAGCATTCCCCCTAACCAACGTTGGTTAACAAAGTTTGCCCCACAGCGTTGAGCTTCTTGGGCAATGATGCCTGCGGCTTGACGTTTGGTGCCAATAAAGAGAAAACGTTTGCCCTGTTCAGAGGATTTGCGAACGTAATCATAAGCGTCTTCGATCAACTGGGCGGTTTGCACCAAGTCGATGATATGGACTCCATTACGGGCGGTATAGATGTAGGGAGCCATTCTGGGGTTCCAACGTCGGGTTTGATGCCCAAAGTGAACTCCTGACTCCAGCAATTCAGCAAGAGAAACGACGGCCATATTATTTTGTCTCCTATTCGGGTTTAGCCTCCATTCAGGTTGATTTCTTCTGTGTCAGAAACACCCGAAATCCTGAATGTGCGAATTTACACAACTTTCCTAGCATAGCAGAATCTTTTTCCCTTTGATCGCGTTTTTGGTTTGGGTTAGGGGAGTTCAGGAAATCTCAAACCTTGGCGATCGCAATTCACATCTGTTAAACTGACTTCAGATTTTAGCAAGTATTACTGATTAAGACTTAAGTAATCAATACATTAATTTTGAAATTTATGCAGATCTTAAACGCTAAAAGTAATTCAGCAAAAATTCCACTTCAAACACTTTAAGTAAGCCTTCATGGGAAATGGATTGGATAAAAACTTTACAAAAACCTGATTACTGGCTAGTTGGATTAAGCAGTAGTCTCGTCGTACTTCATTTGACCCTGGTTGATAAATCTCAAAACGAAAATCTATTTAGTTTAAGCTTTCTTATTTGGTTAACCTTAGCTTCCTTAATTTGGGATAGACGCAAAACCTTAAACCTAGAAAGCGATCTCTTCTCAACCATTTTGGGAACGATTTTAATCGTATTAATGCTCATTAGAAATTTAGCAACTACCGACACATCTTTACGGCTTTTGCCATTTATTGCAGGGATTGGGGTTTTATTGATTGCTTCAGGTACTAAATCCTTAAAAAGTTATTGGAAAGAAATTATTCTGCTCAGTTTACTACTGGTTTATAAGTTTGTTGCCAACTTATTAAATGCCATTGATTTGCCCTTATTAACCGCTAAGGCCTCAACCTTATTTCTCTGGGCAATTGGTTTTGATGTCTATCGTCAAGGAGTCATTATCGCCTTACCTGAAGGCAGAGTAGAGGTATATGGAGCCTGTTCGGGAGTCGAAAGTATTATTTTGATGCTATGTGTATCAACCCTATTTATGTTTTTAATTCCGATTAGCCATCTTCAAAAAATCATTTGTGTTGTACTGGCTGTCAGTATTGGTTTTTTAGTTAATGCAGGACGAGTGGCACTCTTAGCCTTTTTGGTAAATGCACGTTCTTCTAAAGATTTTGAATATTGGCATGGTTCCGATGGTAGTCTCTCTTTTGCGATTGTTTCAGTACTCATTTTTGGAATCTATTGTTGGTTTGCCTATGTTCGAAAATTTGGCCCTTCTACTGAATCGGGAGACCCTTAATGATTACAGCTCATTGGCAAACTATTAGAATTAGTATTTGTGCCGTTCTCATCATGGGAATGTTAGCGGAAACGGGTAGGGCTTTGTTAATGCCCAGTGTGTCAAAACTCGAATTAGATAAAGAGAAAGCCAATTCTGTCGTGTTACCGACCACAGTTCCTCTGGCAAACTGGCAGTTAACTGATAATAAATCACTTAAAGCAAACAAAAATCAAGCCATTGGGCATCTTTATCAATATCGCAATTCTGACAATAAACAAATTGATATTCAGGTTCGTTATCAACAATATACAGAAGGAAATATTAGCCGCCTGTTGATGGTGTATGGCATTACTCCTCCTGCCTCTACCAGCATTACCATCAAGCAAAATGAGCAAATGGGTTCCTATGGATTAATGCTCTACAATGAGCGAGCCTATTTAAGTGCTTGTATTAATCCCATCGGACAAAGCACGGCAACCTCAGAACAGTTTGCAAAAAATAAGTATCAGTATGGTCTAAAACCGCTCAGAACATTGGGGTGGATCGCGGGATTAAATGATCTGATCGATGCCCGTTGTTTGTGGACAGTCATTTCTACTCCAGTTTCTTCGTCAGCCGATAATCAAGTGATTGAACGCAAATTTGAAACCCTAGAAGCGGTTTGGGCAGAATGGTATCGTTGGTGGAAACCCCAACTTCAGGAATTAGAGTAGAGGTTATATCGCTTTACTGTTGAGCTAAATTGTAACCAATTTCAATGGGCTTATTATCAATCTTGTAATTGTCCAACAATGTCTAAGTGATGCAGAGTGAGCAATCTTCGAACTACTAATTCCGCCAACCAAGCCAGGTAGTCATCAGCCATTTTTTGTCGTCTGCCATTCTTGTGGAAGTTCAAAGTAAATTAAGTCAAGCCGATGTGGATGAACATTTAGAGCATCTCAGTCAATTTCAACAATTGATGCCACGTTATGGGGATGTGAAAGCAATGAGAGCCGTTGCAAGAATAGTGGTTCCGTCTGAGATTGCTCGGTATGCTTATCGTCAAGGCTTATTTGTTTTGGCACAATCAGGGAATAGTGTGATTATTCTGAATGATGAAAAGTTCCAACCGAAAAGTTGGTAGGGTTTGCAAATTAATCCATTACATGGAGATTGAAATATGCCCGTTAAAATCGCGATCGCTCAAATTCAAGTTGCGCCCGGTCAACGGGTGACATTAGAGGGGATTAGCTGGCCAGAGTTTGAAGAGATTTTAGAAGATCTCGGAGAGCATCGTCATTCTCATGTTGCCTATTATCGAGGAGTTTTAGAGTTTCGGATGCCATTAGCAGGACACGAACGAGCCAAGGTTTTAATTTCTCATTTATTGGTGGTTTTGTTAGAAGCGTTAGAGCTAGAGTGGGAATCTTTGGGTTCAAGCACTTTCAAGAGTCAGGCAATGCAAGCAGGAATTGAGCCTGATGATTGTTTTTATATCCAAAATTATCAAGCCATGATTGGGAAACAGCGTCTTGATCTAGCGGTTGATCCTGTCCCCGATTTAGCGATTGAAGTTGATTTTACGTCAGTTACCCAGGTGAGTGCTTATCAAGCGTTAGGAGTTCCTGAAATTTGGTGTTATAAGAAGGGAAAATTAGAGATTAGTGTGTTGGAAAATGGGCGATATGTTAATTCGGGAACAAGTACAATTTTTCCCGCTATTCCTATAATTGAAGGAATTTCGTTGTGTTTAGCCAAAAGTGAAGAGATGCCCATGAGTGCTTTGCGGCGTGAGTTTCGGGAATGGTTAAGAGGCTACCTTTAAAATAAAAGAAATTTTTTACTTCTTTGACAAATGCAATACATTTACCTTCATGGATTTGCGTCTAGCCCTGATTCAGCAAAAGCTCGATATATCCGCGATCGCTTCACAGAAAAAAACATTTCTATTAGCATTCCTGATCTAAATCAAGATAATTTTTCAAAATTAACCCTAACCCGACAAATTAACCAAGTCGTTACCGAATTTAAACCATCAGAACCCGTTACCCTGATCGGCTCTAGCTTGGGCGGGTTAACAGCAGCTTGGTTAGGCGAAAAATATCCACAAGTCGAAAAACTCGTTTTATTAGCTCCCGCCTTTGGCTTTCTTTCCCTTTGGCTCCAACATCTTGGCCCAGAAGCCGTTCAACAATGGCAAACAACCGATACGCTTTCCGTTTACCACTACGGACAAAAACGTAATCTTCCGTTGCATTACCAATTTGTGACTGACAGTGAGCAATATCAAGATGATCAACTACAGCGATCGCTGCCGACTCTGATTTTGCATGGAACCCAAGATGAAGTCATTCCCGTTGAAGCCAGCCGAAACTTTGCCCAGTCCCGCCCTTGGATACAATTCAAAGAATTAAACAGTGATCATGCCTTAACGAATGTTTTACCCGAAATTTGGCTACAAATTCAGTCTTTTTGTGAATTAAATTGAGATTTTTTAAGTAGATCTTTACAATCCTTTACAATAGGAAATTATTTTCTCAGATAATTTTGATAATTTAAAATTTATGCAATTAACGTGGTTTGACAGTAATTCTTGGTTAATCGAAATCGCAGGTCAATCGATTCTGCTCGATCCTTGGTTGGAAGGCTCGTTAATTTTCGGCAACTTACCTTGGTTATTTAAAGGCGATAAAAAACAATCCTATGATTTACCTGAACAAATTTCCCTGATTTTACTGTCCCAAGGGTTAGAAGATCATGCTCATCCCCCCACCTTAAAAGCCTTAGATCATTCCATTCCCGTTGTTGGGTCTACCAATGCCGCTAAAGTTGTTGAAGGGTTGGGTTATGCCCACGTAACTGCTTTAAAGCCTGAAGAAACGTTTGTTTTAAACGAAAAAGTTGAAATTCGCGCCGTTCCTGGTTCACTCATTGGGCCATCAACCGTAGAAAATGCTTATTTAATCACAGATTTGACCAACGGCGATCGCCTCTACTATGAACCGCATGGTTTCCACTCCCCAACTCTAAAATCGTTTGCTCCAGTCGATATTGTCCTCGCTCCTATTGTGGGTTTGAGTCTATTGGGCATAGCTCCTGTCTTAAAAGGACAACAAACCAGCTTAGAACTGTGTCAATGGTTGCAACCGAAAGTAATTTTACCCACTTCGGCGGCGGCAGATATTAGTTATGAAGGGATTATTGCCAAAGTTGTTAGGGAAGAGGGCAGTATTGAGTCTTTCCGTCAACTTTTAGCTGATAATCAACTCAATACAAAATTAATTGCACCCCAACCTGGAGAAAAAGTTAGCCCGCTTGTCTGTGTCTAATAAAGCTCACTACTTTAAAAAACAGGAAAAATGTTCCCTTACAACAATAAACTTTTGTTAACAATTGTTAAGAACGCTTGAAATAGGTGTTAGAGACGATCAATCGTAGAGACGTATTATTGTTATTTTGGACAGATGCCTTGCTCAAATGACAATGGTAAGAAATACTGGTTTTATTTAACGTTTAGGATTGATTCCCATGTCTCAGAAACACCCCATTATTGCGGTGACAGGTTCTTCGGGAGCTGGCACTAGTACCGTTAAACGCTCTTTTGAACATATTTTCATTCGTGAAGGGATTAAATCCGTTGTCATTGAAGGTGATAGCTATCATAAATATAATCGTGCTGAAATGCGCGAGATTATGAGCAAGGCAGCCGCAGAAGGAAGAGATATTAGCCACTTTGGGCCAGAAGCGAATGTATTAGATAAACTTGAAGCTTTATTTTATGAATATGGAGAAACGGGGCAAGGCCAAAAACGCTTTTATCTCCACAGCCCAGAAGAAGCTGACCATCACAACGCTCGTCTAAATACGACTTGTAAAGCGGGTGAATTTACTCCTTGGGAACCCCTAGAAAGCCAAACCGATATGTTGTTCTATGAAGGGTTACATGGTGGCTTTGTTCAAGGAGATGTAAACGTTGCCAAACACGTTGATTTGTTGGTTGGGGTTGTTCCCATTGTTAATTTGGAATGGATTCAAAAAATTTATCGCGATAATGCAGAGCGTGGCTATAGTGCAGAAGCAACGGTTGATACTATCCTGCGCCGTATGCCCGATTATGTAAATCACATCGCGCCTCAATTTTCTCGCACTCATATCAATTTCCAACGGGTTCCGACGGTTGATACCTCCAATCCTTTTATTTGCCGAGATATTCCGACTTTGGATGAAAGTTTTGTGATTATCCACACCAATCGTTGCTTCCGTGAAAAGTATTCAATTGATTTTCCTTATCTGCTCAGCATGATCCAAGGTTCCTTTATGTCTCGTCATACAACCTTAGTGGTTCCTGGCGGCAAGATGGGCTTTGCGATGGAAATTATTCTTTCTCCGCTGATTGAGCAATTAATTACTAATTCCCGCAAGCTAAAACAACAATCTGCTAATGGTGCTGGGGCTACGAGTTTTACCAGCCATACAACCGTAGCGGCGAGTTAATTGAAGACTAATCGCAAAATTAACTAAAAACATAACCATAATTGATCGCTGTTGGTTACTCGGCTTGATTAAGTCCAGATGGCTAAACGGCGATCGCGTTTTTTTGCTCAAAATTTACGGATTGCTTTTTTTAGAATCCGAGTAGGCCAGTCCAAGCCTGATATAATAAAGAGTTTGCAGAAATAACTCAGTTGACCGAAGGAGACAGCCTCATGGCTCGGATGTATTATGACCAGGATGCCAATTTAGACTTATTGGCGGGTAAAACAGTTGCAATTATTGGCTATGGTTCCCAGGGCCATGCTCACGCGCTGAATTTAAAAGATAGTGGCGTTAATGTTGTTGTTGGGCTATATGCAGGTAGCAAGTCAGCCAAAAAAGCAGAAGATGCAGGTTTAAAAGTGCTTTCTGTAGCGGAAGCTTCTAAAGCTGCTGATTGGATCATGATTCTGCTACCCGATGAAGTACAGAAAACCATTTATAAAGAAGAAATTGAACCGAATTTAACAGAAGGCAAAGTTTTATTTTTTGCTCACGGTTTTAATATTAATTTTGGTCAGATTGTTCCTCCCTCTTTCGTCGATGTAGTAATGGTTGCGCCGAAAGGGCCTGGCCACTTAGTCCGACGCACCTATGAACAAGGGGAAGGTGTTCCTGCGTTATTTGCCGTTTATCAAGATGCTAGTGGTCAAGCTCGCGATCGCGCCATGGCCTATGCCAAAGGCATTGGGGGAACCCGCGCAGGAATCTTGGAAACCACTTTCCGCGAAGAAACCGAAACCGACCTCTTTGGTGAACAAGTTGTTCTATGTGGTGGTTTAACTGCCCTGATCAAAGCCGGTTTTGATACCCTGGTTGAAGCAGGTTATCAGCCCGAATTGGCTTATTTTGAATGTCTCCATGAAGTTAAGCTAATCGTTGACCTCATTGTCGAAGGTGGCTTAGCCAAAATGCGGGATAGCATTTCCAACACCGCAGAATATGGCGACTTAACCCGTGGGCCTCGCATCATCACCGACGAAACCCGCGCAGAAATGCGTCAAATTCTCCGTGAAATCCAAACAGGTGAGTTTGCGAGAGACTTTGTGTTAGAAAATCAAGCAGGCAAACCAGGCTTCACCGCAATGCGTCGTCGGGAATCCGAAGAGTTAATCGAAGAAGTTGGCAAAGACCTACGGGCAATGTTTAGCTGGCTCAAAGATAAATAAATTATCTTCAGCATTTAGAGGGGAACATGGTTATGGAGTCGTGTTTCCCTTTTTTAGTTTTTCCATTGTGCGATCAACCGTGAGAGACGGATCACTATGTTCCCGAACATTTTCTTTGAGTTTATCCAGTTTTTTCTGATGAGGCATTAAGCCCAAAAGTTTGGCATTAATGGTATTACGAGCATTACGGCTATAAGTACTTAATGGCTTTGGTAAAAAGCTATCACCTATCCCTACAAAAATTACTCCACCAATAATGCCGATTGTGAGAAATTTTTTCAGTAATCGCATCATTTTAGTTTGGGTAGGATTTACTAAGCAAAGAAACTAATTTTACTTTAACAGTACAAAAGCCTTTTTAACTCCGTGAAATTCCTCAATGTCTTAATGTAATGAGATCAATTGCCACTGTACAGGCATAATCAGTCTTGACAATTGTAGCTGAAGACTTAGCTATTCATAGACCAGAACAGTCTCTCGCGATCGCGTCAATCATTAATTTTTTTGTAAAATTTGTGCGGCATGAAATAGATTGCTTTTGCATCAGTTTGCATAATATTTTCCCCCGTCCTAGCCTAGATAAATATGTAACATTTTCGACATATAAAGCTATCTTCTTTTCTCAATAATTACACTGAGAATATGGCAGCAACATAGCTGCTTTTGCGAGTATTTACTTAAGGATAAATACTTGGGAGGGAAAAATGGATAGGAATTTTTTGCACTCATTACATGATTCGATGACAACAGGGAGTCATCAGCAAAAGCCTTTATTAACGGTTGCTGACTTCAATGGAGACGGTGCTGTTAATGTTTCGGATTTACTGAAGATTACAACCCATTTGAACTCGTCTTTGGGAGATGACAAATATCATTACATCTATGATCGCAACGTAGATAGGCGAATTGATCTGCAAGATCTGCTGCTAACAGCCCTTGATCTCGGAAAAACGGTTCCCCTACTTGATCAACAGATTGCACAGGCGACTCAGGCAACCATGCGATACTATGGGGCGAATGGAATAAATAATGCGATCGCTGACGGTTATATTCCTTCTACTCAAGAGGCTAAAGGGCATGGACAGCATTTTTTCAACTTTAACCTAGCTCTGCAAGCAGGCAATTCGGAAACGGTAGATATTGAGCATCCTGCTGGTTTGAATTTTGATGATACAGGTAAGCTCATCGCCGTCTTTTATATTCGTATTCCTAAAACGGGACAACCTACACCAGAAAATCCCTTTGCTTTCTTGCAAGTCGATCCGATTGACGATCATCCCCCTGCAACGTCCTTTGATACCCTCAGTGCGGAAGACTGGCATCATCACCACAGTGCCTATGCAAGAGGATTAGGAAACTTCAATGCGGAAAATGTTTATTTTGAAGAAGATGTACCTCAATCAATAGTGGTTTCCCGCTTGCAAGAATCAGGTTTTGAGGTTTTCCCTAACTCGGATGCTTATTACATCCCCAAATTATGGATGTTACATGGCTGGTTTCATTCTCCTAATCCCGATGGGGTATTTACCGGCACGAATCCTGAAATAGCACCTTATTCACCAACAGAATTAGGGGTTCACGGAGAACAACACAATAGCAATGACTTTAAATTAATTCGGGGTACGGATGAAGCGGAAACTCTAACAGGAACTGCTGAGGCCGAACGTCTTAACGGTTTTGATGGGAATGATCTAATTTTCGCCAAACAAGGAGATGATTTTGTCTGGGGTGGATTTGGGGATGATACCCTGCACGGCGATCGCGGTAATGACATGGTTTACGGCGGGCCCGGCGATGATCAACTTTACGGTGAACGGGGTGATGATCAACTCTTTGGGGGTACAGGAAATGATCAACTTTGGGGCGGTAAAGACGATGATCTTTTGCGGGGAGGATTAGGCGATGACTACCTCACGGGAGATTCTCTGACTGAACGATATCGTGGACGGGATAGTTTTGTCCTTGCGCCCAATGAAGGAAAGGATACCATTGCTGATTTTCAAATCCAATTCGATCAAATCGTCTTGGTAGGAGGAATTACTCGAAGTGATCTCTCTATCACTCAGCAAGGAAGCGATACTTTGATTAACTTACTGAGCGATCAAAGCAGTTTAGCTTTATTGCAGGGAATCAATTCCTCCAACTTAATTAGTCGTGGCACTTTTATAACAGCCTAAGTCGAATTTTAATCTTTTAGCTCAAACACTAAAATCAGTCAAATTTAAGTAAAAATGGCTTTGAAAGACTACAAATGTTCATTTAAAGTAAATTTTTAGCCTTCAATTGTAGGTATCGTTCTACCAATTGATTACTCATTTGATGGGCAGGTGCATCTAACACTAAAACCCCTCGCTGTTTGAGTTGAGCAAAAGCAACCTGACGTTGAGCAATGAGATCGATCGCAACCGCACGGGTATAAGCAGCTTGAACCATTGAATTAGAGTTTGTGGGCACAAGTTGGGAAGAACCTGCTGCTAGCGTATCGATTTGCGGATCACGCAGGGCAATACAAAAGGGCAAATACCGAGGTGTTAGGCGCATCATCGCTCCTAATAATTCGGCGGAAGCCGTTTGATCGACAATATCGGTGATTAAGACAATAAGGGCACGACGGGTTTGTTGCTGAACAACTTTAGACACAGCCCCCATATAATCAGGTTCTAACAGCACGGGTTGGATGGGGGTTAATCGCTCAATTAAATGGGATAGATGAGTTTGGCCTCGTTCAGGCGGAATCCAGGCAGTAATGTCTCGATCAAAAACACCGATTCCCACGCGATCGCCGCGATGCAGTGCCGTCAACGCCAAAGATAACGCCGTATTTAATCCCCAATCAAACCGTTTTAAACTTTGTACCTGAGCCGTCATTAAACGACCCCGATCCAACAAAATCATAACCGTTTGTTCCCGATCCGGCTCTAACACTCGGACTAAGGGACGCTGACGACGGGCAGTGGCTTTCCAGTCTAGATAACGCAGGTCATCACCCTGTTGATATTCTCGCAACTCGGCAAATTCTGTTCCTATCCCAATTCTTCGGGCTTGCCGCATGGTTCCTGAACTTTCGAGGGTTAACCGTATCGACAGCGATCGCAGCGATAATAAATCGGGATAAACCGCAACGGATTGACTCGCAGGAACTTGCCAACTATGCCAAGCTAACCCCCATTGACCAAGTTGGCGTAGATTTAAATTTCCCCATTGATATTGCCCCCGTTGTTGGGGG
>CAYZWO010000030.1:0-37768 GCA_964482215.1 uncultured bacterium
TTACCTGCTCTTCTTACTTGACCTTACCTCTTTTTCAGTTCCACCATCAGTTTTCGATCTACTGAGTTTCCTTAATTAACCAATACGGCAAGGCGCAAAAATTGGTTTATGGATTTCCTAAATTGCGGTGTACCTTTGCAGGGCAATCCATCGTTCCTGATATTTCCGTATTTGAGTGGCACAATATTCCGTTAGATGAAAAAGGCGAAATTGTTAATAAAATTACGATTGCGCCCGATTGGATTATTGAAATTCTTTCCCCTGGGCAATCTTCAATTCAATTAATTAGTAAAATGAGTTTTGCCCTCCAAAATGGGACACAATTGGGATGGTTAATTTCTCCGCAAGACCGAATAATTTTAGGCTTTCGAGGAGACAAATTACCTTTAACCTATAAAGAGCAAGATGTATTACCTGTTTTGGATTGTATGTCTGACTGGGAGCTATCCGTTAATGAAGTTTTTCAACTATTAAGCTTTTTGCTCTAATTTAATAAATTCCATTAACTTCTGAGCTTTGATTATTGTATTTTTTCTTTCAAAAAATTAGCGCGATCGCTGATCTTGTAGGGTGCGTTAATAAAATGTAACGCGCCTTATTTTCGTCCTGTTCAGATTTCTGACGATTAATTAATAGAAAACTTTGTATGATCTAGCGAATCGTGATGAAATTTCTAAGGATAGGAATTGTGGCTATGCTTCATCGTCAGAAAAAGGAAACTCAACTGTACTAGGGACGAGCAGATGCCTCTTGGTCATCCTGAATCATTTTCATGAGAATATTTGCAGCTTCTGCTGAATCATAGGGCCACCAAATCGGGAACTCTGATGCTGAGAAGATGACTTGTCGTTTAGCGTCTAGAACTTGTGTGACTAGGAGTTTGAAGAGTGATAATTTGGCTGACTGGCTCAGATTGTTGACCAGAGGAATTAACTCAGCGAGTGACATGGCTTAAACTTTTAGATACGCTAGATACACGAGAATAATATTAAGCTTATTCACAGAATAAAGTATCGCGTGTATTCCGTCCTGTTACCGGATTTTTTCCACTTGCAATTTCACACAAATAAGCTTCCGTGTCAGGACGCATAATAACATCTGTAAAATCTGCACCTTCAACGATGGCACCACCAAATTTAGTATTGGTTGCAAAAGCGCCTTCTAATACAGCATTGGTAAAATTTGCGTGGGTTAGGCGGGCTGATTCTAAATCCGCAGCACGGAGATTGGCTCCCTCAAAATTTGCGGATTCTAAATTAGCCGAGAAAAAGCGAACACCTTCTAAATTGGCTTTACTAAAATCGCTGCCTCGTAGGTTGGCATGATCAAAGCTATCTCCTCGCATATCTTGACCCGAAAAATCACTATTCATGACGCTGCGATTGTTATAACTGACCGCCCAAACTGGGCTTATAAAAGTATTGAAAAGGCAAATAATACCAAAGAAAGTAATTAGAGTTTGACGGAAAATTGAGCGTAAAGTTTTCAAATTAATTTGATTTTGCATATTTCCCCTCTCGATTTTTAATGAATAATTTACTGAAACAGCGATAATCTTAAAATGAGCGATCGCGGATGAAAGCGGTTTAACTTAAAATTTTAGCAAAAACAGACTTCTAAGATATGGCAGAGATTGGTCATCTGGGAGAACAACTTGTTGCCCAATGGTTAAAACAACAAGGTTGGGTCATTCTTCAGCAACGATGGCGATCGCGGTGGGGAGAAATTGACTTGATTGCCCATTCCCGTCAAAACCAGATCCTAAGTTTTGTGGAAGTTAAAACCCGAAGTCAGGGAAATTGGGATGAAGGCGGCCAATTAACAGTAAATGTTAGCAAACAGCGCAAAATCTTATTAACGGCCAATGCCTTTTTAGCTCGATATCCTAGCTTGGCAGATTTACCCTGTCGCTTTGATGTTGCCTTAGTACGTTGCCAAAAAATACGACAGCAAACCGCAACGCCCCCTCAATTCACGCAGATTAAAATAGGTCAACCCCTTATCCAGCAAGATTATCAACTTACCCTACAGGATTATTTGGAATCTGCCTTTGAAGCATAAATCCCCTATTGGATACTATTGATACGGGCCAAAGTTTGCGATACTTCTATAATGCAGATGGTTTTATAACCTTAATGAGTCTTTTTATGAATAATCAACAATTGTGGCAACGTTACCAAGACTGGCTCTACTATCACCCCAGCTTAGAGCTATATCTGGATATTAGCCGAATGCGCTTTGATGATGCTTTTGTAGAAAGTCTCATGCCTAAATTGTCCAAGGCGTTTCAAGATATTGTTGCTCTCGAAAAAGGCGCGATCGCGAACCCCGACGAACAACGAATGGTCGGTCATTACTGGTTACGCAATCCTGATTTAGCCCCCAACGAAGCATTAAAAAAAGAAATTACCGAACCCCTAGCCCAAATTCTTGATTTTGCTCAAAAAGTTCATTCAGGAGCGATTAAGCCACCTCAAGCCGATAAATTTACTGACATTATTTCCATTGGCATTGGCGGATCAGCCCTCGGCCCGCAATTTGTGGCCGAAGCCCTTGCCCCTGATTTCCCTCCCCTAGCAATTCACTTTATTGATAACACCGATCCTGCGGGGATTGACCGCATCCTTAATCGCCTCAAAGATAAGCTTAAAACTACCTTGGTAATCGTCACCAGTAAATCAGGCGGTACCCCTGAACCCCGCAACGGGATGTTAGAAACGAAATTTGCTTTTACAGCCCAAGGTTTAGATTTTTCTCAACACGCGATCGCGGTCACCATGCCAGGTAGCAAACTATACGAGCAAGCCACTACCGAAAACTGGATAACCACATTCCCCATGCAAGATTGGGTCGGAGGACGTACCTCGGAAATGTCTGCGGTAGGACTGTTACCGGCGGCACTGCAAGGCATCGATATCCAATCCATGTTAGCAGGAGCAAAGGAAATGGACGACGTAACCCGTATTCCTTCCCTTAAAAGTAATCCTGCGGCTTTACTCGCTCTGGCGTGGTACTATGGCAGCAACGGTCGAGGCGAAAAAGATATGGTCGTTCTCCCCTACAAAGATAGCCTTCTTCTATTCAGCCGCTATCTCCAACAGCTAATTATGGAGTCCCTTGGCAAAGAAACCGACTTAGACGGCCAAATCGTTCATCAAGGCATTGCGGTTTACGGCAACAAAGGCTCTACCGATCAACACGCCTACGTTCAGCAACTCCGAGAAGGGGTTCCTAACTTTTTTGCCACTTTTATTGAAGTCCTCGAAGATCGCACAGGGCAATCTGCCGAAATCGAACCAGGCGTTACAACGGGAGACTATCTCTCAGGCTTTTTACAAGGAACTCGCCAAGCTCTCTACGAAAATGGGCGAGATTCTATCACCATCACCATTAATCAGGTTAATCCTCGCACTGCCGGAGCTCTAATTGCCCTTTACGAACGAACTGTCAGCATTTATGCCTCCTTAGTCAACATCAATGCCTATCATCAACCTGGCGTAGAAGCAGGAAAAAAAGCTGCCGCTTCAATTTTGGATTTACAGCGATCGGTACTCAACGTTTTGAAATCTGCTCAACAGCCCCTAGATTTAGCGACTCTAGCAGAACGAGCAGAAGCCAGCGATCGCATAGAAGCTGTTTATAAAATCGTTCGTCATCTTGCCGCGAATAACCGACGCATCACGTTAACAGGAAATCCACCTTTGCTTACGAACTTAAAAATTGCGAGCCTCTAAAAATCTAGCTTTCAAGTTTTTTAATTTATATAAGAGTTTTAATACCTCTCCTTATTTATAAGCAAAAACTGTGCAAAGCTCGTTTTTCAGAATATTGCTAGTCTTATTTTTTTCCTTTTTAAATGATGCATATATGGGATTTTCTTATGATTTTGATGGTAATAGTAAAATGTCTAGGTGTGATGTTGTATGAAGATTTTGCTCATAGAAGTTTTTCAAGAAATCTAGAGTAATAGATTCAATTTGATTATTTGTCCACTTAAAAATTTCTGTCGCATATTGAACGATAAATTCAAAATATTCTTCACGGCAGTTTAGGCGATTAATTCCATAGGGCCAGAATTCAACATAAATAGGGGCCTTTGCTTTTTTGAAGAAATCTTGACCCCCTTTAAAAATCAGTCCTTCGCTACCTTGACAATCTATGCAGATCCAACCAATCTTCTCAGCAATAATATTATGTTGATTAGATAAATGATCTAGGGTAGAAAAACTAACCCGCTCAGTATTAAATTGCTCTTCATGATAAAGATTTTCTGAGTTTGCATCTAAGTCAGAAGACATTCTAAAATCTCCGCAATTGTAGGGACTACAGATTATGTCTTGCTCTCCAACAAAGTCCGCCAATCCATATTGTAGTGCTTGAATTTTATCATTCAAATTATTGACGCTGATGTTCCATTCCATAAACTGGTAGTTAACAGAAGAAGCTTCAATCCCGATCGCTTGAGTAAAATCTCCACTAGCAATAGCATAGATAGACATTGAGCCAATATTTGCACCAATATCTAAAAAAGTGTTTTTTTCAGGAGAAATCCAATGATTATCTTTTAAAAATTTTAAGCAATTATTAAAATCTGACAATTGATAAGGTTCGCTACTCAACGTTACAAACAATTGTGCTTGATCAAAACCTGGGTATAGTAAATAGGAGTTAATGGATTCAGCTTTTGTCAATATGCCAAACAAGGTATTGTTGCTAGGTATATGTAAACGATTTTGATATTCATCTGAGGTAAAAAACTGAATAAAAATTTCGCGATCGCTTAGCGACGATGTAGACCATTGCTCTATTTCATCCTCATTAGGTTCTCGCTGCATTAAATATCTAATAAAACTATCTATTAACTGATAGCGAGACGTTAATTTCTCTTCTGAATATTGGGTTAGTGACTTCTGAAGAATAACTTCTCCATTGTTTAACTGTGCAATTTGCTGACTCAAAGCTTTTTTTTCTTTTTCTACCTTAATCAACTGTTGAGAAAGCGTATCTTTTTCTTTTTCTACCTTAATCAACTGTTGAGAAAGCGTATCTTTTTCTTTTTCTACCTTAATCAACTGTTGAGAAAGTGTAACCTTTTTAATTTCCAGTTGGGTTGCGTACTTTGTCAATTTATAATATTTGTGAATGAATCTCCCTATAATAGGAGTATGATTTAAAAGTTTTTTAAGAAAAGATTTATTAATCATAATTTTGAGTCACATTTTAATGTTTACTCGATATATTGCAAAACATATAAGAAATTTATCCATATATATTGTCGTTATGGTAATATATGTGGTATGTAAATTAAATTAAATATTATTTATTGTAAAACCCAAAGCTTGCTTAATTTTAAACCAAGTAGTTCTTAATTGCCAAAACTTGCTACTTTTCATCGCTGCAATTTGTTGATGAGCTTGCTCTAAAGATTTTTGGCAATTTTGGAGTTCAATCTCTTGATTTTTTACTAATACTTCTTTCTCTTCTAACCAATTTTTTGCTTGAAAATACGATTCTTGTAAAAACTGAGGCTCTGTTTTCTGAAGCCATGAGGAGCGAACTGCATCCTGTAAATTTGGTAATACTTCTGTTAGCAGAAATTCTTCTAGTTGAGCTTGCCAACCGTAGCGGTTAATCGTATTTAAAAGCGATAAAAAAACTTTTTCATACTCCCCTTGTTCTAGTAAGAGGCTCCGAATTAAAGATAAATAAAATGTAAATTCTAATTCAATTTTTTGATGATATTGAGAACGAGCTACGGTAATACCTTGAGTTAAAGCAAGATAAATACAGTCAACTAGCGTATTAACTGGACAATCTGTCATTTCAATGACTTGATCTGTTGATTGCCCCCAATATTCAAAATCATGAACCATTGAAGCATAAACTGATGTTGAAGCTGCTAGTAGTTGAATTTTGGGTAAGGGTTTAGCCCAATTTGAAGTACACAGCCACGAAATCCCGCTGGAACAGCCAACCAATAAATTACAATACTTACTCAATTCTGCATGATCTTTAAATGAAAGATTACTACTACTAATGATTCGAACATCGCCAGATTCAACAGGAATTGCAGAAGCTAGAATAATATTAGTATTAGGTAGCTTAATCAATAAATTTTTGGCAACTTCTAAAGCATAATCTGGGGTAACAAATGATTGGCCGCTATTTGAGGAGCATTCAAAAAGAATGACATTTTTTCGCTCTGTTAAACAATGGATTGCGGCAAAGTTCTTAACTTTTTCTACTTCTTCTGGCAATAAGTTTATTGTAGGAGTAATCGCCACAGTAATCGGTCGAGGATAGGCTCTGAAAATAGATAATCTAACTGTGCCGTCAAAGTTATGAAAATTACCAGGAGATATTTGAGTGAGAAAAACTTCATCAAAATCACCTTTAAGATAGCGATTTGCTACTTCCGTTTCAAAAGCTTGCCACGCAGAAGCCATCTCTCCATGATTTTGCATCGGAAACTCCCAAATTTCATCGACATCAGGGTTGCCTTTCAAAATATCACGACACATAGAACTAATTCCCCAAGTCAAAAAACAGCCGGGATAATCCTCTTTGATTTGACGAGCGATCGCAGTCGCGTAGAGGCAATCTCCTCTAGCGGAGAGATGTCCTAGTAATATACGTTTAGGCTGATTGCTGTCTGACAGTGGCGTTTGGGAAATCATCGTGTTTAATAAGCTAAATTATCAAAATTCTTCTTGAGAAGACTTCATCATCATTTCGACGAGCGAAGGCAAATCAACAGAAGGTGACCAATTAAGAGAGCGTATTGTTTCTGGATTAGAGAATAAACAGGAATATTCTGCCTTAAATCCTTCTTGACAAACTACATAGTTTTGCCAATCTAATCCTACAAATTGAAAACATAATTCTAACCAATTTTGGATACTATAGGGGATTCCTGAACCAATCACCGCTTCGTAAATATCATTTTGCTCCATTAAGGTAAGTATGCCTTCTACCACGTCTCCCGCAAAAGTCCATTCTTTCCTTACGGTGATATCTCCCATTTCCAGAATATTTAACTGGCCAGCAGCAATTTTTTGCACGGCAGAAGTTACTTTTTTACTAACGTGATGAAGTTTACGACGTGGGCTTTCATGGTGGAATAGATAGCCCACATAAACTTGTAGCCCGATAGAGCGAAAATATCTAGCGGCATAGACAGACTGAATACGGCTTAAGGCGTAGGCACTAGAAGTTTGGAAGGGTGCTTTTTCAGAAATGGCAACGCCTTGATTAATGAATTGTAATCCACTTCCTGTGATAAACACTTTTGCACTAGGACAATAAAGACGAACCGACTCCAGCAAGTTAGTTGTTCCGGTACAGATAGTTTGATGGTTTTCTAATAAAGTACGATGATGAGTCGAAGAATTAGCGGCTAGGTGAAAAACAAAATCAGGCAGATGGTATTGGATGAGTTCTTTAACTTGTTCGTAGGAAGAAATATCCCCTTTGATTCCATGACTCTTACCTCCTGAGCGTGAAATTTCGAGTACTTCCATTCCTCTCTGACGACAGGATTTAGATAAGTAATAACCATCTTGGCCATTAGCACCAAAAATTAAAGCTTTCATATTAAGTTTCAAGCTTTTCAAAAACAGCCATGCCAAAGGTATATTTCATTTCGGGATGAGGCGCGTAATAGCCATATTGAATTACGGGATCACCAAGTTCCCAATCCATTTCATTTACCAGTTTTAAGTCGTGTAGATTGCAGGCTTCAATAAATTGATCAACTTTCTGTTTGTCCAAGGGTTGCCAAGCTAAGCCATAAAGACGAATTGGAGGGGTAACTTTTGGGTCCCAATAATCGAAGGTAACAAACAGTCGGCCGCCAGGCTGAAGTAGACGACTAACTTCTAAAGTAAAACGATCAAAATCAACTTCGTGTTCAATTACTGAAAGGCAAGAAATATTTGCAAAATGCTGAGAAGGTAAACCTGTCTCCATTAAATCACCTTTAAGATATTGAACACGAGGGATAGGTACATCAGGATCATTGAAATCAATTCCGTACAGATCGCCTTTAATATTTTTTAGAGTTAGATTTTTGAGGATGTAAGAATCGGAACTCCCCATATCCAAAAAATTACCATCTCCAATTTCCGAAACAATGTGAGCAATATCCCAATCTTTACAGATAAGATTGTGAGACGCAAAACCATTCTGATGTAAAAACTTTGTACATTCATCTACTTCGCTTTTGAACTTCAGGAATTTACATAGATTTGTAACAGGTAGCTTAGGCGTTAAAAAATTTGCTCTTACAGAATTGGACAGAGACAAAGTCGGAGGCTTTGTTGGATCTGGCTTCAGGAAAAACCAATCGGAATTCGGAACTTGTTCAACACCATAACCTATAACATCTCCAATTTGCATTAATGATTCGGATCTACCCTTCAAAACAATAACAGGTTTATATTTTGAAATTGTTTGGAGTGCTCCTTGAATAACATCGGACTCACTGCCATCTACACTAATCTTGATCAAACTTACAGGATTAGTAATATTTAAACTATCAATACTAATAGTTTGTCTTGCTTGACTAACTTGGCTTTCATTTAAAAGACTTGATACAGGACTAGTACCACTTCCCATCTGGCAAAGATAGGGTCTTATATTGTAAAGGTGATTAGCTGCAAGGGTTTTTTGTAAAGCATGAAAAAGATACTCATCAGGCTCAAAAGCTAAAATTTGACCGTTTTTACCTGTTATTTCTGCTAAAAGAGCCGTTGTTTGACCAAAACGAGTGCCTACTTCAATCACGGTAGAATCAGGTTGAATATAGGTTCGAGCGATTTCAAGAACTTCAGGAGATTCCAACTTACCTGAGCGAATTTTACGCGTGACACTCCCTAAGGTTCCATCGAAAGGTAAATAATACTTACCATAAGGAGTGGAATATAATACTAGAGGACGCTCAGTAAAACGATCCGCCGGAAGAGTTTCAGTAATATTAATTGAATCTGTACCACTACCATCAGACCTTGGAAAATCAATAATTTGATGTTCTCGATTCGGAACTTTTATTTTATCCAACGCCTGATAATAACGAGAAATTGCTGTATATTCCGGATAATCTACAATTTCTCCAGAAAAAATTGTTTTTTGTCCTTCATGTATGCGAAAAATCGCCAGGCTTTGGGGGATATGGCAGACAGTAACCTTTTTTCTTGCCATTCGTAGCCAAAAATCATAATCCATCCCGAAATTCAGGTTTTCGTTGAGAGTTCCGCCAGAAACTTCCCAAGCGCGGCGACTCCAAAAAACCTCTGGTTGAAAAAAGAACTTTCCACTAAGCCAGTCGCCCCCAAAGTCTAACATTGACTCATAAGAAAGAGAGGATAACTCTCCAAGAGGAAGGCTACAATGATGAGTCTTTAAAATAGAACGATTATGATCTTGGACTAATTGACAACCTCCCACAATTACATCACATCGATAAGTATCAAACGATATTGCGACTTGTTTTAACGTATCAGCTAAATACTGATCATCACTGTTTAACCAAGCTAGAATATCTCCTGTCGCCAGTGCGAAACCTTTATTTAAAGCATTAGTCTGACCTTCATCAGGTTCACTAATACAAACACTTAAATCATTTTTATAACGCTCAAGAATTTGCTTCGTATTATCTGTAGAAGCACCATCGACAACAATATACTCTAAGTTAGGATAACCTTGGAAAATAACAGAACGAATAGTCTCTTCCAGATAGTCACCCTGATTATACGAAGGCGTAACAATAGAAATTTTTGGCCAAGGCCGACCGGAAGGTAATCTATCGGGAAATTTTTTGGGGACATAATTCCAAGGCCAAAGATAAGCTTTATCATCTAAATCTTTTTCAATAGAAGAGTGACAAACTTCGTTATTTAGCGAATTTGTCTTAAAAGAATGGATAACCTCAACGGTATTTTTTAAACTGTTATCTAGGCTGTCAACCTTATGGTTTAAAGTCTCAAAGCCGTTATCGACAAAGTTAATCTTTCGCTCAATATTGTCTATTTTCTCAATAACATGATCTAATTTCTCGACGACGAAATTTTTAACCCGTTTAACCCGTTTCAAAAGAGTAATAGATTTTACTAATTCCTTGAATTTATTCATAATGTAATTTTGACAATGTTTTTTGTTTTCAACTTAGTACTTAATCACTCTAATTTCTGGCAAAGGAAAAATCATGCCAGTACCATTTTTAAGAATTTCTTCCTCTCGTTTAAGAAATTCGTCCTTAAAATGCCAGGGTAAAACTAGGTAATAATCTGGATTCATGGCACGAGATTTGGCTTCGCTAATAATTGGAATGTCAGTTCCCAGCGTGCAAGCTCCAAATTTATCTGGATTACGATCCGCCGCATAATCAATTAAACGATTGTCAATTCCACACCACTGTAAAATTGTGTTGCCTTTAGTCGATGCTCCATAAATATGAATAGTTTTACCCTCTTTTTTAAGTTTTTTCAGGAGAGATAATAGCTGATCGCGATGAACATTTATACGATCTTGAAAGTTTTTATATGGCTTGTCAGTGTCCAATTCCAGATCAAATTCTTCCTGTCGTAGCTGTTTAATGCGTTGCTGAGATTGATCCGTTTTAAACAAAAAGTTATCTATATGAGTAGCATAGCAACGAATGCTACCACCATTAATCTCATTGAGCTTGATATCAAATATTTTTAATCCTGTTTTTTTAAGCAAATACTCAATGACAGCTAGACTGTAATATTCTAAATGTTCATGACAGATTGTGTCATAGGAATTCATCCTTAACATTTCTGGCATGTAAGACATTTCGAAAATCCAGAGCCCACTATCAGATAGCAATCGTTTAATCTCACGACAAAAACTTACTGGGTCTTCGAGATCATAAAACATTGCGATAGAAGTAATAACATCAAATTTTTTGCCGTCCAGTTTTTTTACTAATTCTTCTGAAGGAAAAATATCTTGAATGACTTCAATTCCATCACCAATTTCCTGAGCGACATCAGAAGGATCAACCCCAATCTTTCTATAGTGACTAGGATAATTATTTAGAAGAGTTCCATCATTACAACCAATATCTAGAACCCATACATCATCATTTTTAATTAAACTTTGAGCTTCGTCTGCGATATTTTTTAAGTGGTCTCGCATAGTTTGATTGGTTCCAGAGCGATACCAGTAAGACGAATACAAGATTTCTGGAGGAACACTATGTTCCATTTGGAGCAATCCGCACGCATTTTCATCTTGTGTTGGGTCACAGCGAACCAACGATAAATCAATTTTGCGAAGTGGAGGCTCTTCCTTCCCTGGTTTAACGAATGAACCTTGCAAATATTGTTCACCTAAATTAATTACCGGAGTTAAGTTGGATGAACCGCATATTCTACAGGTGTGGCGATGAACTAAATGCATAAGTTTAAGAAAGATCTAAGAAAAAAAGAATATCTTGTCTAAAATCTGCTATGAAACAAATTTTACTTTACCGCACAATTTATAGATAATACAGTACCAAAGAATGCTAATTTCCGCGCCCGAAGCTATTTGACTGAAATAATTGTGCAACAACACAATGAAAATGCTTATTTATTTTGTCAATGCATTGGTTTCGTTCCAAATTAAGTATAGCCAACTGTTTTACTACTGCATCCTTTTCGTTGACGGGTACTTTTTCAAATTCATATACTTTTTCTTGCTCATGCCAAAGTTGACAGTTAACTTCAGCCAGTTCGGAAAATACTTCTCCGATGCTTCCAGAAATTTCACGAATTTCATTACCTATTTTGTTATAGACTTTATTTGCTTCGAAAGTCAGACGGTCAAGAGGAATCTTTCCAGTAACAGCATCATAGATAAATTCATCAATTTCAGCTTTGAGTTGTTGTTCTTGTTTTGATAAACTTGCAAGCTTACTAGAATCATCTGTATGCCATTGTTTTAACTTGATGATTGTCAACTTATCGCACAGAGAACCTATAGTTTCAGACATACGAGCCACTTTTTTAACATTAAAGATTTGGTAAGACATTTTACTCTATCAATAAACATTTTTCAATGCTAAATTTTCTCATTAGCAATTCTCATGGATCATCTCTTTACAATTTATAATATTTGAAACTTTTGTTCTCTCTTTGAGAGACTTAACTATCATAGATAGATTATTTTGACAATTTTTAAAATATAAATGCTTTCCAATTAAAAGTACTACTTCTAAGTAATTATTCTGATCATCCACTATCGAGACTCAAGTTTTTGAGTCCAAATTTTAGTCCCTCCCTTGAAGACTCGTATCTTGACCAGCTTTGGTAGTGCTTTAATTTTATGATTTTACTCTCTTATTCTATAAGATAAATTAGTACAACTTACTCTTTTTCGACGAGATTGTCCATCACTAGCATAACTATGTAAAGAAGCAGGAAAGCCAAGCCCATACTTGAAAAAGTTTTTAATATTGCGCCATTTACAGTGAAATTTTTGGCAACTGATAAATTAAGTACAAAAGTTGATTTTTTTTAAACTAGTACATACTATTTAATAGTGAATTTTGTCGATATTTTAGACAAAAATTGCGAAGAGAAAGACAATTTTAAAGAGCAAAAGCAATTATAATAAATAATGTACCAAAGTGCTTGAATACCATCCCACATACCAATTTTTTTACCTTCTTCATAAGTTCGTCCATAGTAACTAATTGGCACTTCATAAATTCTGCACTTTAGCTTAGCAACTTTTGCAGTAACCTCAATTTCAAAACCAAACCCTTTAGATTCAATAACCATATTTCTAATAATCTCTCCCCGAAATGCTTTATAGCAGGTTTCAACATCAGTCATGTTGACGTTAGTTAATAAATTACTTAAAAAAGTTATAAACTTATTAGCCAAGAAATGATAAAAATAAAGTACTCTAGAGGCTTTTCTGACGAGAAAACGAGAGCCATAAACAACATCTGCTTTCCCTTCAATTATTGGCTCAATAACATTAATTATTTCATTGGGATCATATTCTAAATCAGCATCTTGGACAATTACAATTTCTCCGTTTGTGGCTCTAAATCCATTTTTTAAGGCAGTTGTTTTTCCTTGATTGATGGAATGATGAATAGCAGTTACTTTATCATATTTTTTAACTAAAATATCTAATATTTCATCAGTACCATCTTGGGATCCATCGTTTACTACTATTATTTCTAATAAATAAGGAACCTCTATTAATGTGTCAATGACAGCAGCAAGAGTGTTTCGCTCATTATAAGCGGGTACAACAATAGATAATATTTCTCTCTCTTTAAAGGCTTTCATAAATTCAAGATTTTATCTACCTAAGCTAGCATACCTTGTAAAAGGTTCAATAGTGATGCAAAATTATCTTTTTTGTTCTTCTGTAATTTTTTTACATAAGAAATATAACCATTAATAGCTTTTATTTATCGTAAAGTATACAAGAGAGCCAAATTGATTGAATAACTTGATAAAAGCATTGCTTAATAATTGTTTAGTTCTATAATAGACTTTTCTAGGCTAGATAACTTAATTAAATATTTATGAATAAGAGTTCCCCCATCATTGTTATAGATGGTTTTTTTTTCAAATTAACCAAACTGGTATTGCTCGTGTCTGGTATTCTTTATTCAAAGAATGGCAAAAATCAGGCTTTGCAAAACAATTGATATTACTTGATCGCGCTCAGAGTTCACCTAGATTTGAAGAGATTTATTATTATCCCTTTCCTGCTTATGGATTTAATGAAGCAGCTTTAGAATCCGAACGATTACAAAGGGTTTGTGATCAAGTTAAAGCCGATTTATTTATCTCGACTTATTATACAACGCCAATTTCTACGCCTTCTATTATGATCGTTCATGACATGATTCCTGAGACGATTGGGCTAGATTTAAGAGAATTATGTTGGCTAGAAAAACATTACTCGATACTTCACGCTTTTAAATATATTGCCGTTTCCCAAAATACGGCCCACGATTTAATGCGATTTTATCCTCATATTACGCAAGATTTAGTTCATGTTATTAATAATGGAGTAGATCAAAACTTTTATCCAGAACAGGTCAAAAATATTAAGGATTTTAAAGAGAGATTCAATATTAATTATCCTTATTTTCTTTTGATTGGCTCTCGGCTGAGCTTAAAAAATTATAAAAATACGATTCTTTTATTTAAGGCGTTAGAACAAAATTTAATTAAAAATATTGCTATTGTTTGTGTTGGTGGAGAGCCTGAAATAGAACCTGTTTTACGTTCATTAATAAAAGATTTTTCCGTTTATTTATTATCTTTAAATGACGAAGATTTAAGGGTAGCTTATTCGGGCGCGATCGCGCTGGTGTATCCGTCTTTGTATGAAGGATTTGGACTGCCTATTGTGGAAGCGATGGCCTGTGGTTGTCCTGTGATTACTTGCCGTAATTCATCGTTACCTGAAGTGGCAGGTGATGCGGCGTTATATGTGGATGAGTATGATGTTAATGGGATGATAGCGGCATTACAACAAGTTCAAATCCCTGAAGTTCGTCAAAAAATGATTGAAGCAGGACTTAAACAGGCACAAAAATTTTCCTGGTCTAAGATGGCAAACGCGATCGCGGAACTTTGTTTGGAAACGATACAGGAATTTAAAGATAATCCTCATAAAAATGCTCAAGCGCATTTGATCTGGCAAGAATTTAGACGATCACAAATTGAACAACAAAAACAAGCAAGTTTAGCAGAACAAAGAATTCAAGCGCTAGAAGCAAACGTTAATCAATTACAGCAGCAATATCAAGATTCATTGGAAAGAATTGAAGTTTTAAGTCAGCAAATCATTAATTTATCAGGATTAAAAACAGCTATTAAAAAGCTTGTTAAATATTTACTGAATCAAATGGGAATGAATCCTCGTCAAGTCAAAAATATTTTAAAAAAATATTTAAAAACTTATAAAACAAAACGTAATTAATTGACTAATTGCTGAAATTTATTGATTAAATTCAGCATTAATGAAAAAAGATTCAAGCTCCCTTTACAATATGAATCAATAATTTTTCAATTTCTGATTAATCTTGATGCAAGCTGTTGATATTCTCATTCTGTCTAATGGCCCTGGTGAAATTACGACTTGGGTTCGCCCTGTGGTGAAAGCGTTACGTCATCAATTAGGTAAAGATTCAGCAGAGGCAAGAATTTCGGTGATCCTTTCGCCTTGCCCCCACGCGACAGGTAAAGAAGCAGCGATCGCCGCGAGTTATGCAGAAGTTGATCGAGTACAAAGCAGTGAGCATTTTTTTGATTTCTTGCTGTGGGGAAAAACCGCTGAAAACTGGGATTGGAGAGAAACGGGTGTTGTTTTATTTTTAGGGGGCGATCAGGTCTTTCCTGTTGTAATCGGGAAACGCTTAGGGTATCGTACTGTGGTCTATGCTGAGTGGGAAGCCCGTTGGCATCGCTGGGTTGATGCCTTTGGGGTGATGAATGAGTCTGTTGTGCAAAAAGTCCCAGAAAATTATCAACCTAAATTAACAATAACGGGGGACTTGATGGCGGATGTTTCCCACGCCCCAACTCACGCCGATCCGAATCAGCCCATCATTGGTTTGTTACCTGGCTCGAAGGCGGGAAAATTAACCCAAGGCGTTCCCTTCGTATTAGCGATCGCGGAAAAAATTGCCCAAAGTAAACCCGAAAGCCGTTTCATTATTCCTGTCGCTCCTACATTAGATCTAGCAACCCTAGTTCGTTATGCCGATCCTGAGCTAAATCCGTTGGTTGAAAAAATGGGCAATGTGAGCGGAGAATTAGTGAACCAAAGCGACAAATCATTTATTAAAACATCGGGTGGTTTAAACATTGAATTAGTCAGCCAATTTCCTGCCCATGAGATCATTAGTCAATTTACGCTGGCGTTGACAACCGTAGGAGCGAATACGGCTGAATTGGGTTCGTTGGCTATTCCCATGATTGTTTTATTGCCGACTCAACAATTGGATGCCATGCGCTCTTGGGATGGATTACCGGGAATTTTAGCCCGTCTGCCTGGTGTGGGAACTGCGTTTGCGAAGTTAATTAATGGCTGGATGATCAAACAGAAACGACTTTATGCTTGGCCAAATATTTGGGCAAAGTCGGAAATTGTGCCTGAATTGATTGGAGAATTAACGCCCGAAGAAGTGGCAGACAAGGTAATTCATTGTCTTGATCATCCCGAACAGTTAGCCCAAATCCGCGATCGCCTGATGCAAGTCCGAGGAAAACCAGGAGCCGCCACCGCGATCGCCAAACTCGTCCAGCAACAATTAAATGATTTAAAAACCGCTTAGTTTTTCAGTGAACAATCAACACTAACAGAAGCCTTACTAGAAGAACAAAATCAAGCTCAACCATTACATGGCGAGAACGCTCAATGCTAAGATACCTCAAGAAATATCCCCTTACTTAGCTAATTGAAGCCCTGTCACCTTGGTTATGCCATACTCAATCAACCGTTTTTTATCTCGTGGGGGGCTTGCCTTACTCCCATTAACCCTTGCCTTATCCATGACCTTACCGAGTCAGGCACAAACGGATAGGACAGATATTTTACTCGCTCAAGCCAAACCCAACGCTCAGGCAAAACCTGCGGCCCCTGTCATTGACCCTGCCGATCTTTCGACTGACCCTATCGATCCCAGCGATCCCAATGATTTCCGTCCTCTCAGCCAATCCGAAAGTTTACTCAGCCTAGCCGGTGGACAACGGTTGATGAATGAAGCCATTCAAGCCATTAACGCCGAAAGATACGATATGGCCATTGATAAGCTGCAACAAGCTCGCAAAATTTTTAATCAACTTTCCAATTTTCATCTTCAATTAGCGAATAGTTTTTCGGGAATTGATCCAAAAGTTTTTGAAGCCCAACGCAACGAAGCCCTTAAAACAGGTCAAGTTCGAGATGATGCAACCTATAAACTCGCCTTGGTTCATCGCGCTAAAAATCAACCTGAGTTAGCCGTTCCCTTATTGATTCAGGTCATTCGCTCTCAAAATCCAACAACCGATCTGGGGCGGAAATCCTATCAACAGCTTTATGAGTTAGGCTTTGTGGATGTTCCCTTTACGGCTCCTGGTTCGGGAACAACGACTACACCAACGACACCGAAGCCATAAAAAGCACTAACTTGAATCATTTGTGAGTTATTAACCTAAGTCACACAGTCGCGATCGCGAACCGACTCAGCTAAATATACCGACTGTCTTTCTTATCGAAAATCGGTCACAATAAATTGCAGTATCTAATAGCTAAATTAATTTCTTGATTCTATCTATGATTACCCTTAATCAAGTTGAAACTATGATCAAGGCCCAATTGCCTGACGCGAAAGTAATTGTTAATGATTTAGGTGGGGGCGACCATCTCGAAGCGGTTGTAGTTTCCTCAGAATTTGTCGGCAAAACTCGCATTAAACAGCACCAACTGGTTTACGGAGCTTTAAAAGACGCAATGGCAACGGAAGCGATCCACGCCTTAGCTTTAAAAACCTATACCCCAGAAGCCTGGCAAGCAGCAGGACAAACCGTCTAGGGTTAGAATAAAAAAACAATCTTGTTGTTTATCTCGACTTAAACGTATTCTCTATTTATTAAGTATTAATCGCAATTATGACCACATCCACTCTGCCCGACGAAGTTAAAGCGCGTATTGATCAGCTAATTGCTGACAATAAAATTTTAGTTTTTATGAAAGGCTCTAAGTTAATGCCTCAGTGCGGCTTTTCTAACAATGTCGTACAGATTTTAAATATGTTAGGGGTTCCCTACGAAACGGTTGATGTATTAGCGGATTACGAAATTCGTCAAGGCATTAAAGAATATTCCAACTGGCCTACCATTCCTCAGGTTTATATCAACGGTGAATTTGTCGGCGGTTCCGATATCATGATCGAAATGTACCAAAATGGGGAATTACAACAAATGGTCGAAGTGGCTCTTGCTTCGTAGCCTAACCTTAAAGTTTAAAAATTAATTGATAAGTTAAAGGGTAGGTATATTTGAGTTTGAGTAACCTACCCTTTTTGCTAATCGTACACACCATTTACGTTAACGATAATCGTAATCCAATTCGGTTTGCGGTTGAAATCGAGACCAATCTTCAAAGTTAGACGGATCTCGTAAGAAAGCCTGGGCTTCCTCTTCAAGCCGATGGATTAGATAGGGTTCTGTGGTGTTGCTGTGGCGGAGTGCAGCGAGATAGCCTTCGAGGTAAAGACGAATTTCTTCCATTCGTTGGCCGCGATGCCATAAATCCACCATAGCGTCTGTTAGCTTTTGATAATAACGAATGATTTGGGGGTCTTGCAGCATAGTTGGCAAAGAAGACTACTACTTTTATTTTATCGTTTGTGATGAATTGATTAATGATAGAAGTTTAAAGAAAAGGAAACCCAGCGTAAAGTTCCTTGGGGTCTATTGACAAAATCTTTAGCTTTTTTACGGATTTGCTCAAGCTTCATCGTAACAGATGTTACAAACTCTTGACATTGCCTTTGTTACTTTATTAGGCATGAGTTAGTGGGGAATTTTTCAAGGTGAGCCAGATTTATCTTTCGATAGTTGAGGGGAATCCTCACCTGCGATCGCTACTAAGTTGGCACTTACAACAATCCGGCTACTTAGTGCAGCAATGTGCAAATCTTCATCAGGCCCGACAATCTTTTATGAATCGTCAACCAACGTTGGTGATCTTAGATTCCGATTTACCTGATGGCGATGGCATTGAACTCTGTCGCTGGTTATATCAACAACGTCAGTCTATGGTAATGATTCTTTCTGCTCGTACAGGGGAAAAAGATGTTGTCAATGGATTGAAAGCAGGGGCCGATGACTATCTGACTAAGCCTTTCGGGATGCAAGAGTTCATGGCACGGGTAGAGGCTTTACTAAGACGCTTACGGGCTTCGGCGGCTCCGTTGATTCTCGATTATGGCGACCTCAAAATTGATCTGGTACAACGTCGGGTGCAATATCAAGGCGTTTTTATCGATCTAACGCCCCAGGAATTTAGTTTGCTCTATGTTTTAACCCAAGCGGAAGGAACGGCTTTGAGTCGGAGTGAATTGTTACGGCGTGCCTGGCCAGAAGCCATCGATAATCCTCGTACCATTGATACTCACGTTCTGTCTTTACGGAAAAAGATTGAAACCGATCCACGCCAGCCGAGTTTGATTCAAACAGTACGCAATATTGGTTATCGTTTTAATACGGAGATTTTGCAGGAAAAAGTTTTGTCTTCCAACTTTGCGCCGTCGTCTTCTACGGTTTCCCACAACGGATCTCATTTATCTAGGGTAAAGTAAAGGCGTAGGGTTCGGCTGTGTTTCTATGACTTCTCCCCTGACGCGATCGCCTAGTGTCTTTCAGACTCAGCAAGATTTATTTGAGTATTATTACCACGAGCCTGGAAGCGCGCCAGGAACCTTAAATATTGAACCCGATGCCTACCCGACAGAAATCGAGCTTTTCGACTATACAGCAGAGCGCATTAATCATTATCAGCGACTGACTCCCCAGGAATGTCTAACTTACTTGGACTCTGAATCTGTTTCTTGGTTTAATGTGCAAGGTCTGGGGAATGAAAATGTTTTGCGAGAAATCGGGGCAATTTTAAAATTACCACCGTTAATTTTGGAAGATGTGGTTAATGTTCCCCAACGGCCTAAATTAGAATATCATCCCAATTTTCTGCTGATTACAACCCAAATGGTAATGCTTAATCACCAGGGCTGTGTAATGGAGCAGATTAGTTTTATTCTGGGTAAACATTATCTATTAACAATTCAAGAAGAACCCTGCCACGATCCCTTTAATCCGGTTAAAAATAGGCTGGAAAAAAGTATCGGTTTTATTCGTCAATTAGGGGCAGATTACTTATGCTATGCCTTAATCGATGCCATTGTGGATAATTATTTTCCGGTTTTGGAAATTTATGGCGATCGCTTAGAAGAGCTAGAAGAAGAAGCGATTAGTAACCCGAATCAAAAAACCTTAAGTAAAATTTATCAAATTCGACGAGAATTATTGGCTCTGCGCCGCTTGATGTGGCCCCAACGGGAAATTTTTAATAGCTTAATTCGAGATGGGAGTGATTATATTCATCCCAATGTAATAAATTATTTAAGAGATTGCTACGACCATACCGTTCAAATTATTGATGTGATTGAAACCTATCGAGAATTGGGAGCAGGATTAACGGATGTTTATCTGTCAGCGACAGGTAATCGCATGAATGAAATCATGAAAGTGTTAACCATTATTTCCACTATCTTTATTCCCTTAACCTTTATTGCTGGCATTTATGGGATGAATTTTAATACGGAAAAATCCCCCTTTAATATGCCTGAATTAAATTGGTATTGGGGATATGTGGCCTGTTGGGCTGTAATGATTTTTATTACCAGTATTCAAATCTATATTTTTTGGAAAAGGGGTTGGTTCCGTCAGGGTTTAGGGATTAACCGCGATCGCTAAATGTCCTTTAAGATAAAAAAATTGAGGATTGAACGGGGGCAACGTGGAATTAAAACAGGTAATTATTGCCCATAAGGCGGGACATGCTGATAGTAAGGCTTGGGCAGAAAGGTGTGCCAAACAATTAGAGGCTCGTAATTGTAAGGTTTTGATGGGGCCGAGTGGTTTTAAGGATAATCCCTATCCTGTTTTTTTAGCATCAATTACCCAAAAAATTGATTTAGCCATTGTTTTGGGCGGTGATGGTACAGTTTTAGCAGCAGCCCGTCATCTTGCCCCTGAAGGCATTCCCATGTTAGCCGTCAATGTAGGGGGGCATCTCGGCTTTTTAACGGAAAATTTTGAACTCTTTCAGGATACCGAGCAGGTATGGGATCGATTGCTCGGCGATCGCTATGCCGTTTCCCAACGCATGATGTTAGAGGCCGCCCTCTTTGAGGGTAGTCGAGACAACCCAAAAATTGCCAGCGATCGCTTTCCCTGTCTCAATGAATTTTGCGTCAAACCTGCCAGCATCGACCGAATGCCTACAACATTTGTAGAACTCGAAGTTGATGGAGAAATTGTCGATCAATATCAAGGTGACGGGCTTTTAGTCGCAACCCCCACAGGTTCAACCTGTTATACTGCCTCCGCCAACGGCCCCATTTTGCACCCAGGCATGGAAGCCATTATCGTGACCCCCATTTGTCCTCTGAGCCTATCGAGTCGTCCCATCGTCATTCCCCCTGGTTCTAATGTCAACATCTGGGCATTAGGCGATTATGAACTCAATACCAAACTTTGGACAGACGGCTCTTTAGCAACCTCTATTTGGCCAGGGCAATGGGTCGGGGTTCGGATGGCTCCCTATCGGGCACAGTTTATTTTGCTGCGAGAAAGCTATTCATTTTATAAAACCCTACAGGAAAAGCTCCTCTGGGCAGGAGCAAGGATTCGCTACGATACCACTCATCAAAATAATTAGAGGCTTGAATTTAACCTGTTGCAAAATCAGTAAATTGTCGATTAAAGGGAGAACGGAAACCTAAGATAATATTTTGTTTATTCACTCCCGCTTCTAGCAATAAATTGGCAATGCCTTCTTCCGTAAAATCTCGCTGAATCCAAAATTTATTGTCCTTAATATCGACATGAATTGGACAACCGTAAATTTGCTTTTCTCCTTCCCATCCTATATATAATAATAAATAATGATGATTGTGAGAATCACAAATAATTTGGGTTTCTACCGAGCCTTCTTGATAATGCTTATTAGCATAATTTTTAAGAATATCCTGAATTAATTGTTGATAGGTAAGGGTCTCCATAAAATAATCTCTCTTGTTTTAGAATTAATGATTATTAATTTGATTAAGTAATTTTCAATGACTTTTTGAATAAAACTATCTTGGAAAAAATTATAATAAATATCATCAGGAATGGCTAAATATAGAATTCTATTCGGTTCGATTTCCTCTAACGCTAATCGATAATTTAAAAATTGACCAACGGCTAAATGAAAATCAGTGACAGCCGATAATCCAATAAAACTTTTGACTTCTACTGCTACTTTTAGAGTTTCTTTTTCTGCAATTAGGAATTTATCTGCCGCTAAATCAAGAAAGATTCCTATTTTATCGCTGACTCTAAGAAAAAGAGGATCACGAATAATTAGCCAGCCATCTTTTTCGAGTGCATCTCGAACAATATCATGAACAATATCTTTAGCAGACATAACAAGCTTAGCGGTTACTATTGTCAATTTTATCTTTTGGATTGACAAATCACTATGGAATTAATCTCCATCTCAAGATTAAAACAAATTAACGCTAGGATAAACTTAACAGCAATGCAATCATTTCTTTACCGAGGTTAACAATGGCATCAACAACCCTAGAATTAACACCCGTCAATGTTGAAACTGTTTTAGACGAAATGCGGCCCTATCTGATGGCGGATGGTGGCAACGTGGAATTAGTCGAGATCGATGGCCCTATCGTTAAACTGCGTTTACAAGGAGCTTGTGGTTCCTGCCCTAGTTCTACCATGACGCTAAGAATGGGAATTGAGCGTCGCCTAAGAGAAATGATTCCTGAAATCGCGGAAGTTGAACAGGTTATTTAAGATTTAAGTTTTAGTTTCAGGTATAGGCATCCTCAAGGTTATAGATTATTTAAATCGCAACTGGTGGGATGTCTTATTTTTTGAGATTTATTCCGCGATCGCGGCTGTCTCTTCTTAACCGTATTGAAAAATAATAGCAGCAAGCAAGGTAACGCAAACAACAGCCCTTTCCCTCAACCTATAGAATACTAAGAGAAAACGCTGCAATGATTACGGCTAAAATCTCCCCCCCCTTGCTTATGTGTCGTCTGTTAGGTTATCTAGGACAACCGATTCAATTAGACCAATTACTCTATCAACCCGAACATTCGTTAATTGTTCAAAGCTATCAACCGAAAGAAATGACGGCAGGGCTATTAAATGCCGATGGTTTTGGGGTGGGTTGGTTTAATGCCCAAAAAGACGATAATCCCTATCTGTATAAAAATATTTTGCCTATTTGGAGTGATATTAATTTACCCCATCTCAGCCGTTATGTAGAATCCCACTGTGTTTTGGGCTATGTACGGAGTGCGACTCCCCCTTTAGCCGTTGATTTAAGCAATTGCCAACCCTTTACCCAAGGAAAATTATTGTTTATTCACAATGGCTTTATTCATCATTTCCGTAAAACCCTATATCGTCCGATCCGTAATCAACTGAGTGATGAAAGTTATCAATTAATTCATGGCACAACGGATTCTGAACATATTTTTGCGTTGATTATTAATGAGTTACAAACAACTTCAGAAATTTCCCTCGCGATCGCGTTAAAAAATACATTATTGAAATTAACGCAATTAGCCAAAGCAAACCATACCTATTTTTCAGCCAACATTATCCTCAGCGATGGTCAACAATTGGTGGCTTCTCGCTATGCTAATCGTCAACCCGTTCCAAGTCTTTATTGGTTAGAACACAATGAGCAATACCCCGATTCAGCGATTGTTGCCTCTGAACCATTATTTGAAGGAGATTGGCAAGTCTTTCCTGCCAATAGTCTGATAGAAATCACCGCAGAACGGAAAATTAGCTTAAGTCTACTGGAAAAAGAAACTAAAAAGGGTGAGATAGCCCACCCTTAGCCCATTGACTTGTTAAAAAATTAGGAATTAGTCGGTAATCGCTTTGAGTAAAACATCGGTTAAAGACATATCCTGCATATCTTCAACCGTTATCGTATCGACAATATCAAATTTTGCGCCCGACGCTTGCAGTTGATCATCCAACGCTTTCAAAAAGGCTGTAGCTTGTTTATCGCGACCCACTTGAATCAGAGAGATCGCTAATTCCTCATCGCGATCAATTTTCTGGCTCGCGTCGATAATAGTACGAATGACTGCTTTATGGTCGGTGGGGGCACCATCGGTAATGACTAAAAAGGTTTCGCCGTTGGGTTTAGTCTGGTTCGTTGCTCTCCGTTGGAAAAAGTTATCTAAACCATCTTGTAGGACAGCGGCTAAATCTGTGCGTCCCATTGGTTCATTTTCTTCATAAATTTTCGCAACTTTATCGGAAGTTACGTTGTCATAACGTCTAAAACGTCCAGAAAACAGGTAAACGGTAATGCCATCGGGGTCAATTTCTTCGCATTTTTGCGCGAGGGCAACAGTTGACTCTTGGGCGATTTCCCAACGGGTTTTTCCATCGGGTTGATCGGAGGTCGCCATACTACTGCTTTTGTCGATCATTAGGGTGTAATCTCGGTTTTCGAGAACAGCATCTAAGGCCATAGGTCTCACCAAAAAATCTAGGTTACTTAACCATTAGCCTATTACGACTTTAAAAAAATGTTTGGAAAAATAGCAAATTTCCTTAGAATTGATTTGAGATAACTTTCTGGGATTTTAATTCGTGTCAACTCTCCATTGTTCTAATTCAACCTGTCTAACGAGTAATCCTCTAGAGAATTCTACTTGCGAGGCCTGTGGCACTCCTTTAACTAAGCGTTATTTGTGGGCAATTGGCGAATGGATTAATGCGTTTCAAGTTGGAGAGTTATTGGAGGAGAGATATTTACTCCAGGCTCCTCGGATTCTTTTGGATACGATGCCTGCCCAACCGCCATTGGGCATTGAAGGTATCCCAAAACCGATTCGTCCCTATCTCAAATTGTTTCCCCTGCGGCTTCATATTCCGTTGGTCTATAGCTATATTCCCAGTTCTGATCCAGAAATAAATTTGGATATTTGGTTGTTGGAATACGGCCCTTTAGCTTTAAATGAACAGGGAGAACCCAGCTATCCTCAATTGTTCCCTACCCTAGCAGAGGTCTGGGAAACTGCTTCGCCCTTGTGTCAGTTGGTTTGGCTAAAGCAGATGGTCGAACTTTGGCGACCGTTTCAGGGTCAAGGAGTAGTTTCTTCGTTGCTCAATCCTGATTGGGTAAGGGTTAATGGCCCCAATATTCAGCTATTAGAGTTGTCAGTAGATACCCATAATTACCATACAGTGAGGGAGCTAATGACGGTTTGGTCGGATTTATTTCCCAAAGCCCATCCCAGTATTGCAAGCTTCTGCGAAAGTTTAGGTAAAAAGCTAGAAAAAGGTAAAATTCCCCATGCTGATTCCTTGCAGAATCTTTTAGAAACGGCGATCGCGGAATTTTCTAAAAACTATGAATATCACTACCAAATCATGACCGCTACGGATGTGGGAATGCGGCGATCGCATAATGAAGATGCCTGTTATCCGCCAGTTAAATCTTTGAAAGAAGGGAATCATCCTCCCGATACGTTAGCGATTGTTTGTGATGGTATCGGAGGACAGGACGCAGGAGAGATTGCTTCCCAATTAGCGGTAGATACCCTTTCTCAACTATTAACCCCTTTATTTGAAGAGACGGAACAAAAATCGCTTCAAGAGTGGTTAAAAGGCGTTAATCAGGCAATCTTTGTAACCAATGATGCGATTAGCCAACGGAATGATGAGGAACACCGAGAAGACCGAGGACGCATGGGGACAACCTTGGTGATGAGCTTTACCCGCAATTATGAATTATTTTTTGCCAATTTAGGCGATTCTCGTTTGTATTGGATTACGCCCACCAGTTGCCAACAAGTTACGGTTGACGACGATTTAGCCTCTAGGGAAGTCCTTTTAGCTTACGGCCTTTACCGTAATGTGTTGCAATATCCCCAAGCAGGAGCACTCATTCAAGCTGTCGGAATGATGGAATCCGATAAGATTCAACCCGCCGTTGAACGATTACTCATCGCTGAGAATTCTTTATTTCTCCTCTGCTCCGATGGACTTTGTGATTTTGACCGCATTGATCAGTATTGGCAAACTGAATTACTACCTATTTTGTCAGGGGAAATTGATTTGGAGACGGGCTGCGATCGCCTGATTAAACTTGCAAATGAAAAAAACGGTCATGATAATGTGACCTTTGCCTTAATCCGTTGCCAAGTTAAACCCCTAAACGAAGAGCTCCCCCCTTTATCCCTTACCGACATTGAAGCTCAGGTTCCCAAACCGAGAGGATCGGAAGTTCTAGCAGAGGTTACAATAGACACTTCCACAGAATCTTCAACGCCAACTCTTACCCCTGAAGAGAGCGAGTCAGAAACCAAACCTGAAGAAGCATCTGCCCCAGTAGAAACAACTCCCATTTCTGCGGATTCCGTTCAACCCCGTCGCGCTCCCTTTTGGCAATGGGCAGGATTATGTCTGATTATTCTTGGCTTTTTGGGATATACCGTGTATCAACGGTTCTTTGAAGCACCTAGTCCCCAACCAATTGCCACACCTGATCCTAGTATTACCCCTCCCCCTCCGTCGACCTTACCGTCCCCAACGATTCCCCCCCCCTCTCCCAACTCCTCCCTTTCTACTCCTCCCGTCTCTCCTTCCCCCTAACATGGATTTTCGTAACATTAATACCCTTTGGGCCTCGGTAATAGTAGAAATGCTCTCTCGTTTAGGCTTAACCACTGCTGTTCTTTGCCCTGGTTCGCGATCGAGTCCGTTAACCCTCGCCTTTGCTCAACATAAAAAAATTGAAACCTTGCCAATCTTAGATGAGCGATCGGCTGCTTTTTTTGCCTTGGGCCGAGCGAAACGGTTGGGTAAACCTGTTGTGCTGGTCTGTACTTCGGGAACAGCAGGGGCTAATTTTTATCCCGCCATTATTGAAGCCAAAGAAAGTCAAGTTCCCTTACTAGTCTTAACCGCCGACCGCCCACCGGAATTACGCCATTGCCATGCAGGTCAAACCATTGATCAGGTTAAACTTTACGGTCATTATCCCAATTGGCAGACCGAACTAGCTACGCCTTCAGACGAAACAGGAATACTCAACTATTTACGCCAAACCTTGATTTATGCGTGGGAACAAACCCAGTTTCCTCGTGCAGGAGTCGTGCATCTCAATTGCCCTTTTCGAGAACCTTTAGCCCCAATTCCACAACCTGACGTTCAAGCCTTAGCCGATACTTTTGATAGTCAACGCTTTTTTGCAGGGATTGATTCATTAAAAAATCTCAGTTTTTCGAGTCCATCTTTCAAGATAAATTTGCCGTCATTTCCGCAAAAAGGTTTAATTATAGCGGGATTATATCAAGGTAATGATCCGATTGATTACTGTAAAGCGATCGCGGACATAGCCGAAATTTTAGACTATCCTGTGCTGGCCGATGCCTTATCCCCTGTAAGACATTTTGCAGACTTAAATCAAAAGATTATTACAACCTATGATTTAATTTTACGCAACCCAGAATGGGCTGAAAAATTAACCCCTGAAATTGTTCTACAAATTGGAGAATTACCAACCAGTAAGGAGCTACGAACCTGGTTAGAAGAAACCAATTCGCCTCGTTATATTCTTCAAGCTTTTAGCGATAATTTCGATCCTCTACATGGTCAAAGTGTTCACCTTCGAGTTTCTTTAGAAGAGTTTAGGTTACAGTTAAAAACCAAGAAAAAATTAATTATTCAAAACAAAGAAAATAAAATACAACAGCAATTAACAAATTTATTGCCAATTCAAAATACTACTTTGGAAACCCCCAATCAAGCTTTTAGTTATGCTGAGCAATGGATAAAGTTAAATACTCAAATTCAAGCCCATATTGATGCAGAAATGCAGTCAAGGGAAGATTTATTTGAAGGAAAAATTACTTGGTTATTAGCCCAATCTTTACCCCAAAAAACTCCCGTTTTTATTGCCAATAGTATGCCAATTCGGGATGCAGAATTTTTTTGGAAGGTCAATCGTCAACAAACGCCTATTTATTTCAATCGAGGAGCTAACGGGATTGACGGAACCTTATCAACCGCATTAGGCATTGCCCATCAAGATAAACCTACAATTTTGCTAACAGGCGATTTATCCCTATTACATGACACCAACGGTTTTTTACTACGAGAAAAGTTTCAAGGACACCTAACGATTATTTTAATTAATAACAATGGTGGTGGAATTTTTGAAATGTTGGCGATCGCTGACAGTACATCATTATTTGAAGACTATTTTGCTACACCTCAAAATATTGATTTTTCTCAATTAGCCCTAACCTATGGTGTCGAATATCAACGAATTAAAAGTTGGCAGCAATTAAAAATCGCGTTGAATCCATTGCCTTCATCAGGAATTCGATTATTAGAAATCATAACTAATCGTAAATTAGATACTCAATGGCTCAAATCCTATTTAAATCAATGGAAAATTGGATAAAGTAATGGTAATTATCGCTGCCTTAAACGCTATTGAATTTGATCTGAAAAAATTATTTCAAGAAAACAAATTCTCCTTTTTTCCCATCTGCATCAACTTTCATCTCCGCCACATAGAAATCCTTTTGATTAACCTCTCCTTCGGGCGAAAAAGAAATATTCCCTAATGGTGTATCATAGGTTCCTTTTAATAATTGTTGATTTAGACCTGTGCGTAACTGCTCCAAGGATAAATTTTTAATTGGGGTTTGCTTATCTAAAGTTTTTAGAGCTTCTACATAAACTTGAACCGCAGCAAAGGCTTGGGCACTAAATTGGGGCGGCTCTTTTTTGTATTGCTCGACGTAAGCTTTACGAAAGGCTTCGTTAACTGCATTTTGATGTTCAGGACTATAGGCTTGGGCTACTAAAACGCCATTACATTGGGTTTTGCAGACGGGGAAAATATTGGAGCTATTTAAGCCATTACCGCCAATAATTAAGCCTTTATAACCTAATTCTCGCAATTGACGAACTAAATTGCCGCCATCAGCAGCGAGTCCCGAAATAATGATGAGATCTGGCTTGAGATTTAAGGCACTGGTCGCCTGAGTCTGGAAATCGGTATCAGTCGTTTGGAATTTTTGAACTGTAACAAGGTCTAAGCCTTGATCTTTTACTGTTTTTTGGAAAATTTCCGTTTCCGATTTATTAAACGCATCATTTTGGGCATAGAAAACCGCTACTTTTTTAATGTTGGGATTTTTCTTCAAAGCAGCTTTAACGGAATTCGGGGCAACAATGGTAACAGGAGCCGATACCCGTGCGATATAGTCTCCAATTTCAGGAATGCCCTTTGCGGTATTAGATGCAGCCAAGACAGGAACTTTGGCTCGTTCTGCTACGGGGTCAGCACTAAAAGCTTGTTGGGAAAGAGTCGGGCCCACAATTCCCGCGACTTTATTTTGAGTAATTAGGGTTTGAAACGCATTAATCGCGCCAGCTTCATCTCCGCCTGTATCTTGAAAAACTAATTGAATCGGTGTGCCATTAATCCCGCCCTTATCATTAAAATATTTTTCTGCAATTTTGCTACCTGCAACCCCTTCCTGCCCTAAAAGAGCCACGTTACTGGTTTGGGCCAGGGCAATACCAATGGGAATCCCATTTTGATTAGCAGTATTATTATTTGCCGTAGGACTTGCCATTGTCCCAGACGGATTAGAAGTCGTTGGGTTATTTTGACCGCAACCCGTCACCAAGAGCGTACCCGCAGTTAATAGACTCGAACCTATTAAAATAAAACGTTGCATAGAATAAAAGTATATAAAAGCGTGCGGATTGATTTTACAGCACTTTTACCCTATCTTTGCGGAAAGTTAAAACGCTTGTTTTTGATTAAGAATGAAAGCTTGACAGGGGGCATGCAGTAGGGAAGATAAGCTAGGGGAATGACGGTATTTCCCACCTAGACAGTCACCAGGTTCGATGGGGATTCAGCGTAAACTAAGTAAGGGGAGGTAACGCTTCCAGATTTTTATGCTGAGTGGCACTCAAGGAGATATCGGTCATAATGGCTTCTACTGATTTTAAGGACTATTACGGCATTTTAGGCGTAAGTAAAACGGCAACGGAGGACGAGATTAAGAAAGTGTTCCGTAAGCTTGCGCTGAAGTATCATCCCGATCGCAACCCAGGGGATAAGGCAGCCGAAGATCGTTTTAAAGAAATCAGTGAGGCTTATGAGGTATTGTCTGATCCAGAAAAACGGAGAAAATATGATCAGTTTGGTCAATATTGGCAACAGGCAGGCCAATCGGGTTGGCCCCAAGGTGGCAATGTCAATGTGGATTTTGGTGGCTTTGATTTTAGCCAATACGGGAATTTTGATGAATTTATTAATGAGTTATTAGGTCGTTTTACCAGTTCAGGAGCCACCAGCGATCGCGCCTATACCTATCGCACCAGTACAGGAGCTAGGCCAGGCTATACCGATTTTGGAGGCTTTGGGGCCGACATGGGAGGTAGAGGTCAAACTAAAACCACTAGCGGCGATCGCGAAGCCAATTTACGGTTAACCTTTTCTGAAGCCTTTCATGGAGTGCAAAAAAAACTGAATTTGGGAAATGAAGTTATAGATGTGCGTATTCCTGCGGGGGCAAAAAGTGGTAGCCGTGTACGCGTCAAAGGCAAAGGAAATCTCAATCCCTATACGCAACAGCCAGGCGATCTTTATCTCAATATCGAATTGGAAAATCATCCCTTTTTCCACTTTGAGGGCGATAATCTCGTTTGTGACGTTCCCATTACGCCTGATGAAGCTGTTCTCGGAGCCTCCATTGAAGTTCCGACTCCTGATGGTTTGGTAACCATGAAAGTGCCTGCGGGGGTGCGTTCAGGTCAATCCCTACGCTTACGGGGTAAAGGTTGGGTTATTCCCAAACAGGGACGAGGCGATCAACTGGTTAAGTTAACGATTGAAGTTCCTAAAGAACTCAGCCAAGTTGAACGGGAATATTATCAAAAAATTCAAGAAAATCGGAGTTTTGATCCTCGTATTTCTCTCAAAAAATTTACTTCCCTTTAACTTAAATGCTCATTATTTTCGTTAATGAGCGATCGCTTTATTTTAAACACTTTAGAAGCTAAGTCTGCTTGAGTTAGTTGTTCTCAACTAATATTAACCCCTTTCAAGCAAGCTCAAATTTTGAATGTTTAGAAATATTACTTTTGGACTAAAAATACTAGATATTTGTAGCGGGATTTTATCAAGAGAGAGAGAATAAAGTTAGGTAAAAACACTGAAGTTGTATTCAGGTCATACCAAGTAAGAAACAAACTCAAGCATCATTCTATAGAAATATTACTTTAGGAGGAAAAACAGTAAAACCTATGGCAGATTGACAGTAAAAGAGAGACAATAGAATTAGATAAATCAGTGACTATCTATTGTTTTTAGAAACTGTTTTTAGAGGTGAGATCTATATGCTTCTACTGATCATTCCTCGCTATTCAATTCATGACCTTCAAGAAGAGGTTAAAGAACTCGTCTATCAAGGTAAACTTAGTCGTCAACAGCACCTTTATAGTCTTTGTGAATTCTTGCCTTGCCATCAATGGAAATGTATTGAAATGGAGTTAGAAGAACACGGCTTTCTCCTACGAGATTACGTCATTGATTTACTTAGCTCTGAAGAATGGGCAGTAGACTAAGGAATTATTTTTGCTTTAGTTTGATTGTTTTCCCTTCAGGATGCAATAATTTTTCTCTAAATTTGATACAAAATTTTTGTATAAGTTAATCTATTGAGCTTTCTAACTCACTGTTTAACGTGATTTCCTATAACTATTTAATAAAAACCTATGGAGGGTAATACCATGATTTTAGAAAATGCTGATCCCCGTTTTTATATTATTAGCTATTTTTTGAATGGGCAATTTCTCAAGTGGGAAGAAGCTGTTCAACAAGAGCCATTTGATATTAATGACGAAATAATGATTTTTGTGCCTCAACAAGGCAATGCTGTTAATGCAACTGTTGTGGGTAAGGAAGATGTCAGCGAGGATGAATATAAAGTTTTTCTCATGGCGTAATTTGCAGTTAAACATTAGGTTCTATTGGGGATGTTAGCGGTTTTTAAGCGATCGCTAATGTCCCTTTTGTATAGGCTAAAATAAAGCAAGCCGAGCAATACTGAGCCAGTAATGAAAAAGTCTCTTTTCGCTTGTGGGAAACAAGTTTTATTGATTTCTACGGGGTTGAGTTTGTGGGGATTACCCAGTCAGGCGGAAACCTTGTCTCTAACGGTTTATCCCTTATTAGATAGTCCAACTAATGCTAAATGTCCTAAAAGCTTTACCGTTCAAGAAACGGGGAAATACCATGAAGGCGGTTATACCCGCAACGGTCAGGCCAATTTAAGCGCGATCGCGACCAATTGGCAAAAACAAAATAGCGATCCCTTTAGCGTAACTTGGGTAGGAACCTTAAAGCCCGAATTTCAAAAATGCCAAGCAGGGGCGGGAATTAGCAAAGTGGGGAATGAAGCCTTTAACTCCCATTCCTATCTACGCGCTCGGTTGATGTCGGGTAAGGTATTTTTAATACTGGATATGACGGGGTTACGAGATGCCAATAACTACACCTCAACGATTGTAAAAAGTGGTGTCACCCAAGGAAATCCAACTTGGACATGGGGCGGAACGGATTAGTTAATGTGTGATTTTTATTAAATTAATAAACTTAATTTCAGCAAAAAATATTTATGACTAATAGTAAAATTGCACCATTTGGATCTTGGAAATCTCCCATTACTGCCGATGCTATCCTTACGGGAAGTATTGGGTTGGGATCCGTTGCCATTGATGGAAATGATCTATATTGGTTAGAGGGAAGACCAGCAGAAAAAGGGCGCAATGTATTAGTTAAGCGGGATCAGCAGAGAAACACCAATGATATAACACCTGCACCATTTAATGTCAGAACCCGTGTCCATGAATACGGCGGAGGATCTTTTTTAATTGTTAATCAAACCATTTATTTTGTTAATTTTGCTGATCAACAAATTTATATTCAAACGTTAAATAGTGACCCTAAAGCATTAACTTCAGATACTCAAAAACGTTTTGCCGATTTTATTTTAGATACTGCTCGAAATCGTCTGATTGCAGTCTGTGAAGACCATAGTAATCATGGGCAGGAACCCGAAAACTTATTAGTAACCATTGACTTAAAAACAGGTGAGATTAACCCTTTAGTTTCAGGTAGTGACTTTTATTCCTCTCCCCGCTTAAGTCCTGATCAAAAACAACTGGCTTGGATTACCTGGGAACATCCCAATTTACCCTGGGATAGCACTCAATTATGGTTAGCTGATGTCACCGAAACAGGAGAGTTAAATAATATCCAATGTCTTGCAGGGCAAACCGAAATTGAATCCATTAATGAGCCGAAATGGTCGCCTGATGGCATTTTGTATTTTTCCAGCGATCGCAGTAATTGGTGGAATCTTTACCGTTACGTGCAGGGAAATATTGAACCGTTGTATTTAATGGATGCAGAATTTGCCTATCCCCATTGGGTGTTTGGTCTTTCAACCTATACCTTTACCAGTACGGAAAATTTAATCTGCACCTATACCCAAAATGGCCGTTGGTATTTAGCAGCAATTAACCTGAAAACCAAAGAATTTACCCCGATTGAAACGTCCTATAGCAATATTGCTTCCCTACAAAGTAATGTTGACATTGCCCTATTCATCGGCAGTTCTCCCACAGAATCCTCGGCAGTAGTTTCTTTAAATTTACAAACGAAACAATGGACAGTCTTGAAGCGATCGAGTGAATTAGCGATTGATTCAAGTTATCTCTCCATCCCCGAAGCCATTAGCTTTCCTACGGAAAACGGATTAACTGCCCACGCTTGGTACTATCCGCCAACGAATCCCGATTATCAAGCTTCCGATGGAGACTTGCCGCCATTATTAGTTAAAAGTCATGGTGGGCCAACGGCAGCAGCAGCCAATTCTTTGAGCTTAAAAATTCAATATTGGACAAGTCGGGGTTTTGCTTATTTAGATGTCAATTATGGCGGCAGTACAGGCTACGGTCGCGAGTATCGGCAACGGTTGGATCATCAATGGGGCATCGTGGATGTGGATGATTGCGTTAACGGAGCCAAGTTTTTAGTGCAACAGGGCAAGGCTGACCCCAACAAATTAGCCATTTCAGGGGGCAGTGCAGGGGGCTATACCACCTTGGCAGCCTTAACTTTCCGCGATACGTTCAAAGCAGGAGCCAGCCATTACGGGGTCAGTGATTTAACCGCCCTAGCAACTGATACCCACAAGTTTGAAGCCCGCTATTTAGACCGACTCATTGGCAAGTATCCCGACGAAGCGGAACTGTACCAAACGAGATCGCCGATTAATTTCACTGAAAAATTAGCCTGTCCCGTCATCTTTTTCCAAGGATTAGAGGATAAAGTTGTTCCGCCCAATCAAGCCGAAATGATGGTCGAAGCCTTAAAACAAAAAGGGCTACCCGTTGCCTATGTTCCCTTTGCGGAAGAACAACACGGTTTTCGTATTGCTGCCAATATTAAACGGGCGTTAGAAGGAGAATTATATTTTTATTCTCGAATTTTTGGCTTTGATTTAGCGGATGAAGTCGAACCAGTAGAAATTCTCAATCGTTAGGCGATAATGACAGACTGAACAGCGATCGCCGATTGTTGGATCTTCAGGAAATGTCCTCACATTCAAAGAATAATTCCAACTTAGTTTTAAGACCATTGGGAAAGTAACCAGGTACTTACTTTTCCATAATTCATTTGCCGACTACGCCGTAATGCTTCTTCTAAGATGGCGATTTCTAATTCGGGCAATACCTGAGAAGTTTGAATGCGATAGCTTCCCTGATTTTCGATACTAAAAGCAAAAATCTGCACATTTTCGACATCAATTATCCAATATTCTTTAACACCAAGAGTTTCATAAATTAAGCGTTTTTCTCCCTTATCATCTGCAAGGGAAGATACCGCCACTTCAATTACTAAATCAGGTACAGGATATTCATCTAAATCAATAATGCTGGCATTCCAAGGGATTAATTCAGCGCGATCGCCGATATAAAAAGAAACATCAGGTTGCACTTCTTGATAGCCTGTTTTGCGATAGGAGCAATTATCATGGCCATCCAAATTGATATTTTTTAAACCTGCAAAAAGGGTTATTGCGCCAATAATATTAAAATGATCGCGAGAATGGGAATTTCCTAACGGTGTCATTTCAATCCTCATATAACCTTGATGGTAATACCCCTTTACTTGTTCATAAATAGGGTTATCTAGAATTGTTAAATACTCTTCCCAAGTCGCTTTAATCCAAGTATCCGTTGTAATTTTCGGCAGCAATATAACCATGATATTTAGACTAAAAAATTTAGTGGGGATGATAAATAGGATTGGTTTTGATCTCAGTCAAAGCTTGTTCTAAGGTTAAGCCCCTACCGACTTCCCACCATTGTCCTGTGTGTCGGAAATAGGCCAAGTTAAACTTATCAGGCGCAACGTATTCTAAACAAGTGTATTTAGTCTCAAAAGACGGCGCGATCGCTCTAGGACTAGGGCAATTATAGGTTCCACAAATGTAAAAATAACAGCGATACCACTTACCAAAGAGATCGACTAAATAATTAAAATCATGAGTTGTTGGCGGTTCTTTGATACAACGAGGCTTAAATTCCTGCTCAATCAATTCCGTCATTTTTTGGGTAATTAGGGCTTTTTGAGCATCAGGAACTTTGGGCTTAGTACGATTATTGGGAGCATAAATCCACTGTTTTTGACGAGACATAATTTTAAAAATGAAAGTTTTCTAGAAAAAAGAGACAATTTATTGCCAGAAAATTAGAAATGAGTTACATTGACGGCAACCAATTAAAATCTAGCAGATTTTCTATACTGTAGGGACAATGATTGGGTAAATTTTTTAAGCCAGTTTTTTTACGGGTGTATCGTAGAGCGTCTTGATAAATAATATGCAATTCTTGTTCTAAATATTGACGTAATGTTGTGGTCAGATGTCGTCTTAACTGAGTCCGAAAACTATCTATTTCTGATTCCCAATGAGACGCATTATTATCATGTTCTGCTGACCAATATTGCAATAATAAAAGATGTCTAATGATCTGTTCTAAAAGACTCGCTGCTTTATTTTTATCCCGTTTACCCAAATCTTCTAGCTCCTCAATAAGATGCTCAATATCGAGTTGATCTAGGCGATCGCTTTTTAGGTACTCAATCGTTTTCTCTAACCACAGCGTCGGGTCAGTTTCATAGAGTTGAATCAGGCTGGAAGAATGAAAACGAGTTTGCATAATTTATAAATAAGTTAGGAATGTAGGGAAATAGCTATTTAAACTATCTCCCTCAAATTAATTAAAATTCCCCCTTTAAGGCGGCTTCACACCGATCGCAGATTGTCGGATCTTCAGCAAAGCTTCCCACACTTAGAGAATAATTCCAGCAGCGATCGCACTTATGCCATTCTTCATTTTCAGCCTTTGTAATCTCGACTACGCAAATAGGATTCATAGAAACAGATTTTCCAGATCCAGACTGATTCTTACTGTCAATTTTTCGAGAGTTGTCATAGTTATAGTCAGCTAAGGTAACTTGGGAAACCATCAACAAATAACGTAACTCATCTACGCCATTGCCCTCAAAGCTATTTAACGGATTGTATTTATTAGTCCAGTCTTCTTTATAGTGACGATGAACATGAGGGAAATAAAGAATTACTTTTGCGTCTAAAGAAGAACCAATTATCTTGTTTCTACGAACTTCTTCCATTTCTTGGTTAACTTCTGCACGCAGAAAGCGTAGGACTTCCCAAGTTTTTGCTAATTCAGGATTTAACCATTCCTGATGATTTACAACCCAACCTGCTTGAAACACCGATTGATAAGGCGTTTCGTAGGGTAAAAATTGCCAGATATCTTCCGCTAAGTGCGACAAAACAGGCGCGATCGCTTTGGCTAAATTTTCCAAAGCAATTTGTAAAACGGTTTGACAACTGCGACGACGAGGAGAATGGGGTGCAGAAATATAGAGCCGATCTTTAGCAATATCTAAATAGAAATTGGACAGATCAACCACACAGAAGTTTTGTACCGTCTGGAAGAATCGGAAGAATTGGAAACTTTCATAAGCTTCGGTCACTTCTTCAAAAACTTCCGTGATGCGATGCAACATATAACGGTCTAATTCTGGTAAATTGTCATAGGCGATCGCGTCTGTTTCAGGATTAAAATCATGCAAATTACCGAGTAAAAAGCGAGCCGTATTGCGGATTTTATTGCGAATATCAACTAATTGTTTAAGAATATTTTGCCCGATGGGAACATCCGACGAATAATCTACCGAAGCGACCCACAAACGCAGAATATCTGAACCGTAGGCAGGTTCTTTCTGCTGATTTTTTCCACCATTAATAATTTGATAGGGATCGACCACATTACCGAGGGATTTACTCATTTTGTGGCCTTTTTCATCAAGGACAAACCCGTGCGTTAAAACCGTTTTGTAAGGTGCAACCCCGTTAACTGCCACACTGGTTAATAAGCTCGACTGGAACCAACCTCGATGTTGATCAGAGCCTTCTAAATACATATCAACGGGATATTTCAATTCAGGACGCTGTTCAGCGACGGCTGCCCAGGAAGATCCTGAATCAAACCAGACATCCATCGTATCTTCGCCTTTACGATAACTGCGTCCGTTGTTGCGGTAGCTTGGAGGTAATAATTCCTCAACCGACAATTCCCACCAGGCATCGGAACCTTTTTCCGCAAAAATGGCTTGGATATGATTGATGGTTTCTTCCGTTAATAGGGGTTCATTGCTGTCCTCATCGTAAAAAACAGGAATCGGTACGCCCCAACTTCTTTGTCTGGAAATACACCAATCACTGCGATCGCTGACCATTGGCGTAATACGATTTTCACCCTGAGCAGGAATCCATTTA
>CAYZWO010000031.1:0-37314 GCA_964482215.1 uncultured bacterium
CATATCTCTTGGAAACAACCTTTCTATCTTATATTTAATTTCACCTGCCTACTTAAAACTTAGGAGCGATTCGTAAACCGTTGAATTGCCTCTAGTCGAGAAGGCATCATGATACATTCCTCTAGCAGTGCAATATCTAATTTTGGCAGTAATTGACTGGTTGGGATTTCCTGATAGCGATCGCCGTCTAGAGAAAAAATCACTAATTTTGCATCTTGCCACATCCAAACTTCTTGAATACCAAGCCGTTGATATTTTGCCAATTTTTGGGAACTACCACTGGTAACATTCACTTCGATCGCCAAATCAGGATGCTCTTTTTTTTCACCTAAATAATAGGATTCATCGGGTTCAAAAGATACCGATTTTTCTTTAGATTCACGAGTTGCACTACCCACAGGACAAAATTCAATTCCTTCTTGCCAAAAATAAATCCCTAACAAAATAGCGATCATGCTTTTAATCGTTTCATGATACTCACCCAGGGTCATAAACTCAATTACTCCGTCTAGATAGGTAATACGCACACCTGTTTGTGATGTCATCACCGTTTGAATCGCCTTAAAATCTTCCCAAGAATGGCGACCAGGTAAGACGAAATGTTGGTTTGTAGTGGTAATAGGCGGAGAAGTGGCAAGGGTCATAGAGACTGCTCTCTGCTTAGATGGCAAAAATTCTACATTTTTTATTTTACTCATATCGAAAATGGATAGCCCTTCTTGAATCCTAAATGAATCTCCTGCTTGTTTAGGATTGCATAAACAACAAAGCAGTTACAAACGTTAACGTATAGCTTAAAATTTAATTCCATTAGTAAGCTTAAGATTCAATTTACGGATCTTTTGCCATAGGCATTAATAAACCTCTGTTGGGCCCAAAAATATCGATGGATATCTCCCTACTGCTCCAAAATTTTTTAAATGGTTTGTCCATTGGTAGCGTTTATGCCATCTTTGCGCTGGGTTATACGCTCATTTTTTCCATTTTGGGAATTATTAACTTTGCTCATGGGGCATTGTTTACCTTGGGAGCCTATTTTACCTATGCACTAATGGGAGAAGCATTTGGGTTTAATGGGGTGTTAGCGAATTTGCAATTGCCTATTCAGTTGCCTTTTATTGTGGCGTTGTTAATCGGTAGTACTTTTGCTGGATTAGTGGGAGTTGCGATTGAATATATTGCCTTTCGTCCTTTGCGAAAACGTAAAGCCGATCCCTTATTAACGGTTGTATCTAGTTTAGGAATTGCTTTAGTTATTGTTAATTTAATTCAATATTTAGTCGGGGCAGAAAGTTATACCTTTCCCAGCAATACCTATGGTTCTTTACCTGCGGCCATTAATTTTGGTTCACCCGATAAACCCATCCCCATTCGGACGGTGCAAGTTATCATCTTTTTAGTTTGTGCAGGAATTTTAAGTTTACTCACCTATTTCATTAATGCCAGTCGTTTTGGTAAGGCGATGCGGGCAGTGGCAGAAGATCAAGTGACGGCTAGTTTATTGGGAATTAATACGAATTTATTTATTGTGGCTACGTTTTTTGTGAGTAGCTTTTTAGCAGGCGTGGCAGGAACCTTGGTGGGATCAAGTGTGAGTATTTCAGGACCCTATTTTGGCATTACTTTTGGGTTAAAAGGTTTGGCTGTGATTGTTTTGGGTGGATTGGGCAGTATCCCAGGGGCGGTTTTAGGGGGTTTAATAATTGGGTTGACGGAAGCCTTTGTTCCTGCGGATTATTCAGCCTATAAAGATGCAGTTGCCTTTAGTATTTTGTTAATTATGCTGTTGGTCAAACCAGAGGGATTGTTGGGTCGTCGCTTTATCCAAAAGGTTTAATGCTATGGTGAATGCTTTTAATGATTATGCCCCGTTAATTGTCTCCATGTTGTTGGGGGCATTGTTGGGGATTTCCTTGTATTTACCGTTGATGACGGGTCAATTGTCCCTTGCCAGTCCAGGGTTTTATGCGGTGGGCGGTTATATTGCCGCGATCGCGTCTACTCAGATTTTTCCCTCATCGGGGTTATATCCTTTACCGTTGTTTTTCTTGGAAATGGTGGTTGCAGGAGTTATTAGTGCCATTTTGGGTTTATGTGTCGGTGTGCCTGTATTGCGACTAAGGGGAATTTATTTAGCGATCGCCACTATTGCCTTTGTCGAAGTCTTACGGATTTTCTCGTTAAATCTAGATATCACAGGGGGAGCAATTGGCATTTTTGGCATTCCCCAACCGTTCAACAGTACCTTGGAGTACCTTTGGGTTGTCATTCCCCTCTTGATTGCCAGTGGTTTAATTCTTTATCGGCTGGAAAGAATTCGGGTGGGTCGAGCTTTTACTGCTATTCGGGAAGATGAACTAGCGGCGGCGGCGATGGGCATTAATCCCACTCGTTATAAGGTGTTTGCTTTTGTTTTAGGGGCGATTGTGGCAGGAGTGGCGGGAGTCGTCAGTGCCCATTTTTTAAATACCTGGAATGCGCGTCAAGGAACCTTTGATGCCAGTATTATTTATCTCACCTCGGTTTTAATCGGGGGAACGCGCACCTTTGTCGGGCCAATTTTAGGGGGCATGATGTTCACCGCCTTACCTGAAATTCTGCGATCGCTGGCGAATATTCCTAATTTACCCCTATGGTTAGCAGGCTTTTTTAAAGATGGACGGTTAATTATTTTTGGGGTTTTAATTGTCATTGGAACACTCTTTTTCCCGCAAGGCTTAGTGACCCCCGATTTATTAAAAAAATTATCTAAAATCACCCAATCCTGGCTCCCTAAAAAGAAATTCAACCAACCCTCATGATGGCAGAATCAACTCTTACTCAACCGATTTTAGAAGCCAAAACCGTAACGCGACGCTTTGGGGGATTGGTGGCGGTTAATGAGGTGAGCTTTAGCGTGCAATCCGATGAAATTTTTGGCTTAATTGGCCCCAATGGCGCAGGAAAAACCACGTTGTTTAATTTAATTACGGGTTTAATTGAACCCTCTAGCGGCCAAATTCTTTGTCAAGATCAGGCCATTTCTAAATTGCATCCTTACCAGATTGCCAAAAGAGGTATTGCCCGAACCTTCCAAAATATTCGCTTGTTTGGTGAATTATCAGCTTTGGAAAATGTCATTGTGGGACGACATTTACATACTAAAAGTGGATTACTTACAGGAATTTTGGGTCTACCCCAAGCAAGAAAGGCAGAAAAACAGGCAGAACAGAAAGCACAGGATTTGATTCAATTGGTCGGACTCGGCGATCGCGTCTTGGAAAAAGCCAAAAATTTATCCTACGGCGATCAACGGCGTTTAGAGATTGCCAGAGCTTTAGCATTAGAACCGTCGATTTTACTATTGGATGAACCCGCAGCGGGGATGAATCCGAGTGAAAAACAGAATTTAAGTGAGTTTATTCGGGAAATTCGGAACCAATTTAACCTCACCGTGATTTTGATTGAACACCATGTTCCCTTAGTCATGGGATTGTGCGATCGCATTGCGGTGCTTAACTTTGGTAAATTAATTGCGTTAGGCAAGCCCGAAGTGGTCAGAAACGATCCCGCCGTTATTGAAGCCTATTTAGGAGCCGATTAATGCCTGATTCTCCGAGCCATCGTTTATTGGAAATTTCAGAATTATGCGTCAATTATGACGGGATTCGTGCGCTGGATCAGGTGAATTTGTGGATCGAGCAGGGAGAAGTGGTGACTTTAATTGGGGCTAATGGCGCAGGTAAAACGACGACCTTAAAAGCGATTTCTCGATTAATTAATCCCCGTAGTGGGCAAATTTCCTATAATGGCCGCCCGATTACCCGTCGTCCCCCCTATGAATTGGTGAAGCTCGGTTTAGCCCATTGTCCTGAAGGTCGGCGCGTTTTAGCCAAACAAACGGTGCTGGATAATTTGGAATTAGGGGCTTATGTGCGTTCGGATATGAAAGCCATTCGTCAAGATATTGATGCCCAATTGCAACTTTTTCCCCGTTTAGCAGAACGCCGTCATCAACTAGCAGGAACCTTAAGCGGCGGTGAACAACAAATGTTAGCGATCGCCCGTGCTTTGATGAGTCGTCCCCAGTTATTGCTCTTAGATGAACCGAGTTTGGGGTTAGCCCCTGCGATCGTGCGAGAAATTTTCACCATTATTAGTAACCTACGGGAAACAGGAGTCACCATTTTATTGGTTGAACAAAATGCCAACCTTGCCCTCGAAATCAGTGATCGCGGTTATGTCTTAGAAAGTGGACGAATTACTTTAAATGGAAAAGCAGCCGATTTATTACACGATGAAGCCATTAAAAAAGCCTACTTGGGATAGGCTCTAGTGTTGAAATTGACGAAATATTTTTAATTGTTATTGTTGAGGTCAGGAAAAGTCAGATCAAAATCTTCAATTAAATCATCTAATTCCGTTAAGGCTTGATCTACGTCCAGCTTAAGAATCCCAAGGTTAGGCTGTTGTGATAATTGCACTAAAAATTCTCGTTTTGCTGTGATGAGCTTAATTCTTTCTTGAATAGCGGCTTTATCCATAATTCTTTTTCCTCACTTAAACGTTAATTATTATAACGAAATTGCCTTTTCCCGTTTAACCACACCCTAACACAGATTGCTGATGACAATTTCAGAAAAGAAAGAGATAGCGTTCAAAATTTCATTAACATTCATAAGTTGTATACTTAAATGCTATTCATTTTAAAATTTATTAATCGTAACAATCATGCGTTCCGCTGTGTTAACACATTTTACGAATATGATGAATGATGATCGCCGTCTTGTTGATTAAACTTTAAAATCGCGATTAGATGATCTTTTCAAACAGGGGGTAATGCCGTTAAAACAAAACGAATAGACGTTGCCACTACTGCCGTAAATAAAATCCCAATCAAAGCCCAAACCTGTTTACTTTGATTATTTTCTACTTTTTCTATCTGTAACTCCATTTTGTCGAATCGCTTATCCATAGGATCCAGCCGTTTTTCTATGTTATCCACTTTGGTTTCCACCGTCGCCAATCGAATCTGTACTTGATTAACATCGCTAGAAATAGTCTCTAGTTTTCTATTCATATCGGCGGTGATCGAGTCTAATCCTCTGTTTATATCCGCAGACATGGTATCTAGCTTCTTGTTCATTTCTTCTAGAATTTCTCGCAAATCAGTTTCGATGATAGTCGGTGTTGACATAACTTAGTTTCTTATCAGACTGATATCTCATTTTAATCTATCTTTGAAACTGGCTCTTTGCCAAAACATCTAAAAAAAAGGCGCGATCGCTTTTGTTATTATTAGCTTTTTTAGAATACATTAACGAAAAGTAGCGGGCTTTTTATCAGGCTAAGGCATCGCATGATCGGGTCGGTACAGCCTATCCTTTATAATTTTTATAGATTGTTAACGAAAGCTTAGAGTAACCCAGGTGGAAAAAGGAAAGCTGATCGAATTCAGAGTGCAGGGAGAACGCCGTCTTGCGGTTATGGATCGTCCTGATGGAAAAAAGGATTGGATCGCGATTGATCAAAATGGCCAATCCCATAAGATTCGCCCTCAACGCATTGAATATGAAATTGATGGTGGCCCTTATCAACCTCAGAATATCGCAGCTTTTTTAACCGATGTTCAGCCTTACCTTGATCCTGCTAGTTTAGAAGTTGCCTGGGAATTGTTAGTAGAAGATAACGAAAGCGTTACGCCCGCAGCCTTGGCCCAGTTGCTCTTTTCTGAAAAAAGCCCTGTTTTGTGTTATGCGGCCCATAGTTTGTTAGCAGACGATAAAATTTATTTTAAAAATAAAGGGGATGTTTACGAGCCGCGATCGCTGAATCAAGTTCAAGAAATCAAGCATCAAATTGCGGTTGAAAAACAACGTCAAGAAGAAAAAGCAGGATTTTTAGATCGTTTACATCAAGCACTAGCAGGAGAAGGGATAGAATGGACAGACAGCGATCGCCCGCGGTTAGAATCGTTGGAACGTTATGTTTTACAACCCGAACTAACGCACCGCAATGCCCAGGACTTATTGGAGCAGATTAATTACCCGCCGACACCTGAAGCGGCCTTTGATCTCCTCGTTAAGTTAGGCTGGTGGAAATCCCATGAAAATTTATTTCTTCGCCGTAGTTCCTATCCTCTCCAGTTTCCTAAGAAGGTGCTTGAAGTGGCCCATTCCTCCTTACACTCGCCCCCAGCGGATCTCGATGTTAATCGCCTAGACCTCACTCACCTCAAGGTCTACACCATTGATGATGAAAGTACGGAAGAAATTGATGACGGCCTCAGCGTTGAACGTTTGCCCGATGGTCGAGAACAGCTTTGGATACATATTGCCGATCCTACGCGCCTGATTTCTCCCAATGATGAATTAGATTTAGAAGCCCGCAGACGCAGTACAACCCTATATTTACCTACTGGGGTAATCTCCATGTTCCCCTTAGAATTGGCAACGGGGCCGATGAGTTTAATTCAAGGAAAACTCTGTCCTGCTTTGAGTTTTGGGGTCATTTTAGGGGACTCAGGGGAAGTGGTGGACTATACCATTCACGCCAGCCTTATTAAACCGACCTATCGGCTCACCTACGATGATGTGGATGAAATGCTCCACATGAAAATTCAAGATGAGCAAGAAATTGAGATCCTAGCCAAAGCCGCATCTTTACGGAAAGATTGGCGCAAATCCCAAGGGGCAATCAATATCAAAATGCCCGAAGCGGTCATTAAGGTCGATGAAAAGGAAGAGGTCATTATTCACTTACTAGAAGCCTCCGTTTCACGACAGTTAGTGGCAGAAATGATGATTTTAGCGGGAGAAGTGGCGGGACGTTATTGTCAAGAACATGGCATTCCTGTTCCTTTCCGTGGCCAACCCCAACCTGAATTACCGCCTGAAGAGGAATTATTACTGTTACCTCCTGGGCCTGTTAGAGCCTGTGCAGTGCGTCGCTGTATGCCCCGTAGTGAAATTAGCGTCACTCCTTATCGTCACGCCAGTTTGGGCTTAGATACCTATACTCAGGTAACTTCTCCCATTCGACGTTATACGGATTTATTAACTCATTTTCAGTTAAAAGCCCATCTTCGAGGCGATCCATTACCCTTTGCCGAAGATCAGATTCAACAAATTCTGTATAGTGTTACTCTGTCTTCCCAGGAAGCCACTTCAGTCGAGCGACAAACGAACCGTTATTGGGGCTTGGAATATCTGCGGCGCAATGCGGATCAAGTGTGGCAATGTTTGGTTTTACGGTGGTTACGGGAAGATGAGGGTTTAGGCATTCTCCTATTTGAAGAATTAGGGTTAGAATTAGCCCATCGTTTTGAACGGCCTGTTTCTCTCGGCGATCGCTTACTGGTGCAAGTCAGTCGGGCCGATCCCCACCGCGATGAAATCCGTTTTCGAGAATTATTAACCCATGAAGTTTAAAAAAGGTGTTGTGATTGATAGATAGCCTATGAGTAATGGCGTTGTTTCTCCCTTTAATCCTCAACAAATCGTCTGCATGGAACATCAGCAGAGCTATCTTTATGGTGAAGTGGTTCAAATTATTGAATCCAAAGAATTATGTTGGATGCGTCCGCTGTTACTGGCCATTTTTCCTGCGACGGCTCAACCGATTGATAGTTTTTCGGAAGCTCAAGAGTTGCTAGATTTAAGGTTAACCTCGGATGTTGCCTATCCCCTAACCCTGTTTCGACCTGCTTTAGATACGGAAGTCATTCCCCTGATTAGTCAATTGTCTAGTTTGGATGAACCCAAAGAAGTCAATTTAACTTCTAAGCAAAAACTCCATCAATTTTTAACGAAAATTTGGCAGGACAATCAAGCTTATTTTTTAAAAGCCACTTGATTTTATTTCAATCTCTAAATTCTTAAAATATTCTAAAATTAACTAGATTATCATTAATTTTCATAAAATCCTTCCTAGCTCCCTTTTGAAAGGGAGAAACAGGCAAATTAACAATTATCAGTCCCCCTTACTAAGGAAGATTTAGGGGGATAAGATGCAAAGAAATTTTATTTTTAGTCCCCTCTATTGATCACCAAAATTTAGTCGAATGAATCCTTTATTATTAAACAATGAAATTGAAAAATCTGAGTATGCTAATGACTTTTATCAATGGTTAGAAACGACTCGACAACAAATTCAAAATCAGCAATTTAGCATCGTTGATTGGCATCATGTTTTAGAGGAATTAGAAGCGTTGGGGAACGAACAAAAAAATCAATTAGAAAGTCGTTTAATAGTTTTGTTTGAGCATTTATTAAAGTTAGCCTATTGGTTTCAAGAAAGGGATTATAATCAACGGGGCTGGAAAGGAGCGATTATTGAACAACGAAAACAAATCAAACGGGTGCTTAAAAAGAATCCCAGTTTAAAGCCCTATTTTTTAGAAATTTTTGAAGAATGTTATCAAGATGCAAGAGATATTACGATTGTAAAAACGGGATTATCTGACGATATTTTTCCTATTAATCCTATCTTGACTCCTGAACAAGCTTTAGATGAAAATTGGTTGCCCAATAATGTGGATTTATGAGTAAAAATACAGGTTTAGAGTCTAATATTGCTTCCTATATTCAATCTATTTCTTTAAGGGAGCCTGAGATTTTACGACAATTACGGGAAGAAACAGCGAAGTTACCGATGGGACGAATGCAAATTTCGCCCGAACAAGGTCAATTGATGGCGTTGTTAGCGCAATTAATGGGAGCGAAAAAGACGTTAGAGATTGGGGTTTTTACGGGTTATAGTGCGTTAGCGGTTGCCTTGGCGTTACCGTCTGAGGGAAAAGTGATTGCCTGTGATATTAGTGATCAATATGTCGCGATCGCGCAGGAGTTTTGGCAAAAAGCAGGGGTCGATCACAAAATTGATTTACGCATTGCTCCCGCCTTAGACACGTTAGATCAATTAATTGCAGCAGAAGAAATAGGAACTTTTGATTTCGTCTTTATTGATGCGGATAAACGAAATTATGAAAATTACTACGAGCGATCGCTGACGTTGGTGCGTCCAGGGGGTCTAATTTTAATTGATAATGTGCTGTGGTCTGGTCAAGTGGCTGCTCCTACTGACCAAGATAAACGAACCCAAGCCATTAGAGAGTTTAATGAAAAGCTTTACCACGATGATCGCATTAGTCTTAGTGTTCTCGCGATCGCCGATGGTTTAACCTTAGCTCTGAAACGATAAATTATAACTCAGAGGTTACACCCAAAAGCAAGCCCAAATGTAACCCCATGCCGTTACAGATTACAAAATCTAACTATCCCCTTCTAACTGCGAGCGATATTCCTCAGCCGACAGCGTATCAATTAACGCATCATCAGGATTATCAACCCTTACCTTAATTAACCAACCGTCGCCATAGGGATCTTCGGCAATCAATTCGGGAGATTCAATCATGGCATCATTGCGATCCGTAACCGTTCCCGAAACGGGGGAGTATAAATCTGAAGTGGCTTTAACCGATTCGATGGAGCCGAAGGTTTCATTTGCTTCTACCTGATCACCGACTTCTGGCAATTCCAAAAATACCAGATCTCCCAGTTCATCGATCGCAAAGGCACTAATCCCAACCGTCGCAATCTCTCCTTCGAGCCGTACATATTCGTGGCTGTCTAAGTATTTTAGGTCTTCAGGATAGTCCAGTTCCATGTCGCATCCTCTATCGTTTTAACAAATATAGTTTTAACAAAGGTAAGTTTACAATGTCTTTGCCCAAGGGAATAGAGGCAATTTCATAAAGTTTTGATTCTTTTTTTGTAACTTTTTTGTAACTCGGCTGACTTTACCCCTCAATGATTCTCGCAGTTGTAAAGGGGGGTATTTATTGATATTCATAATAGATAATACTGTTTAAAGATGCTCTTTCGGATGACGAGTAACGACACGCTATGAAGAATACGCCCAGACTCCGTGAACCTGCGACAAGTCTTGCCCTCTATCGGGGGTTGAAGTGGTCGGTAGTCAATCCGATTTTACATCTCTATTTAGGCGGAAAGGTCTATGGCATCGAGAATGTACCCATTAAAGGCCCAGCGATCGCCGTCAGTAATCATGCCAGTAATTTTGATCCGCCCTTTTTATCCGTTTCGTTGCGTCGTCCTGTTGCCTTTATGGCCAAGGAAGAATTATTTCAGGTTCCTGTGTTTGGAGATTTAATTCGGCTTTATGGGGCCTATCCCGTCAAACGAGGTTCAGGCGATCGCGGAGCTATTCGAGCTGCTTTAAATGCCTTAGATGAAGGTTGGATCGTGGGTGTTTTTTTGGAAGGAACCCGAACCCCTGATGCAAGGATTCATAACCCGAAATTAGGAGCCGCCATGATCGCCGCAAAAGCCCAAGTCCCCCTATTGCCCGTCAGTCTTTGGGGAACGGAAAAAATTGTCAAAAAAGGCTCAAATGTTCCCCGTCGAGTTCCTGTCACCATTCGTATCGGAGAATTAATTCCTCCCCCTGCTTCTAGTAAACGGGAAGATATTGAAGGGATTACGAGAGAATGTCAACAACGAATTCATGCCCTACACGATTTGGGTCGATAATTAATCAAAAAGAAAGGAATCAAGTAAATAAACTACCTGATTCCCATCATGAATCCCCCTGTCTACGGCTTCCTTTCTTACTAAGGGGGCTGGGGGGATAATTTGGTATTAATTCAATTACACAGCCGCAAAGTAAACTTTGGACTTAACGGGATCGGGAACCATTGTTTTGTCCCCTTCTTGCCAACCTGCGGGGCAAACTTCATCGGGGTGAGATTGAACGTATTGAATCGCTTTCAAAGTACGCAGGGTTTCATCAACGCTACGGCCAAAGGAAAGGTTGTTAATGGTCGCGTGTTGAATAACGCCATCTTTGTCGATAATGAACAGACCGCGTAATGCAACGCCAGCATCAGGATCGAGAACATTGTAAGCAGTGCTAATTTCTTTTTTGAGGTCAGCAACCAAAGGATAGGAAATATCGCCTAATCCACCATTTTTGCGATCAGTTTGAATCCAAGCTAAGTGAGAAAATTCACTGTCAACGGAAACACCCAAAACTTCGGTGTTTAATTTACTAAACTCTTCGTAGCGATCGCTAAAAGCGATAATTTCGGTGGGGCAAACAAAGGTAAAGTCTAAGGGGTAGAAAAATAAGACAACATATTTGCCACGATAATCCGACAGCTTAAGGGTCTTAAACTCTTGGTCAACAACTGCTGTAGCTGTAAAGTCGGGAGCAGCTTGACCAACTCGTAAACATTCCGTCATGTCGTGATTCTCCTTTAATGGAATAAATTTAGGAATTGATGATCATTACGATTTGTTACAACTATATCATACTCATAACGATTTTGATCTGACCACTCTTTTTCAAAAAATTTCCCTTGACTCACCATGCAGCCACCTACCCCAAGGAATCGTTTAAATCCGCGATCGCGTGACAACATCCGCTTGATCAAATCGATGCGTCCTACTGAGCCACAGCTACATTATCCTTGGCTAATTTGGTTAAATCCCTTCAGAAGTGACCTCTACCACTGGCTATTGGTGATTTCTTGGCGAAAATTCTTGCTGGTTATCTTTTTATTTTATTTTGGGCTAAATGCGATTTTTGCTTGGCTGTATTTAATCACAGAAAGCAGTATCGCCAATGCAGAGCCAGGTTCTTATAAAGATGCTTATTTTTTCAGCATTCACACCCTATCAACGGTCGGCTATGGCTCCATGTATCCTCAAAATTTGGCGGCTCAGCTTCTGGTGGCGGTCGAAATTTTTATTGGCTTATTGTGTATTGCGATTTTAACGGGGCTGATGTTTGCTCGCTTTGCTAAACCGACTTCTAGAGTGCTGTTCAGTGAAGTTGCGGTGATTTGTCCCTTTGATGGCATTCCTACGTTGATGTTTCGGGCAGCTAATCGACGGGATAACCGAATTTTAGAAGCTCAAGTACGGGTTAGTTTTTTGCGGGATGAAATGACAGCCGAAGGTCACAAATTGCGGCGTTTTTATGACCTGCCCTTGCTGCGATCGCAGAGTCCTGTCTTTGCCTTAAGTTGGTTAGTGATGCACCCCATTGACGAAAATAGTCCCTTCTATCACCGATCCTTAGAAGAGCTAAAAAAACAACAATGTGAAATTTGGATTAGCCTAACAGGATTAGATGAAACCTTTTCCCAGACGATCCATACTCGCTATGCCTATTCAATGGATCACTTACTTTGGAATCATCAATTTGTCGATATTTTTGCCCAAACCGATAAGGGGCAATGGTTCATTAACTTAGAAAAATTCCACCATACCGAGCCTTTTAAGCCTGATTCCGCAGAAAATACCCCATAGAAAATTGGATGATAAAAAACTGGGTTTGCAGCCTGATAACTGACTGCTAACCGAATTGACCGATTTCAAAATGTTATCTAAAAGTTATCTCAAAAATTAGTCTTCGTGATCTTCAAAGGGATCGGCTAAATTAGCAGACGGTGGGCCGAAAGCAGTATAAATTGCAAATCCTGTAATACCGATCAAGATAACCGCGAACGTGATGCTAAGAACTGTTGCAGATTCCATAGGGCGAGATTGAATATGATACCTATTTTCCTATAATATTACAGAACATTACAAAATCTAATTTACACATACCACGGGTAATCTATGGCACAGCGTACTCGGTTAGGAGATATTCTCAGACCCTTAAATTCAGAATACGGTAAAGTCGTCCCTGGTTGGGGAACTACTCCTGTTATGGGGGTATTTATGTTACTGTTTTTGGTTTTTCTGCTGATCATCCTGCAAATCTACAACTCCTCTCTGCTCTTAGAAGGATTTACCGTGGACTGGAGAGGCTAAAAAGTCTGCATTTCCAGATTGGCAGTCTGTTATTGACAATCCAGATCCCAGATTTTCTGGGGTCTTTTTCCATTGATAATGTCGTATGAGGGATCTAGATGAACGTTTTTGGCATTGGCTTACCTGAAATGGCGTTGATTGTAATCATTGCCCTGTTGGTATTTGGCCCCAAAAAATTACCTGAAATTGGACGGAGCTTAGGAAAGACGCTCAAGAGTTTTCAGGATGCGTCCAAAGAATTTGAGTCCGAATTTAAACGGGAAGCTCAGGTTATAGAAGACTCGATTAAAATGCAAGCCCAGTTAGAAGAAGATAAAACGGTATCTACGGCAAACCTTGAAAAAGGTGAAACGGAAAACCCTAGTTAACCTCATATACAACAACTTTCTCTTAATTGACAAGGTTTTCAATAATTAGTAAAAACAAAATCGGATATAGTCTGTAACCTTGATTCTGCCATTCTAAGGTGCCTAGAAGATATGTTTTAAGCAACAACTATAAATTGCAACTACGGATCAAGGTTTTCATAATGATGAGTCCAACATTCAAGCACATATTTTTCCATGCCAGGCGGAATAACTGCTTGATTCCAATTCTTCCCAGCAAAGTTCTCTAAAGATTCTGTACTTAACCATTGTGTAATCATCAAATATTCTTCAGGTTGCCAGATTGTTGGTTTACCAACCGAAACAGAAGCACAGCCATCTTGACTCCGCACTCTGAGAACCGAAATAGTTAAAAACTGTTGTTCAAACTCAGCATGAAGAGCTTTAGGAACTTTGACTCTAAAAATCCTTGTAATCATCGATTGTTATGCATGATGTACAACTTAATCTTGTTCGGTATTTAAGGTTATTGACTGATTAATTTTTGTTACCAAGCTTATTACGGCGTTATCAGGAATTATAGACGCAATTTTTAAAAGTGCTTAAAATACTACTTGGTAAATTCGTAGCGGTTTGAGGAAGAACAAGCATGATCGATGGGATGAGTTTGGCCGTTCTCGGTTTGTTATCGCTATTGTGGGGAGGAAATACTCAGGAATTGGAACCCTTACCGACGATTGCTTGGGAGCAAGCCAAAGTGTTTGATGTGCCGACTCAGACCGATCCCGTTGTTACCGAAATTTTTCAAGATTACCTCAAGACCTTGGCCGCGAAAGGTTACGATCCAAACCGTCAGGGACTTTGGATTCAGTCCGAATGGGCTTATTTAGTCCAAAATCAAGAAACTGTACCTGTTTCAGCCGCATCGTTAACCAAGATCGCAACCAGTTTAGCTGCATTGGATAAGTGGGATATTAACCATCGGTTTGAAACCCGTCTTTATGCCTTGGGAACTGTTGCTAATGGAGTATTACAGGGGGATTTACTGATTGAAGGTGGTGGTGATCCGCTGTTTGTTTGGGAAGAAGCGATCGCGGTTGGTAATGCGTTAAATCAATTGGGGATTCGAGAAGTTACCGGCGATTTAATTATTACCGGAAATTTCGCCATGAATTTCAAAAACGATCCGCTCATTGCAGGGGCTTTATTTAAACAGGCTGTAAACAGTGAAGATTGGTCGGGATTAATCAAAAAAGCTTACGAAGAACTTCCACCCGATACGGCCCGCCCTGAAGTGGTTATTAAAGGAGACATTAAAATTCAGCCAGGTGCGCCTACCGATGCCCCAGTATTACTACGCCATCAGTCTTTAACCTTGGGCCAATTGCTCAAACAGATGAATATTTACAGTAATAACGACATGGCAGAAATGTTAGCCGAGGAAGTCGGAGGAGCCAGCGTTGTTGTTGATCGAGTTTCAGCCTTAGCAAAGATTCCGCCTGGTGAGATTCAATTAAAAAATGGGTCAGGCTTAGCAGTTGAAAATCGCATTTCTCCCCGTGCGGTGACGTTAATATGGCTTTACAAGAGAAGTTAAAACCAACTTCGATGACCCTAGCAGATTTTTTTCCTGTCATGGGGCGCGATCGCAAAGGAACCTTAGAATGGCGCAGTATGCCCAAAGGATTAACCGTCAAAACAGGAACCTTAAATCAAGTCAGTGCCTTAGCGGGTATTATTCCCACCCAAGAACGGGGCATTGTTTGGTTCACCATTATTAATGGCGGCAGTAACTTTGATCGCCTACGAGCCGAACAGGATAAGGTTTTGCAACGTTTAGCTAAACATTGGACGATTTTACCAACCGATTTAAACCCTGGCCCAAATGATGAAATTTTCTTAGGTGATCCTTCCCGCAATAGAGTAGGGAGCTAGGGTAAATTAATTTAAAATTAGCCAAAATCAGCCTTATTTCAAAATAGAAATGGGATTTAAAAGAAACGAACTGCCTCGTTGAGCCGTACTGTCTGATAAGCTAATTTGCTTTAAAGTCACTAAGCCTTCAGCTTTAAAAGAATCTCGGACTAAAACCTTATCGCCTTTGACAAAATCCGTTTCATAAAATACTTCTTTGATTCCTGCCGAGATAATTAATTTTAAGCAGGAAATACAAGGTTCTAAGGTGACGTAAATACTACTGCCTTGGGTCGAAATACCATGTTTAGCCGCTTGCGCGATCGCGTTGGCTTCGGCATGAATGGCACGGGATGGCAGGGTACTCGAAGCAGCACAGGTTTCCAACCCAGGGTAACAGTAACCTTGAGCAGTACAATGAACCGAACCCGAAGGCGAACCGTTATAACCCGTTGCCAAAATTTGACGATCTTTCACAATCACCGCACCAACAGGAAAAGCTAAACAGGTCGAACGAGTCGCCGCCAATTTCGCCATCATTAAAAAATATTCATCCCAAGTTGGTCTTTGCGCTTCGAGGTTAGACATAGTTAATGCTGTTAAATAAATTATTTGAGCCTGAATCTTGATAGAAAATTTTAAGAAAAATTCTGTGGGGTTTCATAAGGGCCAAGAAATCTTTCTCCATTAAAGTGAATAAGGTGATCAGCTTGATCTGCCACCCATACCTCCGTTTCCCAAGAAATCTCAGCTAAATACCGAGCCATGTCTTTACGACTTGGAAAAGCAGTAACAAAAACTAATCCTTTACGACTAGCTCCAAAAAGACTCTTTAATTCATTGTGACGCTTTAAATTAACTGGGCCATGACTCGTTACAGCTTCTATCAATACCAGCCAATCTTTTTGTTGATGGTAAATAACTAAATCTGGCATCTTACCATGAGGATCTAATTCAAGCCCGATTTCTCGAAATTGTTGTGTTTTATTAATAATAAATTTATCGCCAGCGTCGCCAACATATAATACTAATCCACCAGGCGTAAATCTTGGACAAAAACTTTCTAAAACAGCTTTAATTAGTACATTTTGTCCCCCTGATGAAAGCTGTATCGCTTGACCATCGGGTAAACTAACAGGAATCATCGCTATATTTCGACTCCTAGCCTGTAATAAATTGGTAATTGAAATAGAATAGTTTTGAAGAGCATTTTCCCACTGGTCAGTGTTATAAGATTGAAGTAAAGATAGTACTTGCGGGTGTAATTGATAACACCATTTAGGACTATTAATAGGTCGGTCAGGTTGATCAGGATTTTCAATCACAATACCCATTTGTACGAACTGGTGCATGGTCTGTCTCCGAACCGTTTCACGGGTATTGGGCGCATATTGCTTTCCGTAATAATCACGAAACCAATCCATCATTTCTGTAATTCTTCGTTTTGGAGAGGAGGCTTGATTCCAAGAAGTATTTGGTTCAATATTGGCTAACGCAAGTAGACAAAGAGCAGAACGTTCATTTTGTTGCTCTTTTGGCGCAGAAATTCTCTTAAGGATATCCAAAGCTTCTTCAATGCGTTGCACTGCATGAACAGCATCAATTGCTTCTTTCATAATAGATAGGGTTTCATGAACAAGAATATCAAGTTGAGTTTGAGTAAGATCCACATTTTCAGTTTGACTGCCCAATTTAATTAGCAGATCTTTACTAGGATATTTGATTCTGCGTAAATCTGTAGCATTAACCTGCGTATGTCCACTAAATTGTCGAAAATATAAATCAAATAAGGTAGAGTTTAAAAATGCTGTTAATCCCCGTGCAAGATTAGGGTTCAAACTTTCCCCTTTAGCGTGGTAATAATTAAGATGGTTCTCTATCCCTATAAAAGGAAAATTGCATGGAGAACAAGTTGCAGCCACAATACGACGTTTCTCTTCTTTAGCGGTAAATCGTTTAATTAATACATACCAGCCAGATTGGATTAACCATTTTTTCGTCTTTTGATTGTTTTCAATGGCAATGGGTTTACGCGGATTTTTGGGAGGAAAAATTACTGTATTGGATTGGATTGTCTCAGGGTAAAAAAGAGGAACAGTTTGTGGATCTATACAATTTTTTAAAGCAAACTTAAGACGAAAATCAACAACTGGGCCTGTTGATACTTTTATATCTAATTGATCTAAGCTAAATGAAAACTGTTCCATTTGCTTTTTTAAAGCACTACCAAAAGAATCTGTTATTATATAAATAAAATTTTCAGGATTATCAAAATCAATAATTTGTTGATAAGGAAATTTTAAACTCTCTTCTGTCTCACCGTTCAAGCTTTTTGTTATTTCTATATAATCAGTTTTTTTTGAGTTTTTAATAGCGTTAAAAATAATATTTTCTTGTAAAATATCGTCATCTAAAAAAACTGTTGAGCGACTCTCAAAAATATGGATTTTTTGTAATTGCATATTTTCCAACAAAGCCTGACGAAAAGGACGATAATAAGAGCCATTACAAAAACTTCTAGGTGTAATAGCAACCATTTCCCCATCCTCAGAAAGTTGTAGCATTGCTAACCACACAAATGCGCTATATAAATTAACGGTTTTAATTCCATTTTGAAGAAGAATTTGATTCTCAACGGATTGGTTGTTTACTTTTTTATACGGCGGATTTAAAATTGCATGAGTAAAATGAACTGGCAAATTTTTGATAAAAGATGAATTCAATTGACCAGAGGATTCAAGAAAGCTTTTCTGCTGTAAACGATAATTAGCTTGGATGCCTTTTTTTTCTAAAGCCATACAACATTCGTCTAAGCATTGCTTTAATTCTGGTATAAAGCTTGATTCAATTTCATAAGCAGTAATCAAACAACTTTTAATCTTTTCTGGTTTTGCTAATATTTGTTCAACAAAGGCTGCTGTCAATGTTCCTATCCCCGCCCCAGGATCTAGCAAATGTATGTGCTCTGATAAATTATTAAACTGTTTTGCCATGAACCGAGCAATCGCCGCAGGGGTTAAAAATTGTCCAAGTTCATCACGCTGTTGACGATTGAGTTTTGAAGAAACATGAATCCGAGAGATATCAGCAGAGTCTGTAAGAAACATTAATGAATTTACTACCAAATCATTTTTTAATTTTTAAAAAATAGAGAATTTGTTTAAAAGAATAAAATTATTGATCTTGAGTATAAAACTTATCATTTTTTAGCGCATCTGAAGCTTTTTGTAACTCAATTCCTAAATAACCAATATGCTCAGGTTGAATAGCAGGAGAAGCCGCACAAATTTCTCGGATTAACTTTAACGGATTTTTACCTGAATAACAAGCCACCACTTCACCGCTTCCTGGAGTCATGTGGTTCACCACAATTTGATTATCCTGTAGCTCAATAACAAAATTACCCGAAGGATCAAAATAATCTCGCTTACTGACAATTTGAGTATATTGGGTTGCAATTAACTTGTCTACATTTTCCCACGTATCATCATAAATATGAGCCGATTGACTAATCGTAATTAACGGGCCCATTGTTAAATCAAACTCAGAACGTTTCGCAATTTCATCTCGGATATATTGCTGAAGCGCACGTAAACCCATCGCATTCGCAGGCCAAGCAGCAAACATATCATTACTACGAAGCGTCGCCGTTAACGATAATTCATTATCCACAACCCTCGCCCAAAGATGATTTAAACAAGGACTTCCGCCTTTTTCGTGATCCTTCACATCCCACAAAGACATTACCCCACTCGCTGCGTCAATTTCTCCAATTAATTTGAGAATGACCTGCTCAATTTGATCTCGTCCAAACCAAGAGCGCAACCGTTGACCATAGGTATATTTAACCCCTTCCGTATAGGGTGCATCATCCAAAATTTGGGGAATATATTCTTTAATAAACGGCGGATCAATCGGTAAATAATTTGGCTCAGGAAAATAAAAACTGTCTGGCTCATCAGTAATGACAGCCACCAGATCAATTAATTCTTGCCATTTACCGTCATAGCCTGTTGGCCGAAGGGTTCCTGTTGTTTTGATGCGATGGAGAATCTTGACCCAAGTTTCAGCAATGGTTTTTCCCTCGATGCGATGGCCGTAACGAGGGCCAGGTAATACTGTTGGGACAGATTCTACTTGCGGAAATAATAAGGGTTCTCCCCAAGGTTCTAAGGGAGTCTGAACTGCTAATTCTTTAACGACTTTGACCGCATCCGCAATGTTCGTGACCATCTCAACTTTCAGCGATCGCCGTAACTGCTCTAACACCTCTGCGGGAATTTCCGTATCAACGTAACCTGTAATTGGGGAATTAATCACCCAACAATCCCGACCTGTATCACTTTTTCCTGCGGTAAAACCCTGCTCAAAAAAATCCAGCAAACATTGACAACCACCCGCATTTTTATCTTCCCGTGTCGCATTGAGAATAACGAGGTAACGTACATGGGGATTAGCCAATAAATTACGAATTAACGGGCTGATGCCTCTAGTCGGGCTGTAGAGATTACCAATAACTGCGTATTCTTCGGTTGCTAACTGTTTCGCTAACGATTGCCGAACCGTCCACCCCGTAATGAGTGCCGTTTGTCCTTGGCCACAGAGAAGCTGATTCGGTTTGTAATGAGGCGTATAGATGAACATGAAATTGTAATTTGTCTGAAATAGTGGCGCGATATTCAAAAAGTGAAAATGCTATAGTTTTCCGTCTTATGATTTTGCTTGTGATGATAATCTGTTAGAAACTAAGCTTGGATAGTGCAGATCTACGTAGTAGAACTTAATAAGTATCATCATGAAACTCCAACCCTTTATTGTATCTCTCAATATTCCCTTATTAACTTTTACTGCACTATTATTTAGTGTTTCTTTACCTGCGATCGCGGCAGAAGAAACCATTGTTGTTTGCCAAGGTAAAACCCGCAACACGGCAACCATTTATCAAGAAAATGGCACGCTAAAGATGCGGTTATATGACCGTAAAGATAAATTGGCTTGGTTTAACAGCGATGCCCAGGGTAAAACCACATCAGGTGCGATCGCGTACACCAATATTCGCGGTGAAGGCACTTATCAGGTAAAAGTTAGCCCCAATACTAAACAAACAGACTGTTCTATTCAAATTACTGGTAAGCCGCTAGAAAAAGGTAAGGTAATCGAAAGGAGAAAAGTAACTGGGAGCATGTCACCTTTGCAAAAGGAAGTCGTGATAAAAAAGTAACTCAAGAGGATAGAAGGCAATGATGACATTAGAACAAGAAGCCTCCCTAAAAGAATACGCTCAAGCAATAGCAGCAATCTTGTACGAACAAACAGAACCTGAACAAGTCAAAACCTTGGTAATGCTGGAAAAAACAGTGCGTGAGCAAGTCCTAGAATATGTAACTCCAGAAATTGACTTTCTCTTTTAGTCTAAACTCCAGTCAGGAGAATAAGCAGAAAAAACTGTTGCTGTCGTTTCAACAATCGCTAAATCTTGCATAACTCATATACCTGCTATTGCCAAGATGCTGGCTTTTAATCAATTGAATTAGCCCAATCTTTTGCCCATAGTAAGACTTCCTGTACTCGCTCATTATTGGGAGCTTCGCAGTAAAGTCTTAACACAGGTTCCGTACCGCTGAAGCGAATTAATAACCAACCACCGCCACTCATGCGGAATTTATAGCCGTCTTTGGTAATGCAATCAGTAACGGCTTGGCCTGCAATTTCGGTTAAGGGTTGTTTTTCTAAGCTATCGAGTAATTTAGCTCGCGTTTCCATGCTGGCAAGGGGCAGATCAATGCGGTCATACTCACTGAAGAAATTGGCTTTTTTCTGTAATTCCCCATAAAGATCGCTAATATCTTTGCCTGATTCCACAATGGCTTCTAAGACATACAATGCAGACAACAGGGCATCCCGTTCAGGAATATGATTTCCATACCCGATTCCGCCCGATTCTTCCCCTCCAACTAAGGCTAAGGTTGCCATCATGCGATCGCCGACATATTTATAACCAATCGGAGTTTCAAAGACAGGTAACTGGTAAAGTTCGGCTAGAAAGGTAAATAAATCCGAACCGCTAACCGTTTTGACGACTTCACCCTTTAATCCCTTATTTTGTCCCAAGTGATCAATCAAAATGGGAATTAACCCCTGAGAACTTAAGAAATTTCCCTGACCGTCCACCGCCGCAATGCGATCGCAGTCGCCATCAAACACTAACCCGATACGAATTTCTTGACCGCCCCGTTTTGCTTCCTGTTGTAAGGTTTCCAATAATTCAGGAACGTATTTGGCTAAGGGTTCAGGAGAGGCTCCCCCAAATAAGGGATCGCGATCGCTGTTTAATTCGTTAATCTCACAACCCAATAAACGGGCTAATCCCCCTGCGGCTGCACCGTGCATCACATCCGCAAAAACTCGTAATTTCCCCTGTTCAATGGCGGAACGAATGGGTGCAACATTAACCATTGCCTGTAAACCTTTGACATAGCTGGGCCACGGATCAAAATCAACAATTTTGCCAGGTTGCTCGGCGACTTCAACAGGTTTATCTAATAATTCTTCAATTTGTTGCGTAATTTCAGGCCCGACTGACCCCCCAAACGCGCCTTTTACCTTTAATCCCAAATATTTTGCAGGATTATGACTAGCGGTTAAAACCAGAGCACCTAACGCATTCTCATGTTTGGCTGCCCAACTAAAAGCGGGAGTCGGTGCATAGGAAGTGGATAAATAAACTTCAAAACCCTGTTCTTGAACCGTTTGGGCAACCAATTTGGCAAAATCTTCTGCCATGAAGCGTCGGTCATAACCCACAATAATTCGGCGATCGCGTCCTGTTCCATAATTGCTTGCTAACACCTGCGCCGCAATAGCCGCAACACGAGCCACACGTTCAAAGGTAAAATCGGCGGCAATTACACCGCGCCAACCGTCGGTACCAAATTTGATGGGGTTAGGAGAAAACAGCATGGTTAGGGTCAATAAGGGAATAACACCAATAGTTTACGGTATTCTCATCTTTTGGTTAACCCCAGATCTAATTGAATAGACATTTTTACTTTTGCTTCCATCGCCTTGTCTCACAAGTTCTAATCTTGCTACTCGTCTGGTGTATCTAACAAACCTAATCTCAACAATTTTTTGGTAAGCGTGTATACATCTTGCTTGCTGCCATCCTTACGAATACCTAACGCCACAATCAAGACGGTAATTTGAGTGTTATTGACCGCGTAAATGATGCGATATCTCTGTCCGACTGCTCGCACACTGTAATAACCGTCTAATTCGCCTAGCAATGGTTTCCCTTGCATTTCAGGAGATTCTTTAAGCTTCTCAATGCGATCAGTGATTTTTTGACGAATGCGGCGATCGCTGATTTCTTTTAATAATTTGAGGGCGGTTGGTTGAATAATGATGCGATACATCACAAGTCTAATTCTTGTTTAGCAATTTCCCAATCTATCCCTTGTTCGGATTGTGCTTCAGCAATTCCTTGACGTAGATTAGCCATCAAATTAGCATCACCATAAATTTCCAAGGTTTCGAGTATTGCTTCGTAATGTTCCCAAGTCATCACGGCTAAAACAGGTTTACCTCTGCGAGTAATGGCAAGCGTTCCACCTTGTTGGGTCAGTTTTTCAGGTAATGAGGTTAGCTCGTGTCTTGCTTCAGTGATAGGAATATTGGATAGCATTGGCTTAAACTCCATCTGTACATCTAAGTGTACATCTAAAATATCAAAACGCGATCGCCCTAAGAGAAATTGAATCAGGACTCACTATTTTGCGACAAATTCTTACTCAAGAACAACCGCTTGTTGGTTTATTGCGTTATGTTTTAGGTAATCCCTCAAAATACTTTTAAGCTTGAAAAATTTGAATAGCTGTAATATTTAAGGTCGGAAACGTAGGGGATTGAATTAAGTCCTCACTTCTAAATTGTTGTAACTTATATTGCTTATTTTCGTTTAAGTTATAAATAGAAATAGTCGGAACTTTAGGATTGCCTAATAGGGCACGACTAGCGATCCCGCAGGGATCTGCTTCGCAGTGCGCCAAATAATCCACAATCCAATACTCTTGAATTCCTAATTGCTCATATTCATAGAGCTTGTCCACATAATCATTTTCCCAATTGGTAGAAACTACTTCGACTGCTAATTGAATTGGATCAGTTAATGCACCATAATCGGTAGGGGCAGAACGCCACAGAGATCGATCAATGACGCTAACATCAGGAACTCGGCCTTGTTCAATTCCTTTTTTATTAATAGTTCTGATGGGCACATTTTGCTTAACCACAAAATTTAAAGCTAATCGATCAATTTCTTGATCAATTTTTTTCATAATAAAATCAGCAATATCTTTATGTTGCCGAGTATTCACCATTTCGACAATTTCCCCATCAATCAATTCAAACTGACCTTCTTCTGGACATTGGGATAAAAAATCTTTGAAAGTAAGTTTGGATTTTGTTAAAGTTGCCATCAATCCTGATCCCCTACGTCATGGAGCTATTATAGCTTTTCGCTTGAGTTAGGACGGAAAACCATAAAAAAAGGACGTAAACAATTACGCCCCTACAGAAAATTTGATATTTAAGATTAACTTAAAATTCGAGTTCAGCCGCTTGGACTTTCTCGATTTGACGCTTCTTAACAACCAAGAGAATTTGAGCCAACATAATGGACGCTAAGAAGAGAATTAAGAACTTGATGCGAGTGGGATTTTGCAGAACCACTTCGGTATCTTTTTGACCAAAACCACCAACGTTAGGATTATTAGTTAACGCTTCACCCGCAGCAACGGTTTGACCTTCTGAAACGATTAAATCAGGGCCAGCAGGAATGGTAACGGTTTCATCACCTTTTTCCGTGTTTAAGATAACTTCGTAGCCACCTGCTTCAACCTTATTGATTTGGCTGATGGTTCCAGCAGAGGGTGCTTTGAAGACGTTGTTATTGCTTAATTCACCCGTGGGATAAACTTGTCCACGACCACGATTCGCGCCTAAATGGACGGAATATTTACCGTAGTGGAGGTTTTTGTTGGTTGCAGGATCAGGAGAGAGAACAGGGAAAACAATTTCTTGATATTGTTCACCAGGTAAGGGGCCAACAATAACAACGTTTTCTTGATCTTCACGGTAGGGCTGATAGAATAAGCCGCCGATTTTTTCCTTCATTTCTTCGGGAATCCGATCAGTGGGAGCAATTTTGAAGCCATCGGGCAACATTAAAACAGCACCCACGTTTAAGCCACCTTTAGAGCCATCCCCTAAAACTTGCTGACTGCTGAGGTCATAGGGAATTTTAACAACTGCTTCAAAAACGGTATCGGGCAGGACGGATTGGGGAATTTCGATTTCTGCGGGCTTCTGGCCAATATGGCAGTTAGCACAAACGATACGACCCGTTGCTTCTCTAGGGGATTGAGGAGCCGTTTGCTGGGCCCAGAAAGGATAGGCAGCAGCCGATTGGGGAGCGACTATATCACTAAACAAAAATAGGGTAATCGTGGCGATCGCCGCTAAAGCGATACTAAGGGATACTTTTTTGCCCTGTTGCCACAGTCCCGAAAAATCAGGCGTTCTCATCTGTAGGTCAAATAAAATAAGGTTAACAGTTTCAAATTGCTTTATTAAAATCTCGATTAAGCCCACCAAGGATCTTCGTTGGTACGGAAATCGGTTTCTGTCCAAGGTGTAAAGACTACTTTGTCGTCTTCGGTCACCGTGGCATGAGCTAAAGCTAAAGAGAGGGGCGCAGGGCCACGCACGACTTTTCCTTCCGAGTTGTATTGGGAGCCGTGGCAAGGACACATAAATTTATTTTCATTAGCATTCCAAGGCACAACACAACCCAAGTGGGTACAGATCGCGTTAATACCATAATTTTCAATGGTTTTGTCGCCTGTCACCACGAGGTAGGTCGGATCACCTTTAAGACCTTGAGCTAAGGTGCGATCGCCAGCGTTATGGGCTTGTAAGAACTCACTGACAATCACATCATTGCCCAGTGCGTCTTTTGCCGTCACACCGCCACCTGCTGCACCACTAGAGGGGGGAATAAAGTATTTAACGATAGGATAAAGTGCGCCAGCAGCAATCCCAGTAATCGTTCCAAAGGTGAGTAAGTTCATAAATTGACGACGACCCAAATCTGGGACATCGGACGCACCTGAAAGTTGAGCCATAATGAACCGTCTAAGAATAATACGTTTTTACAAAAAAATTCTAAGATTTCTCCTAGATAATTAAATTCCTGCCGTACAGCTAGCCATTTCAGTCATCACCGATAGCAGAAGGGGGGATACTTGTGGATCAAAAAAATACAAGTCCAGATTAAATTATGACAGAAAGTGGCCCTGAAAGCTTGGGATAAGACGCTAGAATTAGGGTTTGAGGACGATTCTCGTTGCTCCTGATTTTCTTCAGATAGAATCCATTTTCCTTGGTTGACTTACAAGGATTTAGTCAGAAAAATAACTTTTCAATAGCTGTAATGCTTCAGGAAAAGATTGAAATTTTAAACATTGAGATGAATTAAAAATTGTCTTAAAAGGAATAATTTCAACCCCACAGTTACTATAGGCAATCATCTCTAAAGTTTGAATAAAATCAGGTGTCCATTCTTCCGTTTGATTAACCCTTATTCCTGTTTTTTGTAAGTAACTTAAAAGCTGCGATCGCATAATCCCAGGTAAAATTCTGCCATCATCGGTTGGTGTCCAAAAACAATTCTCTTTCCATCCCCACAGATTCCCTGTACTGGTTTCTAACCAAGTCTGATGACTATCAACTAAAATGGCTTCTTTTGCTCCTTGCTTTTGGGCTTCTTGCAAGGCTAACCAAGCGGTTAAATAATTGCCCGTTTTATAATCTGCAAGCGGCCGTTGAAATAACGCTTTATCTGCTAACCAACCATCAATTCCCTGCTGTTGACGATCCGCTAAATCATCAGGTAAAAAGCGTCCTGTCACCCACAATTTACCATCAGGAAAAACCACAATTCGTAAAATAGGATAATGATTTAATAAAACTTCTGCGGCTTCCGTTACTTCCTGCCAATCAGGAAACGACCATTGAAATTCTGTTAGGCTTCTTGTTAAGCGATCGCAGTGTTGTTGCCAATGGGTCAGACGATGGGATAAGGACTTTTCGTAAACTCGCAGTGTGGTAAAAACCGTTGTGCCATAAATTAACCCAGGGTTATTAATAGCTAAAGTAATTTTGTCATCTTCAATTAATTGTTTATCGTACCAAAACATAAGCTAAGACATTAACTAGCCAAATAGTTCATCAATACTAATATTCAAATCGCCAGCAAAATTTGGGTTCCATTTTCTAAACAATATAAAATATTTTTGATAACTCGAATGGGCATCGGTTTTTGTTGGATAATGCCATTGATATATTCTTGGGCCGGTTTCGTTTCTGGTAGTGTCAGAAATTCCGCCAAATATATGGATTGTTGCGGATCTGTAACCATGAATTAGAATCACCAAGAAAAATGAAGGTTATCCCATTTGCATTATAAACTTACCTTCTGAAAAAAAAAGAGTCGTTGAGAATTTCCAAAGCCTACTCTAGATAAACATTTCAGTCATTTTTCGCATTATTTCCTAACAAGGCTAATCACGACCAATTTAATGACTCCTTGATTGTTTACGGAATCGGGCATAGGCTTCGTTAATGATTTGCATGGATTTGATTGCTTCTTGGGAATTATTTTGATCTGGGTGGAACTGTTTAGCTAAGTAATAATAAGCAAGTTTAATTTCTTGTGGGTCAGCATCAGGAGAAACGCCGAGAATTGTCCACCATTCTTGGGAAGGATCTAGGTTAAAAAAGTTGGTTTTATTGTCAGAATTGCCAAAGGTTTGTTGCCAAATTCTTAAAGTGGCTTTTTGAGAAGGGCTTCCACTGACTAAAATTTGACCATCATGGCTAAAGGTAATCGGATGACAACCTTCTAATTTTTCTATCAATTCGCCTGTTTCCCAATGCCAGAGTTGAATTTCTTGAAAATTAGCGATCGCGAAAATATTTGATTGTTCATTAAGGGCTAGAGATAGAATTTTAGAGCCTGTATGAATTGATTGAATGATTGTTTTTTGGGCTAAATTCCAAATATTAATTTGACCATCAACGCTGCTACTAAATAAATATTGACCATCAGCAGTAATTTTCAAACAATTAATTGGCTGAGAATGGCTTTCTAAAACGGCAAGCGAGCTAGAGTTATTAATACTCCATAAACGAATTGTTTGATCTTCACTCGCACTGATTAAGGTTTGGCTATCAGGTGTAAAAACTAAGGCGGAAATGGAGTTAGAATGACCATTGAAGTTTCTTTCCCATTGACCCGTTATTCTGCCCCAAAGTTTGATTTTTTGATCGCGGCTACCACTGGCAACCCATTTACCGTCAGGGCTAATGGCTAAAGCAGAAATAATTTGTTCGTGGCTGCGCGAAGAATTGTGGCTAAAAAATTTAGAAACAAGGGATTTTTGTTGAATATTCCAAGCACTAATGCGACGGTTAAACCCTGCGGCTAAGAGTTGATGATTGTCAGGTGTAACCGCGATCACTTGAATTTCTTCTCGGCTTTCGATAAAGGTAAATTCTAATTGCTTTGTCTGTAAATCCCAGAAATGAACGGTTCCGTTACTATTGCCGCTAAATAGGTATTGATTATTGGGCGCGATCGCGACAGTTGTGACATCGGGAAATTCAAAATGCTGTAAATCGGTAGCTTTCCACTTTGGAGCCGCTTGATTGGTAATAATAATTTGATTTGTTTCTGTATCAGGTTGGGTGGAATCGTAGAGAGTTTTGGTTTTAAGTTCCTCTTCAGCTTGGAAATAATCATTCAACTGCTGTTTAAACGCTTCCAAGTCGGTTTGGTTGCTTAAATCATGCCAGACGTAATCACTATTCTCTTCTTTTAAATTATTTTGAATAGTTGCTTTTAAGGCTTGAAATTCTTCTTCTACTTCCAAATGAGCCATTTTTTGTAGCCAAGCAACTTCTGCCAACATGGGATCTAATGCCATCAGCGTTTGGTTATAAAGTTCCTGCCCAGAGATCCGATCTTCCATTCGTTCAAAGGTTTGAGCAAAGGATTCCTTACTTTGACCTTTGGTGAACCTTTTCAGCAATTGGTAAACACCTAACGCAAAAATTCCCCCTGTTGCTGCCATTGTAGCCATCCCGACCCCAAAGGCACTGCCCGCGATCCCCACGCCTACATTACCGACTGCGGCGGAAAATCCTGCCCCTAAAACGGAACCAACAGTCGTCACGCCTAAAATTTTTACGTTCCCTGTTTCGATGCTTTCAATAATTCCCTGAATCGCTGCCCCCGCGATCGCGCCACCGACGACAATTACAGGCGTTCCTAATGCCATACCACCGAAACCACCGACCACACCAATTCCGCCCACCTGACTGGCAATGACTTGACCTGTCGTTGCACCTACGACGACAAAACCTTCAGTATTCCGCAAATCCATCATCGTTGTCAAAGTCCTGTTCCCAAGTTGCTCGTTAATTGGTTTATTATTATCTATTTTCCTTTGATTTTTCAATTGTAAATTAGAATGCAAAGTCAAGCTTTGGAAAACAGCGATCGCGTAATCGCCTAAAATTCAGTAAGCAAACGTAAAGCAAACCGTCTAACCGTTTGTGTTAACTATGCAACTTCAAAAAATCCTTGATTTTAAAAACTATAACGATAAACAATGGACAATTTTATTAACAGTAGCGGCTTTATTTTTATGGTTAATTAATTTAGGCAGTGTAAGCTTGCGCGATTGGGATGAAGGTTACTATGCCACTGTTTCCCAAGATATGTTTCAACGCAATAGTTGGCTGTATCCTACCTATCAAGGCGAACCCTTTTTACTCAAGCCGCCCTTATTATTTTGGTTAATTCATATTAGTTATTTAGTTTTTAATATCACAGATTTTTCCTCTCGGCTTCCGAGTGCTTTGCTTTCGTCTTTAGGGGTGCCGTTAATTTATTTAATTGGTCGAGAAATTTTTATTAACCGTTCGACTGCCATTTTTTCCGCTTCCGTTTATCTCACCCTTTTACCTGTGGTTAGATTAGGCCGATTAGCCATGCTTGATGGAATGGTTAACACCTTTTTTTTATTAGCAATATTGGGACTAGTTAAAGGAAAAAAATCTCCCCCTTGGTTAATCGCAATCGGTATCGGCTTAAGTTTAATTACCTTGACTAAAGGAATTTTAGTATTGGCTCTGGGAGCCATTTTATTGATTTATATTATTTTAGATAAACAATATAAAATTTTATTTAATCCCTATTTATGGATAGGATTAATAATGGGTTTGATTCCCGTTGCTCTCTGGTATGGACTACAGATTAATCACTACGGCGAAACCTTTATTAAAATTCATTTTCAATCCCAAAGTTTTGATCGTCTTTCAACTGCGGTAGAGGGAAATACGGGGCCTGTTTGGTTTTATGCAGTTGAATTATTAAAATACGCTGCCCCTTGGCTTTTCTTTGCAATTCCTGGGTTTTATTTAGCGGTTAAACATTACCCAAAAAGCTGGGCAAAATTGACGTTAACAGGTGGCATCATCTTTTTTGCAACGGTTTCTTTAATGACGACCAAATTGCCTTGGTACATCATGCCTTTTTATATCTTTTTTGCCTTCGCAACAGGAGCTTATTTAGATGAACTGTGGCAACATCCCCGTAAATATCCCCGTTTAATTTTTTATTTACTGGCTTTATGTAGTTTAGTAGGATTGGGCGGCACGATTTATTTTACTTTCTTTGAACAAAAAGGCTATTTAGTTTTAATTTCTCTGACGTTAGGAATGAGCTTATTTTTAACGTCTTTTCAGTTTTTTAAAAATCAGCCTCAATTTATCCCCACGTTAATTATTGGACTTTATTTAACCCTAACTTTTTTCCTACTTTCGCCTGTTTGGGTGTGGGAATTAAATGAAGCTTTTCCCGTTAAACCTGTGGCCCAATTAATTAAACAATCAACCCCTGAAAATACTCTAGTTTATACTTCTTTTCCCTACAGCCGCACCAGTTTGGATTTTTATAGCGATCGCCATGTCTTAGCCGTAGATGAAAATAAGCTCAAAGAATTACTAGCCCAATCATCTTATCTATTACTGGATGAAAAGTTTTTTGATAAGATAGAAAAGAAAAATTATCGAATTCTAGGAAAAACAGAAGCATTTGTGTTAATCTGGTCAAATCCTGATTAAAAAACTGATTTAAATTATTAACCTAATTATGACAACCAAACGATTAATTTTAAGTGTATTAACCGTTATTTCTTTAATTCCGTTTTTTCTATCTTTGATTAATAGTTTTAGTGAGGCTCAGGTTCAATCCAATTTAGAACTTTCTCAAACCAATTTGTTATTAGAAGCGTCTGAAATTCGTAATAATTTAGAAGTTTTAGATGGTTCATTTAATTCAGAGCAAATTCAGTCTTTGCAGCAAGTTCTACTAGGAGATAAGCCCTACGAAATTGCCCAAGAACAATATGAATCAGCTAAAAAAGAGATTAATAAAAATCTTGAACACTTAAAAAGCAATTTAAATAAGCTTACCGAAACGGTTGGATTACAACCCAAGGGTTCAACGGATTTCAAATTAGTTCAAGCTAACCCCGCTCAAGAAAAAATTTTCAAACAAGCGATCGCGAAAGAAACCCTTAATCTAGAGCAATTAGATTTAAAAATCGGGTTACTGAAAGCAAAGCAAAACAAAGTGACAGAAGCTCAACAGGATTGGCAAAAACTGACTGAGTTAAGCTCAAACAATACAAGAACTGCCGATCTTCGAGAAACTGCCAAGATTTTAAGTGATTTGTGGAGTCAGCCTCCAGTTGTGGCCTACAATGCCGAAGCAACTTTAAACCAAAACTTAAAAGGCTGGTTCCGTTACCGCGCCCTAGAGCGACTTTATACGGTCACGAAGCAAACCCAATCCCAAACAACATTACAACAACAAGAAGCCAAGGTTGCCAGTCAGGCTATTTTTAAATTACTTGCCATTAGTACCTTGCCCCTATTGGGCGGAATTGCGGGTTCTCTCCTGTTGATTTTTCTACTGATTCAATGGGCAACCAAAAAGGAACATGCTATCCTCGCTCAGCGAGCAAATACACCTTGGGAAACGCCCTGGGATTGGGAAATCATTTGGCAGGTCTTGATTGTTGGCTTTTTCTTTATTGGGCAAATTGGTCTGCCTTTGCTTTTAGGGTTAGTACAGTTTGATGCGTCGAGTTTAACCCTACGGGGCAAAGCCTATTATGTGTTGGGCAGTTATGGAGCCATGACTTTCGGTGGGCTAGCTGTCCTTTATCTTTCCCTGAAGTCTTTTATGCCCTTGCCCGCTGATTGGTTCCGTTTCAAGCTCGGCGATCGCGGTTGGCTGTGGGGCATTGGCGGCTATTTAACGGCTCTACCCTTAGTTGTCATCGTTTCCTTACTTAATCAGCAAATTTGGCAAGGTCAAGGAGGCAGTAATCCCTTATTATTTCTTGCGTTGGAAGCTCAGGATAAGGTGGTACTGGCTATCTTCTTTTTCACGGCTTGCGTTGCGGCTCCCTTCTTTGAAGAGTTGATGTTTCGCGGTTTTTTGCTTCCTTCCCTGACCCGTTATGTTCCTGTCTGGCAAGCGATTGGCCTGAGTAGTCTGCTATTTGCCGTTGCTCACCTCAATTTGTCGGAAGTTTTGCCCTTAGCGATGTTGGGCATTATTTTAGGGGTCGTTTATACGCGATCGCGGAACCTTTTCTCTTCCATGTTGTTACATAGTCTGTGGAACAGTGGAACCCTAATCAGTCTCTTTATTTTAGGCAGTAGCGGAAGTTAACTGGTAGGATTAACCCTAAATCGCTTAGGTACTGGCCAAATTAAACGGATTTAATTGATGAGCCTATGAATTTGAAAAATCAAAAAATTAAGCTGTTACTGCTATTAACCACTGCATTCGCTGGTATTGGGGGCTTATCCTGGTCAGGGCTTCAGTTATTAGGCGGAACAAAAAGGCCAGTAACGTCGGAGGTTAAACAAAATTCGCCTACGGTTGCCGTCAATTTTAGTAATGCTAACCTCACGCCACTAAAGACATTTGCGGATGTACAAGGAGTCCCAGCTGGCCTTTTTAGTAATGGGGGTAGTACCACCTGGGCAGCTATTCGAGCCGTAGTTAATAAACCCACTGAAACGGCTTGGCCCAATTTCCAACTGCGTTATACCGAACCGACGACCCGTGTTCCCGGCTCTCGCATTGGCATTGAAATGTTATTAAATGATCAACTGTCCTTTGCTGAATCGTCCGAAGCATTAACCGTTGAGGAATTTCAAAATGCGGTGAATCGGGGATTTAAGCTCAAACAGGTTCCCATTGCCATTGATGGTCTCGCGATCGCGGTTAATCCCAAACTCAATATTAAAGGCATTACCCTAAGCCAACTCAAAGACATTTATACGGGTAAAGTAACCAATTGGAAAGAAATCGGTGGCCCCAATTTAACGATTGTTCCCTATTCCCGTTCTCCTGAAACCAGCGGAACCGTTGATTTCTTACAAAATAACGTCCTACAAGGAGAAAAATTGACAGAAAATCTTAAAATTGTGCGGGACACGACCCAAGGGCTGCGTAGCGTGAGTAGAGCACCAGGCGGAATTTATTATGCCTCCGCTTCAATGGTTGTTCCCCAATGTACCGTCAAAGCCTTACCCGTTGGCAGAACCCTAACCAGTTTAGTGGCTCCCTATCAAGAACCCCTGATCCCTGAATCCGAATGCCCTGGGAAGCGCAACCAAATCAATCAAGAAGCAATTAAAAGTGGCCAATATCCCATTACCCGTCGTTTATTTGTCATTATTAAAGAAAATGGTCAAATAGACGAACAAGCAGGCACTAGCTACGCCGATCTTCTGTTAACTGAGCAAGGGCAAAACCTGATCGAGCAGGCAGGATTTATTAAAATTCGTTAGTCTTAAACAAAAAACGAGTAGCCATGTCCCAACCGAAGGAAACCACGATTTTAATTCTTTCGCTCCTGTTGACGGGAGCAGTATTAGGCGGTGGGTTTTGGTTTTTTACGCGCAATGCTAATGTTTCCTCCCAACCCCAATCGGCGAGTTCTCCTTCCACGATGGCTCCTTTGGCTCCTTTGGCTCCTCCTCCTTCTCCCACTGATGTAACCGCCTTAGCCGAACCTACCAAAGTTCCCACCGGGACGCGCTTAAAAATTAATGGTTCGACGAGTATGGTGGGCATTAATGAAATCCTCAAAAGTCGTTTTCAGCAAAAGTTTCCTGGAACCGCGATCACGACCAATGCGACCGGATCGGATAAAGGAATTACCGAATTATTAACCGGAAAAGTTGATCTAGCCGCCCTTTCTCGACCCTTAACCGCCGAAGAACAGGCCCAAGGATTAGTGGCCATCCCCATTGCCAAAGACGCGATCGCCATTGTGGTGGGTGAAAGTAATCCCTTCCGTAAAGGCTTAAGTCAAGAGCAAGTTAGGGGTATCTTTCAAGGAAAAATTGGCGATTGGTCAGAAGTCGGTGGTAGTTCAGACCCCATTCAAGTGATTAATCGCCCAACCTCAAGCGGGACACGCCAAACTTTTCAAAATTTGGTACTAGAAGGAGAAGATTTCGGGACTAGCAGTAATTTTCAAACAATGCCAAGGGATGCTACCACACCGATTTTGCAAGCTTTGGGGCAAGATGGCATTAGTTATGCGACCTACGCTCAAGTAGTCAATCAACAAACGGTTCGTCTACTCGCGATTGATGGATTAACCCCAGAAGCCGCCAATTATCCCTATATCCGCACCTTGTATTATGTTTACAAAAATCCTATTTCCGCCCCCGTAAAAGCCTTTTTAGGGTATGCCACTTCTCCTACAGGACAGAGCGCGATCGATGAGGTGGAATAAGAGTAAAAATTAAATTATCCCCTTGCTTTTTAGGAGCCTCCCAAATGAGCAATCGCCGTTATGATGTGGTGCTGTATGGTGCAAGCGGTTTCGTCGGTCAACAGACTGTCCGCTATTTTGCCCAGCATACTTCCCATGAGCAAATTCGGTGGGCGATCGCGGGACGAAATCGGCAGAAATTGGAACAAGTCAAACAACAAATCGGGGTAGAGGTTGATGTCATCGTCGCCGATAGTCAGGATCAATCCGCTATTGATGATTTGGTTTCTCAAACACGAGTGGTATTGAATACGGCTGGGCCCTTCGCACTCTATGGCAATAACATTGTTGATGCTTGTGTTCGCTTTCAAACGGATTACGTTGATATTACGGGGGAAACGCCCTGGGTTAAAAACTTAATTAGCCGCTATCATGAGCAAGCTGCCGCAAACGGAACCCGTATTATCCCTTTTTGTGGATTTGACTCCATCCCCTCCGATTTAGGAACCTATCTCGTTGCTCAGCATTTCCAGCAAACCTTTGGCATTCCCTGCCCCCAAGTTAAAGCCTATTTTCAAGCCTATGGCGGTTTTAATGGGGGGACGCTTGCATCGGGTTTTAATCTCTACGATTCGGGTCAAATTGAGCAAGTCGGTGATCCTTTCTTGTTGAATCCTTCCAGCGATCGCCCTTTTACGGAAACAGAGATAGAACGGAATCGAGATCCTCAATTCCCCTTCTATGACACCGATGAGAAAACTTGGGTTGCGCCGTTTTTTATGGGGCCCATTAATACCCGTGTGGTGCGGCGGAGTTGGGCATTGTTTAAGCAGTGGGGGGAATCTGAGAGGACGACCTTGACCTATCAAGAATATTTAAAATTTGATTCTCCATTAGGCTGGCTTCAATCTACAGCGGTGACGGCTACGATGGGAATCGCGATCTCGCTTATGCAACCTGAACCGATACGAGAATTTTTACGTTCTTTCCTTCCCCAACCTGGTAGCGGCCCATCAGAACAAATTATGAATAACGGCTGGTTTCGCTGTGAACTATTGGGTATCGGAGAGAAGGGGCAGAAAGTACGGGGCGTGATTTACGATCAAGGAGATCCAGGTAATCGAGCAACCGTTAAATTCCTGTGCGAATCGGCTCTCTGTCTAGCGTTGAATCGGGATGAATTACCTGGCGGCTCCCATCGAGGCGGAATTCTTACCCCTGCGACGGGACTGGGCAACGTCTTAGCTAAGCGGTTACAAAACGCAGTAATGTCTATCGAAATTAAAACAATAACAAATTAACCATGATTGACCTTTACTATTGGCCGACTCCAAATGGGCACAAAATTACTATTTTTCTAGAAGAAGCGGGCTTAGATTACCAAATCATTTCCGTCAATATTGGCGCAGGAGATCAATTCAAGCCTGATTTTCTTAAGATCTCTCCTAATAATCGAATGCCTGCTATTGTGGATCACGCTCCCATAGACGGAGGAGAACCGATTGCAGTCTTTGAATCAGGCGCAATCTTATTATACTTGGCAGAAAAAACGGGTCAATTCTTGCCTTCGGATTTGAGGCGGCGTAAAACTGTGATGGAATGGCTCTTTTGGCAGATCGGCGGATTAGGGCCAATGGCGGGACAAAATCACCATTTTTATCAATACGCACCTGAAAAAATTTCCTATGCTATTGATCGCTATGTGCGAGAAACCAATCGGCTGTATGGGGTACTCAATCGACAATTAGCTGAGAATGACTACATTGCAGGGGACTATTCCATTGCGGATATGGCTTGTTATCCTTGGATCGTTCCCTACGAACGTCAGCAGCAAAATTTAGACGATTTTCCCTATCTTAAGCGTTGGTTTAATGCCTTACAAAAAAGGCCCGCAGTGATACGGGCTTACGAGAGAGGTTCCAATTTAAGCGATCGCCCTGTTGTCACTGAAGAGAGCCGACAAATCTTATTCGGTCAAACAGCCCAAAGTATTCATCAGCCTTCTTGATCTCTTTTCGTGTAAGGGATTTAGAGCAAGTTAAGCACTGATTAGATTCAATTAAGTTACTTCAGTAGCGATCGCTGGACTCTGTTGCCCAAATACCTCCTGATTTACCTGAGTGTGTTGCAATGGGTTAAACCAAGCAAAAAGTGTCTTGTCCCGAACTCACGTTAGTTTTAGTAGAGAAAATGACGTGATCGCTGTACAAATATTAAACCTGTAACCAGCTAAAAATTTCTTCGACAGTCAGTTGTACGCCCTGAATAAAGTTAGGTACAGGCAAAACAAGATTAGGATCAACAAATTCTCGCACGGACTGATTAGAAAAATAAACAAAAATACAAGCTTCATCGGGATCAATCAGCCAACCCATTTCAGCACCATGATCCAGACAATGAAGAATATTGCGGATTACTCTCGTTTGACTTTGATTGGGGGATAAAATTTCAATAATCCAGTCGGGGGCGAGATTGAAGACATTAGCAACGTCGCCATTATTCTCCCTTGGAACCCGTTCAGAACGAAATACCGCAATATCAGGAACAATCGACCGCTCACCAAAACTGCAACGCAGTTCAGGAAAAGCTTGGGCAGTTTTATTTGATCGGAAGGCGGCGGTCAGAACAAAAGTCAACTCTCGTTGAATAATGCTGTGTTTTCCCTGGGGCATGGGTTTTTGAATGATTTTCCCGTTGATATACTCACTCGCTGGTTGGGTTTCAGGGAGGTCAAGAAAAGCCTGTAGGGTTAGCAGTTTGGCAGAAGTTGTTACCATTGGACGACGTTAAATACATCCCTCCCTTTAATTCTACGAGATCGTTGGAATCCTTAAATTTATTAACGGCTAAGGTTGAGCAGGGGCTTCAATGGTTGCAGGTTGGGAAGTTGTCGCACCTTTAGGGGCAAAGGTATTAAAGAAGCCAAATCCCACGAGGGCCAAGGCTGCTACACCCGCGACAATACCGCCAATTTTTACGCCTAAGTTGGTGTTGGCTGGTTCTTCTTCGGTTACTTCATCATCTTCATCGTGGGCAAAGCGATGGAAGAGGAAATCCAGGGCATAGTTTCGTAATTCGTAGTATTTCGGATCTTCCATAATTCTGGCGCGGTTGCGGGGACGGGCGAAAGGAATTTCTAAAATTTCCCCGATTTTTGCGCTGGGGCCATTGGTCATCATGACTAAGCGATCCGCGAGAAAGAGGGCTTCGTCAATATCATGGGTGATCATTAATACGGTGAGCTTGGTTTCTCGCCAAATTTTTAATAATTCTTCCTGTAATTCCTCTTTAGTAATTGCATCTAAAGCACCAAAAGGT
>CAYZWO010000032.1:0-36103 GCA_964482215.1 uncultured bacterium
TGATTGCTGTGCCGACGGAATCGGGATTCAATTCTCAAATTGCCAATCGACTGTTTTTGTTATTTGCTCTCATGCTGGGAACAGACCGAGTACGGGGTCATGGTTTGGAGTTAGAAGTGCAGGGAGAACCCAAAAATCGTTTTCCAGATTTAACCATTATTCGAGAAGAACATATTGCCCAGGTATCCCAACGCAATACCATTCGCTTATCAATGGCCCCACCTTTATTAGTAGTAGAGGTCGTTAGCCCTGGGGAGTTGCAACGAGAGTGGGACTATATTGCCAAACGTCAACAATATCAAGCTTGTGGGATTCCTGAATATTGGATTGTCGATCCGCAAGCGCAAACGGTGTTGGTTCTGGAATTACAAGCGGGTTTGTATGAAGAAGTAGGCACGTTTCAAGGCACGATGGCAATTCAGTCAGCCACTTTTCCCGAATTTAGCTTAACCGTTACCGAACTTTTTATTTAATTTTTGCCTAGACTCAGCTTATCCTTTCTGTTATACTTAAAGCCGTAGTCGTTATGAGTTCATATAAAGCCAATGGCAACCCCAACTGTAGAAAACGTGGTCATTATTGGTTCTGGCCCAGCAGGTTACACTGCGGCTATCTATGCAGCAAGAGCCAATCTTAAACCCCTTATGTTTGAAGGTTTCCAGGCAGGAGGCATTCCTGGCGGACAATTAATGACCACCACCGAAGTGGAGAACTTTCCAGGCTTTCCTGAAGGTATTACGGGCCCGGAACTAATGGATCGGATGAAAGCCCAAGCCGTCCGTTGGGGAACCGAATGTTATACCGAAGATGTGATTGCCGTGGATCTGAGTCAGCGACCTTTTATCGTTAAGTCCAGCGATCGCGAAGTGAAGGCCCATAGTGTGATCATTGCCACAGGTGCGACAGCTAAACGGTTGGGGCTGCCGAGTGAAAAAGAATTTTGGAATAACGGAATTTCAGCCTGTGCCATTTGTGATGGAGCCAGTCCCCTCTTTAAACAAGAATCCCTAGCGGTGATCGGGGGGGGAGATTCCGCCGCAGAAGAAGCCGTTTATTTAACCAAATACGGCTCCCATGTGCATCTGTTGGTCAGACGGGATGAAATGCGGGCCAGTAAAGCCATGCAAGACCGCGTGTTAAGCAACCCTAAAATTACAGTGCATTGGAATACCGAACCCGTTGATGTGTTTGGGAGCAATGGCCTTTTAGCAGGAATCAAACTCCGCAATACCAAAACAGGCGAAATGAGTGACTTAGCGGTTAAGGGCCTCTTCTATGCCATTGGTCATACCCCCAATACCAGCTTGTTTAAAGGGCAAATTGAACTGGATGAGGTGGGCTATATCGTCGTTAAACCAGGCACGATGGAAACCAGTGTGGAAGGGGTTTTTGCCGCAGGGGATGTGCAGGATCACGAATACCGTCAGGCCATCAGTGCCGCAGGAACGGGTTGTATGGCGGCATTGTTAGCGGAACGCTGGTTATCTGCCCATAACTTGATTGTGGAACACCATCAAACCGCCGAATCGGAAGAGTATCACGCAACCCAAGAAAGCAAAACAGTGGCCGATACGGAAAATACCTTTGATATTAACCAAACTCGTCATGTCGGCGGTTATGCCCTGCGGAAATTGTTCCACGAAAGCGATCGCCCCTTATTGGTTAAATACGTTTCCCCCACCTGTGGCCCTTGTCGTACCCTGAAGCCGATTTTAGATAAGGTAGTGGATGAGTACGAGGGGAAAATTCACTTTATCGAAATTGACATTGAAGCCGATCCTGAAATTGCCAAAATGGGTGGCATCATCGGCACGCCAACAGTTCAACTCTTTAAAGATAAAGAACTACTGAATGAACTTAAAGGCGTGAAACAAAAAGCCGACTTTCGCACCATCATTGATCAAGCCCTATTAGCAACCAGCGTGGCTTAACGCTTTTTCATGACTGACCTAACGGTTAAAGATATCGGAGAACAGGGACTATTGGCGAAATTACAACGCTTTTGTCCCTCTGATGTCATTGGGGATGATGCGGCGGTTTTAGACGTTGCGCCTGATCATAAATTAGTAGTAACAACCGATGTGTTAGTGGATGGGGTGCATTTTAGTGACCAAACCACTAGCCCCGAAGATGTCGGTTGGCGGGCAGTGGCGGCCAATCTTTCGGATTTAGCGGCGATGGGAGCAACACCGTTGGGAATTACCATTGGGCTAAGTTTACCCAGTGATACCCCTGTGGCATGGGTTGAAAGGTTATATGAAGGCGGCGATCGCTGTTTACAACGCTATCACACACCGATTTTAGGGGGGGATATTTGTCGATCATCGGTGATTACGGTTTCGATTACGGCATTAGGGCACGTTAAACCGAATCACATTATTAGCCGTTTTACGGCCCAACCTGGTGATGCCATTGTGGTAACGGGAGTTCATGGGGCATCGAGGGCAGGCTTAGAATTGATGCTACACCCTGAGTTAGGGGAAAATTTATCGCAACCAGAACGCGATCGCCTGATTAAAGCCCATCAACGCCCCCGACCCCGTTTAGATGTTTTGCCACACCTTTGGGCAATTTCTGAGGCTTTTAGTGAATTGGTCGATCCGTCTCGAAAAGGCTGGATTGCAGGAATGGACAGTAGCGATGGGTTAGCTGATGCCTTGATTCAAATTTGTCGGTGTAGCCAGGTAGGAGCCGAAATTGATCAATTTGCTATTCCGATTCCGAGCAGTTTGACTCAGTGGGTCGGTTTGGAGCAAGCATTACATTGGGCATTATATGGTGGGGAAGATTTTGAGTTGGTCTTATGTTTACCGCCCAAGGCTGCCGAAGCATTGGTGAAACGTTTAGATAATACGGCTGCTATTATTGGCCACATTACACCGTATCCATCTGTTGTTTTAAAAAATACTCAAACAGATTCTCCGCCTCAAGAACTCTCTTTAAATTTGGGATTTCAACATTTTGTTGAGTGAAACTGCATAGTTAGGGCAACTGAATTAAACAAAGGGTTTAATCCATTGTCTTGATAAAGCAAGATCTAAACATGATCGCGCGATCGCGAAACAAATTAACCCTTCAATTAATAAAGTAGAAACTAGAAAGCCATTGTCTAACAGATGCTCAGTCGTTTCTGCTATGCCGCCACCCCGTACTAATCCAAAGGCCAAAACAGCCCCATCTTTGAGGTGAGGGTTACTATCGGTGCGGATAATATAACGGTAAGTTACACCAAATAAAAAGCCGCTTAGAAGCGCGATCGCGATTTTAATAAAAGTTTCTTCTGTATGAATTCCCAAGGATTGATTGGCTAAAGCACAAATTCCATAGGCAACGCTAAAGGCCGTGCCTGCAAGACCTCCTGCTTTTAAGGATTCAATCCGTTCTGTGAGCGTAATTTCCATTGATCTTGTCTGTTCAAACTTTCCCCAATAGACGTATCATAGATTTGTTATCATTAAACATTGTGAATTTCAATAAGGTAATTAATTATGGATATTTTGACATTAGGTTGGGTAAGTGTCTTAGCCTTATTTACCTGGTCTATTGCAATGGTTGTTTGGGGTCGCGACGGTTTCTAAACAGTGGAATCAACTTTATTAACAACACTTTTTTGGTCTGCTCTGGCTCTACTCATCCTAGTTAGTGGGGGCATTATTTATCTAACGACTTTAGAGTGGCGCGATCGCCGTCGTCAAGATCAAGATAAAAAGATGAGACGTTAACGGTTTAACGTGATTTTTATGGGAATTTTTCGTTTATCCCGATTTTTAATCCTAAGTTTGTGTTTCAGCTTAGGATTAATTTTTAGCATTTTCCTAAGTACCAATGGATTACTCAACGCCGCGTCTGTACTTAAATCCGATCCGGTGGTTATGGCAGCTGGCGATATTGCCTGTGATCCTCAAAGCCCAAATTTTAATGGAGGGAAAGGAACCAAGGATGCTTGTAAGATGATGGCAACTTCTGATGTGGTTCTCAAAGTTAAACCGACGGCGGTTTTAGCCTTAGGGGATAATCAATACGAACGGGGAGAGTTGGTCAATTACCAGAAATCCTATGATCCAAGCTGGGGACGTTTTAAGAATATTACTCGCCCAGTTCCGGGGAATCATGAATATTACGGCAATAAGGCAGAAGGTTATTATCAATACTTTGGAAGATTAGCAGGCGATCGCAACAAAGGCTATTACAGTTATGATTTGGGCAACTGGCATTTAATTGCCATTAATTCTAACTGTGATGCGATTGGAGGCTGTCAAGCAGGATCGCCCCAAGAGCAATGGCTAAAAGCGGATTTAAAGAAAAATAAAAAATCCTGTACCCTTGCCTATTGGCACCATCCCCGTTTTTCCTCTGGCGTGCATGGTAACAATAAGATGATGGATGATATGTGGAAAGATCTCTATGCCGCCAAAGCAGAACTGGTTTTAAGTGGTCATGATCATCTTTATGAACGATTTGCACCACAAGGATTAACAGAAAATGCTGACCCAAAAAATGGAATTCGCCAAATCGTGATTGGTAACGGTGGCAAAAATCTCTACACATTCAAAACCATTCGTCCCAATAGTGAAGTCCGCAACGATGATAGTTATGGTGTTCTCAAAGTTACACTGCACAAACACAGTTACGATTGGGAATTAATGTCCATTGCAGGCGATCGCTTTACCGATAAAGGCACAACCCTTTGTCATTAAGGTTAAATTTTAAGATTTCTGTTTGCCATACTACTTACAGAGATAGGTAAGGTGAACGTTAAGAACAGGAAACTTGTAAGGGGTTATCAACGGATATACCTCTATTTTTTAGTGATTTTCTTAGCGATCGCGTCGGGGAAAAGTTTTTCAAGCAACCAAAGTAATGCTAAGATGAGCAAAATTTGATCGACCTATACTAAAATCACGCATAAAATTATCCATAGTGTCTTTAGCCCATGTTTGTGGGTGCGCCAATGACTATAAATTCCAATAACTTACTCCCGTCCAATCCCACTCCGACTGAACCAGAAATCTTAGACATCGAACCCAAGGGATTACCGCAACGCCTGTTCCGTCAGCTTCAGGACACGGCAGAACGTTTCCCTCTCCAGTTTTGGGCGATAGTTCTAATTTTAGTTTCCAGCGGGGTTGGCTTTGGGGCAACCGCTTTGTTATTGAAGTTACCCAAAACGCCCCAGTGTTCTAGAGTGTTTTGGCCCATTGCTTCGGCTTCGATGCGACTCTACTGTGCCCAATTGGCCGCCGAAGAAAGAACGGTTGATAGTCTACTCCGCGCGATTGAATTAGTCGCATTCCTTCCCAAAGATCACCCACTCTACGCCGAGGCCAATCGCAGTATCGAAGATTGGGCCGATGAAATTTTAAATTTAGCGGAAGAATCCTACCAATCCGGTAAGTTAGATGAAGCCATTAAAACGGCTAAACGGATTCCCAATAATGTCCAAGCCTATAAGCTGGTAGAAGAGCGCATTGCCACTTGGCAAGAAACGTGGAAAAAAGGGGAAGAAATCTTTGCTGCTGTCGAGAGTAATTTACGCAAAGCTTATTGGAATGATGCTTTCCGTGAGGCGGTCAAACTGCTCAATTTAGATAATCGCTATTGGGCAACGACTAAGTACGACGAAACCATTAAAAATATTCAAATTGCCCAGGAAGAAAGCAAAAAACTGGACGTTGCCTTTAATATTTTCCGTCGCGGTGGTATCGATAATTGGATTCAAGCGATCGCTGAAGCCTCCAAAGTTCCCTCTAGTAGCTATGCCTACGAAGAAGGCCAACGTCTAATTGGTAAAGCCAAAGAAAAAATTACGGCTTATATCCAGCAATTAATTGACGATAAAGATTGGCAACCCCTCGCGAGTGTTTTGGGACGTTTACCAGAAAATATTTTCCCAGCTGAAGATTTCAACGATTGGCAAATTTTAGCCACCGCAGGAACGGATGCCCAAGCAGGAACGCTTGAAAGTTTACAGTCCGCCATTACCACCGCAGAACGCATCGTCGATCAAAATCGGCCGTTGTACTCAACGGCTCAGCAATTAATCGCGGGTTGGAAAACCGAAGTTCAGGATTTAACTCTCTTAGCTAAAGCTCGACAAACGGCTGAACCTGGAACCATTGATGCTCTCAATGCCGCGATCGCGCAAGCCCAACAAATTCCGACTTCTAACGCCCGTTACCGAGATGCTCGACAGGATATTGCTAACTGGACAAAACAGGTTCAAGTCACCGAAGATAGCCCCATCCTCAATAAAGCCAAAGAGTTAGCTGCTACGGGTAACATTACCGATCTTCAACAAGCTATCGGCCAAGCCAGTTTAATCAAAAGCGATCGCGCTCTTTATAGTGAGGCACGCAAGGAAATTCAAGGTTGGCGAACAACGGTAGAAACCCAAGAAGATCAACCCCTTCTCGATCAAGCGATCGCCTTGGGTAATACTCAGGATTATCAATCTGCGATTAGTACGGCTTCTCAAATACGCTCTGGTCGTGCCCTCTATTCCCAAGCCCAAAAGAATATTCGTCGTTGGCAATCGGAAATTCAATCCCAAAAAGATTTACAAAGAGCTAATTCCTTAGCCGCAAAACGCACAGCCGACTCCCTCGTTGCCGCTATTCGCTTAGTCAAACAAATTCCCTCTTACACAGAAGCTGGTTCCCAACAAACTCAATCGATCAATAACTGGAGTTATCAGCTTTTATCCCTGGCCCAAGAAAAAGCCAGTATCTCTGACTACTCTGAAGCCATTCGCTTAGCCCGTTTAATTCCCAAAGATAGCTCAGCCTACACCACTGCCAGAGATTTAGTTGCGGATTGGAAACGTTTCCTGGCTCCCCCGCCCGCACCTGCACCCGCACCTGTGGCTGATCCCGTAAGTATGCCCTTACCTTCTAGCCCTGATTTAACGAGTCCCCTTTCTTCTCCTTAGTTTCGATAGAATAGAAAGGCTAACATCGCTCCTAAAAGGCAAGCAAAATGGCTATTTTTACCAATTTTTTAATTTCCCTGATCATGGCGTTGTGGTTCGGGACGCTTGCTATATTCGCAATTCAAAATGTCAGTCCAACGGCATTACGATTTACCTTTTGGGAATCCATTCAATTGCCCATTAGTCTATTACTGACCTTTTGTTTTGGAGTCGGCTTAGTCTTAGGTGCTCTTATGCCCATCCTCTGGCAGCGATCGCAAAAACGACGACCCCGCTTCGAGGAGTTTGATGAATTTGATTTTGAAGAATAGCAAGAGTTGGGCTCACTGGCTCAACTTAGCTGGCAAACATTACATTTTCTGCGCTATCGGAAGGGAATAAACGCCATTTGCCTTCCCCTAAAATTTCTAAGACTAATTGATGATAGGGAATCAGAGTGGGACGATGGCCGACGCTAATATAGGTAATTTCGGCATCTCGCAACCGTTGATAAAGATGCTTTTCATTGGCCACATCTAAGGCACTGGTGGATTCATCTAAAACCGCATAACGGGGACGATGGAGGAACAGCCGCGCAAATCCCAGACGTTGTTGTTCTCCTAAAGATAGGACATCCGCCCAATCCAATTCCGTATCCAAACCGCCGACCCGTTCAATTAAATTGCCTAAATTTACTTGCTCCAATACTTCCTGAAGTTGAGCATCGGTAAATTTCTGTTGGGTATGGGGATAAAGGATTTGTTTTCGCAATGACCCTAGCACCATGTAGGGACGTTGGGGAATAAAGAGCATTTCTGTGGTAGACGGTCGATAGATATAGCCATCTCCTTGATGCCATAGCCCCGCAACGGCTCGTAAAATTGAACTTTTGCCTAAACCTGATGCCCCCATCACTAAAATTCCTTCACTGTCAGGGACTTCAGCCGATAAGTTGCTAACGAGGGTGCGTGTTTGGTCTGGGGTTTGAACCGTTAAATGGCTTAACGCCAGACGGGGTTCAATCAGGGTTTCAATCACGGGCGATCGCGACAATTTAGCAATCGGTTTTTCCTGCTCCGTAAAATAATCTTCTAAACTGCCTAAGCGTTTTAAAACTGCCGCAAACTGAGTTAAACTGCCAAAGTTGCTAGAAAACCAGTTAAAAACACTAACGACTTGCCCGAAAGCCGCAACAGACAGTTGAAAATCCCCCAGTTCTACTTCTCCGTTGAAATAACGTGGAGCCAGCAGCAGCGTACAAATTAGGGTAGTAATAATATTTAGACCAAATTTAAAGGCACTTAACGTACCGCTGGGCAGAATTTTGGCATTCAGAACCGATAATAGGCGAGAAAATCGAGATCCCACCTCTCCCCGTTCTTCTGCTTCTCCTTCATAAAACGCGATCGCTTCACTATTATTACGAACATGGACTAAGCTATAGCGAAAATCGGCTTCGTATTCTAGGGATTTGAAATTAAGTGGCGTTAAAACCCGACCGAGTAAATAGGAAATCAGGGTTTGTAAAACGGCAGTCCCAATGGCAATAAAGACCAGATAATTATTGATATTCCACAAAGTACCAATATACAAATACCCACCGATCAGCGTGCTGCTAAGTCCCAATACATAGCTTAAGGATTGATCGATAAAAGCCGTAATATCCTGAGAAATTCGTTGATCGGGGTTATCAATGGCTCTATTCCCATTAACACTATAAAAAACACGATTTTTAAAATATCGGTCTAAAAAATTTTGAGTTAACCATTCCCGCCAGTACAACTTAAACTTTTGTTCAATCACTGATTGGATTAAGGCTAAAAGAAGGACTCCTGCCAGTAACCCTGTCGAAATGATTAGGGCAGTTTTATAGGCCGCGAAATCCTTCTGGCTTAAGGCAGTGGTGATTTTCGCACCATAAATCGTAGATTGCAGCGTGAGGGGACGATTGGCAATGGTGAAAAGGAGGACAACACCTAAAAGTCCCCACGACCGCCACCAAGAAGCAGAAACAAAATAGACTTTAACGATCTGCCAAAACCATCGCAGAAATTGTTTAAGTTGTTGAATTTTCTCAATCATTACAGACGGGAAGTTTATATTTCAGGTTAAAGGACAGAGGCAAACATAGTGGCAAACGGAACGGGGTTACTGTCCATTTCGGCTTTAAAGGCCGCGATCGCGTCTGGGGTTAATTCGATTTCTAATGTCTCTAAGATTTCAAACATTTTGGCTTTGTAGGTGGCTTTTAGGCTGGCATCAAAGGCAGGATCTTTCAGTTTGGCAGCGATCGCCGCAACTTCCTCGTAATTTTCGATGCTCGCGGGATCGGGGAGTGTTGCATCGTCGGTAAATTTTCCGAGTTGAGCCAAAATTTCTGGCGTTAGCTTAAACCCTAATTTGGTTAATTCTTCCCTGACACTAGCCATGTAGGTCATGAGATAACTATTGTGCATTCCTGAGCCTGTTAACTTGGCCACAATTTCAGTCGTATCCATAGTGAAAAAAACAAAATTACACAATAATCACTATGAAATAAGGACTTGAAAAAAGTTCCAAATCAGAAGCCAAGCAATAGTCCAAAACTGCATCATTCTCGAAAAAACAGTTGAATAATCTCTCTCACTTATTGCTAATGATTGGCTTTACTGTATTATTTTTTCAATTATTGATTTAAAACTGCGGATTTGGTATAAGCGATCAATTACCAGTTAAAATTAGCCAAAAATTCAGCCAATTCGTTCTGTCTCATCTATGTTCCCTAAAAAGCCTGATAAATTGGAGAACAGAAATCTTTATAATGAAAAGAATCCATCAGGAAGGAGACTGATATGGTACAAAATCTGTCAAAAATTACCTGGACAATCCATGATCTTGCAGTCATGCCTGAAAACCCTGCCATTCAATACGAAATTATTGACGGAGATTTATTTGTGACCCGTAGTCCCCACTATCGCCACCAAACTATCTTGTTACAAGTTGCAGCCGTTCTCAATACTTGGTCAAAACAGACCGAATTAGGCATAACGATTATTAACCCAGGCATTATTTACTCAGAAACCGATAGCGTAATTCCTGATGTTGTCTGGGTCAGTGATGAACGCTTAGCCCAAATTGAAGATGAAGCAGGGCATTTAACCGCGTCTCCTGAATTAGTAATTGAAGTGCTTTCCCCTGGCAAAGACAATGAAAGACGGGATAAGGAAACGAAATTAAAATTGTATTCCATACATGGTGTGCAAGAATATTGGATTATTGACCGCTTTAAGCAACAAGTCGAGATTTATCGCCGAGAAAATCAAAAACTAGCTTTAGTCGCCACCTTAAGCCAGTCTGATCAGATTACTTCTCCGTTATTGCCTCAATTTACTTGTCTAGTTAGTATCATCTTCGCTGAAAAATAAAAGGATCGCCCCTTACCCTTGAATAAAAAGATAAAAAGCGATCTATTTTCTCACAATCTTAAAATTTTCCTTGCCTAGTCTTTATCTGCTTCAAACTCAAATCCTAACCATAAGAGTAAGACATCTTCTAAGTTTTCCATTTGCTCTGATGTTAGCTCACCCAATTTGCGTAAAAGTTTGGTATGAGGGATTGTAATTAGATTTTGTACGTCGAATGCGCCTTCTCGTAAAAATTTAGTTTTTACTTGGACTTCAAATCTGGAATCGCGCAAACTTGTCGTATGGGGGACTAGGGTTACTAATGCTCGATCACTGTCTAGTGCAGGAATGCTGATTACTAAACATGGCCTGACTTTTGCAACATAGCCTAAATCGACTAGCCAAACCTCTCCACGTTTGGGACTACTCATAGGCGAGTTCTTCTTCATCTAGTGTTAGAAAAATATCTTCGGCATTCAACGTTAATTCTTCATCAGATAACGGTTCAAAGTCTAAATAAACTGTGCGTTTCAAAATTTCTGATAATAAGTCTAGTCTTTCTGAGTTTGTCAGGTTATCAAAGGTGTTTAGAAACTCTTGTACTATGGCAGTCATCGCTTTTCCCCTCAATTTTTACTTACAACTTAACATGATCGCCTCTTGTCCTGAAATAAAAAGACAAAAAGCGATCGCTGAATTAAAAAATAAGAATTTAGCAATTTAACGAACGTTGCCAAATACCGTTTCAGGTTGTTGATAGGCCAGAAAACGGTCGTTGATAATACTTTTGAAAAGGGTAAAATCTGACTGCCAATCGTTAATGCTTTGCAAAATTAGCTGTAAGCGTTCTTGAGGCGTACTTACCTCAATGGGATAATTAAAGTTTCCCGCAAATAAAATTGCCGCGATCGATTGTTGATCAGGTAATTGTAAGGTGGCTTGATTAATATTTAAATTTAACTGACAGCGATCTAACTGATAGAGAAAGTTAACACCCGCTTGAATGGGCGCATTGCCGACATCTTGCCAAGGGCCAGGAGCAATTAGGGTTTTGGTAATATATTGCCGTCCCCCATCAGGATTGCTGGGAAAAGGAACCAAATATTTGGGGCTAATGGTAATGCCTTGGTATTCGGCGTTGGGTAATTTACTCACGTATTGATGGGCAACTTGGCCGACTAAGACCTCTTTAATATCTTTGTTGCCCAAAGTTTCCATAAAGGTAATAGTGCGGGGTTGAGCGACGACACCTACGCCATTTTTAAACATCACTTGAGAGCCGCCTGGATTTAAAATGGGGGGCCGTGCTAATTCCCACTCGTTGGGGACAATGCCACTAAACTTCAAAAACTGTTCACTTAACAGGGTAGGGTCGAGATCTTTTGCCGCGATCGTTAAGGACAACTCTTGAATTTCTTGAAGCAATAAATTATTACTTCCGTCCTGGGTGGTTGGGGTCGCTACCATAAAAATTACTAAAACAATGAACTACATAATGAAACCATATCATGAGTAGATAGCTTCATGTTAAATCAACTGAAAAGCATCTACTCTTTGACTTAAATGTTTATGACACCGTAGCCGTAGACCGTTTTCGTCGATAGGTTTTCGTGACTCCGCCTTCGGATTTAGTGCTTTTTTCGGGAAGGGTGATCGCCAACGCATTCGGGGAAGTATTGACTAAAGCATTATTAGGAGTCGGTTGCGAGAAAATCGGCGTTTCCGTTTGTAACAGAAATACTACTAAGGGGCTACTTTGTAATTCCCGCTTGATTAATCGCTGTAAAAGCCCTTCGAGTTCCCGTTGCATCCGTTCCCATTCGACTTGTACTTTCCCGTTTACCGAGACCACAAATTCACTCCACCGTTCCACGGCAAACCGTTCAATGTTGCGGACAATCAACTGATGAAACAGCGATCGCTCAACGGTCATCACGACTCCCCGTAAATGAACTTCAGGTTGGGCCAGTAATTTGCCTTCCTTGCTAATAGCCGCTGCAATGGTCACAACACCATCCTCTGCCAGTTGTTGCCGTTCTAGCATGATGTGTTCATGGACAATACCCGCTTGATCGACTAATTCAATACCCGACGGGACTTTGCCATTTACGCCGATACGTTCAGCAGTGACTTCAACAATATCGCCATTATCAACAATGACCGTATTTTCCGTTGGCATTCCCATCGCATGGGCCATTTGGGCGTGTTTTACCAACATCCGATGTTCACCATGCACAGGGATAAAGAACTTTGGCTTAGTCAACGCCAGCATTAACTTATGTTCTTCCTGAGAACCGTGTCCCGAAACGTGAATTCCCTTATCCCGTCCGTAGATAACATTAGCCCCCTGGATCATCAACCGATCAATGGTGCTTACCACCGCGATCGTATTACCAGGAATGGGATTCGCCGAGAAAATAACCGTATCCCCTTGACGAATCTTAATTTGGGGATGTTCTCCTTTAGAAATGCGGGTCATAGCCGCTAGGGGTTCACCTTGGGAGCCTGTGGTGAGGATCACAATTTGATCATCAGGCAGATTCCGAGAAGCTTTCAACGGCACAAACACATCGTCAGGACATTTGATATAGCCTAAATTCCGCGCATGGGCAATGACATTCAGCATGGAACGTCCCACGACTGCCACTTTCCGCTTATGTTTGTAAGCCAGATTCAAAATAATATTGACCCGATGAACCGACGAAGCAAAGGTCGTCACCATAATGCGCCCCTTCGCTTCTGCAAAAATACGGTCTAAATTCGGCACAACGGAACGTTCAGAGGGGGTCGTGCCTGGCACTTCCGCATTGGTCGAGTCACTGAGCAGACACAAAACGCCTTTTTCACCGTAATCTGCTAAACGTTGCAAGTCAAAGTATTCGCCATCAACGGGGGTATGGTCAATTTTGAAATCTCCACTGTGAATCACCACACCCAAGGGCGTATGAATCGCCACACAAAAGCTATCGGCCATGGAGTGGGTATTGCGGATAAATTCCACCACAAAGTTTTTACCCAATCGCACCATCTCGCGCGGTTGAACACTCTGTAAATTGGTACGTTTGGTCATTCCCGCTTCTTCTAACTTATCCCGTAATAGGGCCATGGCTAAACGAGGGCCATAGATAATGGGAATGTCAAATTGCTTGAGGTGATAGGAAATTCCACCAATGTGGTCTTCATGTCCGTGGGTGACAATCATGCCCTTGATCTTATGGCGATTTTCTCGGAGATAGGTCATGTCGGGTAAGACCACATTAATTCCGTGCATTTCGTCAGTGGGGAACGCAATCCCCGCATCTAGCAAAATAATTTCGTCTTCGTATTCAAAAACGCAGGTATTTTTTCCAATTTCATGGAGTCCACCCAGGGGAATAATTTTTAAATTGGGTTGTTGTTTTTCGTTACTAGCCATTTTCCTCCAAATGAGTTGTTAGGTAAATAATAATGAGCATTGAAAAATCGATAGAGCAGATAGAAAATTTGTGCTTCCTGATGAAATCGAAGCAATTATAAAAACTGACCAAAATCTTTTTTTAAGTGCGAATGTTAGCCAATGAAAAGTCTTTTATGTTCGTCACAATGCCAAGTGTTAGTAATCAAGTCGATTCAAGTTTATCTACCATCCTTTACAATAATTTTCGTTTTAAAATCTTAATCATGTAAGTTAATACCCTATTTAATACATTCTTTTTATGTGATCTTTACTGGTATGGGGAGGTTGTTCGCCACAAGACAAGCTTGGTAAATTTAAAATCTTAAAATTTTAAAATTAAAATATTATTGGTTACTTATAAATCAATTATTTTGTTTTTTTCTATATGTTTCTAATTGTAACATAAAATAATCAATTTTCAACAAAAATTAGCTCTGATTCTTGGGGATTATTCTTTAAATCTTAGTAGCACTTAAGCGATGGTTGATGAAATATCAATCTTCATTAAATTAAGGCTAATTCCTGTAACACCGTCATGACTTGTTCTTTATGTTCGCTGGATATTTCATATAGGGGTAAACGCACTCCCCCCACGTTCCAACCTTTTAAGTTTAAAGCCGCTTTAATGGGAATGGGGTTAGTCGTACAAAATAGGGCTTTAAAGAGGGGAAATAATTTTAAATGAATATCGATCGCGGTCGGAATGTCACCAGAAAGAAAGGACTCAACAATATTTTTAATCTCTTTCCCCACTAAATGACTAGCCACACTGACAATACCTGCACCACCAATGGCGAGTAGGGGTAAGGTTAAAAGATCATCACCTGCATAAATGGCGAAATCAGGACTCGTTAACCGCCGAATTTGGGAAGCTTGGTCAAGGCTGCCACTGGCTTCTTTAATGGCAATAATATTGTCAATTTCCGCTAATTTGACGACGGTTTCAGGTAACAGGTTTTGCCCCGTTCGACCTGGGATGTTGTATAACATCAACGGCAGATCAGGAGCCGATTCCGCGATCGCTTTGAAATGGGCGTATAGTCCTTCCTGAGGTGGCTTATTGTAGTAGGGAACCACTTGAAGGGAGCCATCCAATTTTAATTTAACAGCCTCTTGGGTCGCCGCGATCGCCTCTTTGGTGGAATTCGATCCCGTTCCCGCAATCACTTTGGCCCGATTGCCTACTGTATTTTTGACCACCTGAAATAATTGATACTCTTCATCCCAAGTGAGGGTGGGGGATTCTCCTGTCGTGCCACAGACCACTAATGCATCACTGCCATTGTTCACTAAATAGTCGGCGAGTTGTTCAGCGATCGCGTAATTGACATGACCTGTTTCATCGAAAGGAGTGACCATTGCGGTAATCACTCGTCCAAAGAGCGGTTGATTCATAAACCCAATGAATTCGGTGGAAAATTAATCGTACAAGTATTGAGCAAAAAAAGTTCAGCAAGTTCCTAATGGTAACTTAGATCCACCCTTAAACGGCGATCGCAGAGGAACGTAACCAATTTTTCTGCACCAGTAACTCAGCAATTTGAATGGCATTCAAAGCCGCCCCTTTGCGGATCTGGTCACCACAGAGCCATAATTCTAAGCCATTGGCATGGGATAAATCCTGACGAATGCGCCCTACTAACACGTCATCTTGACCCGTTGCATCAATGGGCATGGGGAAATAGTTCGACTGCCAATCTTCGACCAGCTTAACTCCTGGGGCTTGGGCTAAAATCTCCCGCGCTTTATCCAGATCAAAGGGACGCTCAAATTCTAAATTGACTGCTTCAGAATGGGCCCGCAACACAGGAACCCGAACACAGGTAGCGGTTACGCGAATTTCAGGATCATTAAAAATTTTGCGAGTCTCATTAACCATTTTTAACTCTTCTTCGCAATACCCGATATCCGTTAAGGGCGAATTGTGGGGGAAAAGGTTAAAAGCTAAAGGATAGGGCAAAATCTCGGCTTGGGGGTCTTCTCCCGCTAAAATAGCCACCGATTGGTGCTTCACCTCTTCCATTGCCCTAGCCCCTGCGCCACTTGCCGACTGATAGGTCGCCACCACAACCCGCTTAATGGGTTGAAGCTGATGCAACGGATAAATAGCAACCCCTAAAAGGATAGTAGTGCAATTGGGATTGGCGATAATGCCCTGATGGTGTGCTGCTGCTTCAGGGTTAATTTCAGGAACCACCAAGGGAACCGACGGATCCATACGGAAAGCGCTGGAATTATCAATCATCACCGCGCCTGATTCGACGATGGTTTTCGCCCAAGCCTTAGAGCTAGATCCCCCTGCTGAGGCTAAAACCAGATCAATATTTTTAAAAGAATCCTCATTCACCGCTTCAACCGTGAGGGGAGTTCCTTTAAAGGTTAAGGTTTTTCCTGCCGAGCGAGGCGATGCTAATAACTTCAGTTCCGCAATGGGAAATTGACGAGATTCTAACAGTTCTAAGAGTTCGGTTCCGACGGCTCCTGTTGCGCCGAAGACAGCAACACGTAAGGGGTTAGACAAGTGACACTCCTCCAAAAGGTGACATGAATGTTAAAACGATAAAAGGCTTGAATTTCAAATAAATATTTAAAGATTTTAAGTTTTAATAATGCGGTTAAAAATAGGAGAATATCAATAAAGTTTTAAAGAAAAATTAACAATTGTAAACGTAAAATTTAATTAACATTTTAATTAATGATTAAGCTTACTAGACTCTGATTCTATCCTAAGGAAGGCTCATCTCAACGTATTTTACAAATTGATTAAGTCCTTAGGGATGACTCAAAATGAGGAGATCAATCACAACATGGGCAATGGGTCACATCCTTAGGACTGAACTGGCTTGACGATCAATCTCAGGCGTTATCACCGTCTTTGCATCAGTCCGCATGACAACTTTAGCAGAAACCTAAACTTTCTGGCCTTAAATGAATTATGATCATAGAAGGTCGATTGGAAAACGCACCCCATTCAGCGATGAGGGTCACGCGATCGCCTTTTAAGCATACCACGATTAGTTGGCTGAGTCAGCACTGATCGGAGTGAAATTGCTCCAACACGCTTAGAGATTGAACATTTAGTAATTTACGATTAGGTATCAATGAAAGTCACCCAGGAAAAACTCCCTGATAGCCAAATAGGTTTAGAAATTGAGATTCCAGCCGAAAGGTCTGAGAAAGTCTATAACCATACCCTACAAAACGTTGCTCGTAACGCTAACATTCCTGGGTTTCGGAAAGGCAAAGTTCCCCGCCAAGTTATCTTGCAAAAATTAGGGCCACACGTCAAAGCAGTAACCCTCGAAGAACTCATTAAATCGAGCTTAAGCGATGCCATTGAGCAGGAAGAAATTGAATCGCTTGGTAATTACCAATTAAAGACTCCTTTTGAGGAATTGGTTGAGCAATTTAAGCCAGGTGATGCTTTTACCTTTTCCGCCATTATCGAAGTGCCGCCTATTATCCAAGTCGGGGATTACAGTTCCCTCAGTGTTCAAGCGGAAGAAGTTCCCTACAACGAACAAGAAGTCGAAGATTGGTTTAAACAACGCCAAGATCAGTTAGCCACCTTGATTCCCGTTGAAGACCGTGCGGCTGATTGGGAAGATGTCGCCATTATCGATTACCAAGCCTATGAAGTCGCCGACGAAGGGACAAAAGGTGAGGCGATCGCGGACATTACCGATACCGATTTTAAAGTTAACCTCAAGCCTGGAACCTTAGTAGAAGGAATGGTGGAAGGGATTGTGGGAATGCAAGCCCAAGAAACCAAAGAAATTACTGTGACCTTCCCCGAAGATTACCCAATGGAGCAGGTCGCAGGCAAGCCCGTTTTGTTTGAAATTACCCTTAAAGAACTTAAAGCCAAAGAATTGCCTGAATTAGACGACGATTTTGCTGAAGAAGTCAGTGAATTTGAAACCTTAGAAGAACTGCGAGCTTCCCTAGAAGAACGTTATCGCAATCAGGCAGAAGAAGCCACCAACAGCAACATTGATACGGCGATTGTCAATGAATTGGTGAAGATCTCAGAAGTAGAAATTCCTGAATCCTTAGTGCAAGAAGAAATCACCCAAGTTTTACGGGAAACCTTAATGCGGTTAGAGCAAATGGGAATTGACCCCCGCGCCATTTTTACCCAAGACAATATCCCCCAACTGCGCGAAAATGCACGAACTGAAGCGGTTCAACGCCTCAAGCAAATTTTAATTCTCAAACAGGTTGCCCAGACAGAAGGCATTGCCGTAACTGACAGTGAAATCAAAGAGCGGTCTAATGAAATTCGCGCAAGACTATCTGGCGACAATATTGATGTTGAAAAGCTCCGCAGCGTCGTTACCGAAGAATTAACGGCTGAAAAAACCCTCGCAGCCCTCCGTGAAAAAGTTAAGGTGGAACTCGTTCCCCAAGGAACCTTAACCCCGCCTGAGGAGGAAGTCGCAGCGGCCGATGCAACGGTTGAAGCCGAAGCTGTAGAAGTGCCCGCCGATGAAAATGCGTAATTATTCCAATTCAGTCAGGCCGATTCTTTAACCCTGATTGGGTTCCTTGCTGCGTTAACATCGCTAAATCCCTGATTTTGAGGAATTTTCCGTGATCCCATTCTCTGTAAATTTAAGGCATAATAGGGGTTGGGAATGTGAAAATTCTTCTTAAATTTGGGTATTCTGTGTGTAAGCGGCCCAATCAAACCTCTTTTTAATAATTTTGTTTTTATGGTTCAATCGCGATCGCCAAATTATCCCGTCCGTAGCTATCGAGGTTCCGACATTCAGAATGTTGTACCAATGGTGGTCGAACAATCGGGAATGGGAGAACGGGCCTTTGATATTTACTCTCGTTTATTGCGGGAACGGATCATCTTTTTAGGAACACCTGTGGACGATCAAGTCGCAGACTCCATTGTTGCCCAATTGCTGTTTCTGGATGCCGAAGACCCTGAAAAAGATATTCAACTTTACATTAATTCACCTGGTGGGTCGGTTTATGCGGGCTTGGCCATTTACGACACCATGCAGCAAATCCGCCCTGATGTTGCCACCATTTGTTTTGGATTAGCAGCCAGTATGGGGGCTTTTCTCTTAACCGCAGGTGCCCCTGGTAAACGCATGGCTCTTCCCAGTTCCCGCATCATGATTCACCAACCCTTAGGGGGCGCTCAAGGGCAAGCCGTAGAAATTGAAATTCAAGCGAAGGAAATTCTTTACATTAAAGAGCGTTTGAATACCATGTTATCCGAGCATACGGGCCAACCCTATGACCGCATTGCGGCAGATACGGAGCGTGATTTTTTCATGTCCGCTCAAGAAGCCCAAGAATACGGACTGATTGATCGGGTGATCATTCGTCCCAACCTGCCTGATCCTAATGTTCCTGTCACCTCGTTGAGCTAAGTGCTATGTCTAAATACGACTCCCACCTAAAATGTTCGTTTTGTGGTAAATCCCAGGAACAAGTGCGAAAATTAATCGCTGGGCCGGGAGTCTATATTTGCGACGAATGTGTGGAGCTATGCAATGAAATTTTGGATGAAGAACTCTTAGAACCACCCAGTGCTGCGGCCGCTTCCCATCATTCCGATAAGCCTAAACGTCGTCCCCACAGCGATCGCCTCTCTCTAAGTCAACTTCCTAAACCCACCGAAATCAAAAAATATTTAGATGATTATGTGATTGGGCAAGATGACGCGAAAAAAGTTCTCTCAGTCGCCGTTTATAACCACTACAAGCGATTGAGTGTGACCCAAGCCAATAAAGAGGGTGAAACCGAAGATACCATCGAATTACAAAAATCCAATATTTTATTAGTCGGGCCAACGGGATCAGGTAAAACCCTATTGGCTCAAACTCTCGCGAAAATTTTAGATGTTCCCTTTGCCGTTGCTGATGCTACGACGCTAACAGAGGCGGGCTATGTGGGGGAAGATGTAGAAAATATTCTCCTGCGTTTACTCCAAGTCGCCGATCTCGATGTGGAAGAGGCACAACGAGGCATTATTTACATTGACGAAATTGATAAGATTGCCCGTAAAAGTGAAAATCCTTCCATTACCCGCGATGTTTCAGGGGAAGGCGTTCAACAAGCCCTTTTGAAAATGTTGGAAGGGACGATCGCCAATGTTCCCCCCCAAGGCGGCCGCAAACATCCCTATCAAGACTGCATTCAAATTGATACCAGCAATATCCTCTTTATCTGTGGTGGAGCCTTTGTCGGCTTAGATAAAGTAGTTGACCAACGCTTAGGTAAAAAATCAATGGGCTTTGTTCGTCCAACAGGTGATACGCCCCAAAGCAAGGAACAACGAACGGCTGATTTAATGAAGCAGGTCGAACCTGATGATTTGGTTAAATTTGGCATGATTCCCGAATTTGTTGGTCGTATCCCTGTGATGGCTTCCCTCGATCCCTTGGATGAAGATACGTTAATTGCTATCCTGACCCAACCCCGTAATGCCTTGGTGAAGCAATATCAAAAGCTTTTAGGAATGGACAATGTTCAATTAGAATTCAAACCCGACGCTATCCGCGCGATCGCCAAAGAAGCCTATCGACGGAAAACAGGAGCGAGAGCCTTGCGCGGTATCGTGGAAGAATTAATGTTAGAAGTGATGTATGAATTACCTTCACGCGCCGATGTGAAACGCTGTACGATTACTCGTGAAATGGTAGAAAAACGCTCTACGGCCGAATTATTAGTCCATCCTTCATCCCTACCTAAACCTGAATCAGCCTAACTTTACGTCAGTTTTTTAGATTTTAATAAAACCTTAAGAAACGGAGGATTTGATCTTTTTCGGTCGTCCTCCTTTTTTGCCATCTTTATATCAAATTGTTGTTAATATAGCGTTATTGCCCTGTTAGGAGAATATTTATGTATCAAACCGCCTTACAATTCTCCGAAAAAATGCCCGATGCTCGTTGTTTAATGAGTGATGAACCTGAAATGGAAAGTTCCCTCCATTATGCTCAATTATTGCTGCTTGTAACCTGTTTAGAATGGTTTTGGCGGGATAGAACAGATTATTTTATTGGGGCAAATTTGACGATTTATTTTAGTCGGCAGCAATTGAAAAATCGAGATTTTCGTGGCCCAGATTTTTTCTTAGTCAATGGGGTTAGTAATCATCCCCGACCTTCTTGGGTGGTTTGGGAAGAAGATGGCCAGTATCCCAACTTAATCATCGAGTTGCTGTCAGACAGTACGGAAAATGTAGACCGAACGATTAAAAAGCAGCTTTACCAAGACCGCTTTAGAACACCTGAATATTTTTGGTTCTCTCCTGAAAGCTTAGAATTTATGGGTTATCGATTAATCGGCCATCAATATGAAGAAATTCCCTTAACATCTACCAATAAACGCTGGAGCGAGGAACTTCAGCTTTATTTAGGCATTGAGCAAGGAAAATTACGCTATTTTACGCCAAATCAAGAGTTAGTTTTTACACCCCAAGAAGCGGCTTTACAGGAAATCGCGATCGCAGAAATGGCCCAACAACAAGCTCAACAAGCCCAACAGGAAGCCCAGATAGCCCAACAAGCAGCCCAACAGGAAAAGTTACGGGCAGAAACGTTGGCTAATTATTTGCGCTCTTTAGGGGTCGATCCTGATCAAATCCAGTGATCTCAGTATTGAGTTTTCAAGATAATTTTTCAGTAACGGCACGTTCCCAGAAGGTAAAGGTCGTTTGTCCGATTTGATCACTATCTTGTTGATATAGCTCTTGTAAAAAGGTGAAAAATGCTTGAGCTTCTGTTTCTAGCCCTAGCAATCGTAAACTTCTTAAAATTCGAGTAATGCGGAGAAAATTATGGGGATGTGTTAATAAGTTATTTTTTCGGGCTAAATAGTCGGACGATTTTTCAAGAGCAATAGCTTGATTTTGGATGTTTAACGTTAAACCATAAAACGCTAGCATTTTTTGGAAAGATTCTCGTAAGCGTGATTGTAAGGTTTGATCCTGCTGAAAGGCTTCAATTTCGCTACTTTGTAAAACTGGAGAGTAGGGAACTGCAACACTTGGCTCTGGCAAGGGGAATAACCACTGAATATAATCGTGGGTATGTTCGAGCGTGTCATAAGACCAGTTTAAGATCTGCTCGTAGGAGTAACCCCGATCTGTGACAGTTTGACCCCGATAAAAATCAATAATCTTGCCCATAACCAGATTAATCGGTTAGATAGCTTTCTTAGTCTTAATGGTCTAATTTTAGCTTCTCTTTTCAATGATATTTCATCAAACGCCTCAATGGGATATCAGCGATCGCCGCTTGAGAGCCAAGGAAAAAAAAGACAAAGTTCCCTGCAATACTTAAGAAAGTATTACAAAATGTAACGTATAATAACCAAAGTGATTCAACGACACGGAGACACAAGAAACTATCAATGCGAGTTGCGATCGCCGGAGCCGGATTAGCGGGCCTATCATGCGCCAAATACTTAGCCGACGCAGGATTTACCCCCATCGTATTAGAACGTCGAGATGTACTAGGTGGTAAAGTTGCCGCTTGGAAAGATGAAGATGGAGATTGGTATGAAACAGGACTCCACATCTTTTTTGGAGCCTATCCCAATATGTTGCAGTTATTCAAGGAATTAGGCATTGAGGATCGGCTGCAATGGAAAGAGCATACGATGATTTTCAATCAGCCTGAAACGCCTGGTACCTATTCCCGTTTTGATTTCCCCGATATTCCTGCCCCCTTCAACGGTCTAGTCGCAATCCTCCGCAATAACGATATGTTGACTTGGCCAGAAAAAATCAAATTCGGTTTGGGATTATTGCCCGCGATTGTCCAGGGGCAAAGCTATGTCGAAGAGATGGATAAATACACCTGGTCGGAGTGGATGGAAAAGCAAAATATTCCTTCCCGCGTCGAAAAAGAAGTTTTCATTGCCATGTCCAAAGCGTTGAATTTTATCAATCCTGATGAGATTTCCGCCACCATTTTATTAACGGCTTTGAACCGTTTCCTGCAAGAAAAAAATGGCTCTAAAATGGCCTTTTTAGATGGCTCCCCTACTGAGCGTCTCTGTCAGCCTATTGTGGACTACATTACAGAACGGGGTGGAGAAGTTCGCTTAAATGCGCCTTTAAAAGAAATTCTGCTCAATGAAGATGGGACGGTAAAAGGCTTCCTGATTCGCGGTCTAGATGGTGCGCCCGATGAAGTCTTTACGGCTGACCTCTATATTTCTGCCATGCCCGTTGATCCTTTAAAAACAATGGTTCCTGCACCTTGGCGAGAGTTTCCTGAATTTAAGCAAATTGAAGGGCTAGAAGGGGTTCCTGTGATTAACCTTCATCTCTGGTTTGATCGCAAGTTAACCGATATTGATCATCTCCTCTTTTCGCGATCGCCGTTGTTGAGTGTCTATGCCGACATGAGCAACGCCTGTAAGGAATACAGCAACCCCGACCGTTCCATGTTGGAATTAGTCCTTGCCCCTGCCCACGATTGGATCAGTAAATCCGATGAGGAAATTATTGAAGCCACCTTGGATGAACTGACAAAATTATTCCCCCAACATTTTACGGGTGATAATCCCACTAAATTGCTCAAATCCCATGTGGTTAAAACGCCGCGATCGGTTTATAAAGCCACCCCAGGCAGACAGGCGTGCCGTCCCGATCAAAGAACTTCCATTGCCAATTTCTACCTAGCGGGTGACTTTACCATGCAAATGTATCTCGGCAGTATGGAAGGGGCCGTGTTATCAGGTAAACAGGCAGCTCAAGCAGTAGCAGAAGATTACGGGGCTTTTGCAAAAAATAAAGCACCCCAAACGGCAACGCTGGTTGAAGCAGGCTGAGCGTGATCGAGGAGGAAACGACAGATTCCTTTAATTTTTCACTGACAAAACGACATCTTGAATGAGACAATGCTAAATGGCTAACGGTCAAACTTCTTCTAAAAACTCAGTCATCGGCTTCGATAACTGGTCTTTGACCCCTGAATATCGTCCGCCTTTAATGCTGCAATTGCCTAAACCTACCCCATCTACTAAAGCTTTGGCCTCTCTTGATGAGGCTTATGAACTCTGTCGCCAAGTTACGGCTCAATACGCGAAAACGTTTTATCTCGGTACGCTGTTGATGCCGCCCGAAAAACGGAAAGCGATCTGGGCAATTTACGTTTGGTGTCGGCGCACTGACGAGTTAGTGGATGGGCCTCAAGCAAAATCCACCACCCCTGAGACGTTGGATCAGTGGGAGCAGCATTTGGAGTCAATTTTTGCGGGCCATGCCATCGATGATGTGGATGTTGCTTTAGTCGATACGTTACAGCGTTTCCCGATGGATATTCAGCCCTTTCGGGATATGATCGCGGGTCAACGGATGGATCTCTATCGCAGTCGTTATGAGACCTTTGAGGAGTTAGACCTCTATTGTTATCGCGTTGCGGGTACGGTCGGGTTGATGTCTAGTGCGGTGTTGGGGCTAGATACGTCTGTGAGTCCTGTGCCTTGGCAATCGGATGCGATTTATATCCCCAAGGAAGAGGCGATCGCGTTAGGGGTTGCCAATCAATTAACCAATATTTTGCGCGATGTGGGCGAGGATGCTCAACGGGGACGAATTTATTTACCCTTAGAAGATTTGGCGTTATTTAATTACACGGAAGCGGATTTATTTAACGGCGTTAACGATGAGCGTTGGCAAGGGTTAATGAAGTTCCAAATTCAACGGGCGAGAAAGTATTACGAAGCGGCAGAACGAGGTATTCGGTCTTTAAATCGGGATTCTCGTTGGCCTGTATGGACGGCTTTAATGCTTTATCAAGGCATTTTGGATGTTATTGAGAAAAATAACTATAATGTGTTTAGCAAGCGGGCCTATGTGCCAACTCCACAAAAGATGTTGTATTTACCTGTGGCTTGGTTGCGATCTCAAGTTTTGTAGTGCGATAATTTGATGTGTCAAAAACACCGAATTCTCAATGGTTTACCAATTTAATCCTTTCAATAGGATTACTCTTTTTGGGAACTTGCACTGTTTTTGTATTACGGCCTCAGTATTTAATTCCTGATGATAAATCCATTTCAGGAAAAGATAGGGTTGAGCTTGAAAATAAAATAAGAACAACTTGGATTCAAGCAATTAGTGGTCTAGGTTTATTTGTAGCAGCCTATTCTGCTTGGTTGAATTATCAAAGTTCTCAAAGGAAATTAGAGTTTGATCAAGAAAATTCAGAAAAACAGCTTATTGAAATCCGCAATAAATTAGACTTAGAAAAAGAAAATTCTGAGAAAAATTTTAAAATACTTGATTCTAAACAAATTACAGAACGCTTTAGTAAGGCAGTTGAACAACTTGGAAATGAAAGTATAACAGTTCGTCTGGGAGGAATTTATTCATTAGAAAGAATTGCTGAAGAATCTTCAGAAAAGTATCATTGGACAATTATGGAAGTTTTAACTGCTTTTGTCCGAGAAAAATCTAATGATGATCGAGAGCCAGATGTAGAAATCCCTCAAGATATTCAAGCTGCACTTACGGTAATTGGATGGCGCAATGCGAAAAATAATGTTAAAAATGAAAAACTTTATTTACACAATACTAATCTTAGTGGGGCCGAACTTCGTAACGCTAACTTGAGTAATATTTATTTTAAGGAAACTAAATTTAATGAGGCCAATTTATATCAAGCAAAATTCAATGATGCTCTGCTCTACTCGGCTGAATTCAAGTTTGCTAATTTGCATAAAGCAGATTTTACAGATGCTAACTTGAAAGGTGCTGATCTGAGCGATGCGATCTTTACAGGGGCTAATCTTACAAATGCTAATATCGAAAATGCTAAATTTTTAAATTCTGAAATTTATTATTTTATATCAGGCAAACGGGTTAAAAAGGAGAATCAAATAACTGTTGAGCAAATTCTCAAAGCTAAAAACTGGGATAAAGCAGAGTATAATTCTGATGTTGAGGAAAAATTACAAAAATATTTGTTATCTTTATTTATTACAACAAGCATTTTTTTAGATTCAAGTTCTCTGAAAAGGCTATTTTTTAATCAACTAGCTAAAAAATAATATGAATTTTTATACCGTAGTTATCAGAAAAAGTGAACGATATTGGGTTTCATTGTGCCTAGAAAATGAATTGATTGAACATGGCTTTTTAAAATCTTTAACTAAACATAATGATATTATAAGTAAACAGCTATTTGCCTTAAAATTTTAACTCAAACAAGGAACAGAGCTCCTTTTTGCGAACTAAAGCTTTAGAATTACGTCAAATCTTTTTTATTCATTAAAAGGAGCGATCGCGGCTTTGAAGCTGGCTCCGGTGTTTGTTCAAAGAGAGGTTGAATAAAATCCATTAGCACATCCCATGCGTGTTGTTCTGGAAAAATGTTAATTCCTAGAGTACTTTTAAACAAATATAACAGCAGTAAAAGACTAACTAAACTTGTTGAAAATAAACCCAAGGATATCAAGGTATTGGGTTTATTATTCGGTGAATTAAGAAAATATCCTTGGGCTCCCTGTACTCCTAATTTTCTAACAAGCGTGAGCATCGGTAAATTATCAATTCCTTTCGCAATACATTGACGATTAAATAAACGATTTGTTCTGATCAAAGCACTGACTAATAATTGTTTTTCGTGAGATTGAAGTTGAGCCGTTAAATCTCGGTCTAATTTAATCAAATCAATCGGTAAAGTTTGCCATTGCTGTAAAGAAAAATACTCTCCCGTACAACTATCTAATACCACCGAACAACCTAATGTTTTAAGACCTTGTATAAAAGTTAAATAGGATGAAAAATCCTGTTGTACCGATGCTTCAGGTAATTCAAAGCTTAGATGTTTCGGATCAACCCCAGCTTGCGTTAAGCGATCACGGACATAATTTAAAAAATCCTGATCCTCTAGAATTTCAACTGATAAATTTACCGAAAGAATCACATCCCGTTGTTCTACGAGAATATCAATCGCTTTTGCCACTACAATGCGGTCTAATTGCCAAAGCAATTTGGTTCCTTGTAAAAACTTAAATAATTCCTGCGGTGATTTTAAATTTCCTTGCTTATCCCGCCAGCGTACTAACACTTCATTATGGATAACTTTACCTGTCTCTAATCCATAAACAGGCTGAAACCACAACACAAACTTATCCGCAACTAACTTAACCTCTGGCAAACCATCAAGGGATAAATCAACATGAACTGTTGCAGCAGGGTCGAAAGCAGAGGACATGAAAACTTAGCTCATTCGATGAAGTAAACCTTGATTTAAGGTAATTCGACAGAAGTGGGTTTGGCCACGTGAGGCAGACCCCAGCCTAATTTTTCTCTAAGAATTCTAAAAAATTCGGGGGATTGAAGACGAATAAATTTAGCTACATAAGGAGATTTTTGCAAATGCACTCGGTCTTCTGGCATCACGTAACAACCGCCGTTACCGTCCACGACCATAATCATGCGATTGGGTGTGGCAGGAAAAACATTTACTTGTTCGGTATCAGAAAAGACCAGACCACGAGAGGCAAGAGAATGGGGACAAATCGGCGCAAGTTGTAAGACAGGAACATCAGGTGTAACAACAGGCCCACCCGCACTCAAGGAATAAGCTGTCGATCCCGTTGGTGTGGAAATAATAATCCCGTCAGCCGCAATATCCACTGGCGCATGGTTGCCGATCTGAATTTCAAAGTGGCACATACTGGTTAGTGGCTCTCGATGCAAGACCATTTCATTGAGGGATAGGGCTTCCCAAAGAATAGTTTGCTCTCGAAATAGGCGCACCGTTAACATGGAGCGATTTTCAATACAATAGTTACCTTCCAGGATTTGATCAATGGCTTGAGTGAGTTGATTCAGATAAATTTCCGTTAAAAAACCCATGTGGCCAGTATTGACGGTTAACAGGGGAATGCCGACGGGGGCTAATTGCCGAAATGCCGATAAAACGGTGCCGTCGCCGCCTAAGACGATCGCGAACTCCATCTCTTCATCAAAATGGGGCGGCGTTAAATGTTCGATACGAGTGTGACAAATGGGGCGATCCGGTTGCGAATAGCCTAATAGTCCGCCACAGCCATTTTCTAAAAAGACTTCCCAGCCAGACGCTTTAAACCGATCCTGTAAGTCTAGGGCGACCTTACACGCGATCGGCTTAATGTCGTTGTAAATGATGCCTACTTTGGGCACAATGGCTTATCCTATCGTCAAAGTGAATGGAAAAGAAAGACTTAGAAAAAGAAACCTTTCTTTTTATTAGATTTTTTAGTTTTACTTTGCTCGTAATCGAGTTCTTTAAGCTTTTTCAGAATTCGGCCAAAATACTCTTGTAAGTAGGATTCTAAAGTGCTTGTTTCCTTCGGATCAAGACCAAAAATTGAATAAACTTCATCCATTGAAGCATTTAATGGCTTCCCACTAGCAAGAACTTCGGCAAACGCGAGGCGATCGGAGATATTATATGTCCATTGGAAAAAGCGGGTAAAACCGCGCATAAATCGCAATAATCCAATGGGAACTCTGGAAATTTTGGCTTCTCGATTGGAAAGTTGTTCACAAAGTTTAATAATTTCCTCTGCTGTCCAAGCACGGGTTCCGACAACAGGTAAGGTTCGTTTTTCAGCTTCGGGGGTCGTTAAGGCCGCGATCGCGAATTTAGCAATATCCTGGGTATCCATGTAGGCGATGGGGGTACTTTCACCCGTAATCCAAATGGCTTGGTTATCGAGGATAGGAATGGCGTATTGCCCAATTAATCCTTGCATAAAGCCGCACAGTTGCAGCGTCGTATAATTAAGCCCTGATTCGGCTAAATAAAGTTCAGTACAATGCTTAATTTCCATCAGGGGAACATTGGGATATTCATCAGCCCGCAGAATAGAAAAGAAGATGTAGCGTTCAATGCCTGCATTTTTAACGGCTTGGATCAAATTCACCTTGCCCTGCCAATCGACGTTTTTAATCGACAAAGAATCCGTTGCTCGTGCCGTTGCCGCATCAATCACCGCATCAATTCCCACTAAAGCAGGCGGTAAGGTTTCGGGGTTACAAAGATTTCCTGAGACGAGTTCTGCTCCCCACTCCTTAAGAAAGGTTGCTTTTCTTTGACTTCTCACCAAACATTGCACAGAATGTCCTTGATCAAGGGCGCGACGCACAATTTGCCGTCCCAGTGTCCCCGTTCCACCAACTACCAGTACTCGCATCTAAATCGCTTTGTAAAGTTTTTTTAAGTTTCTCTAAGATTTTATCAGAAACGGATCGTTAACGGCGATCGCTTTTAACAGAATGTTTAAGTTATTGGTCAATGAAGCACTTTCAGGCATGACTGCAAGATCATGGATTGTCCAAATAATTTTGAACAGATTTTGTCCCCTCTCAGTCTCCATCCGGATTGATTCTTCTCATTATAAAGATTCCTGCTTTCCAACGACGGGAAAAACGCGATCGCGGATGAGTATTCACTTAAAAATAAATAATCCCAACCGTTGTAGAGAAAGTTGGGATCAACAAGGAAGATGAGATTGTAAAAGAAAAAGAGGAATAAAGACAGAAAATGAAGACCAGTATTTTTAGAAAAAAACTAATTATTTTGGCCGAGATTTACCTAAAAACATTAACTATCGGCAAACAGTCCGCTAGGGCCAGAGGTTTGGCAATAGGTTAAAAAGGTCTTAAAGTCGGCTTCTGATTCTACCGAAGTAATTCTGCCACCAATTTCATCGTAGTGGTCATTACGAGGATTGCGCCATACCGGATCGACGGTAACTTTTACCTGGGGCAAAGAGGGAGAATCGCCGCGCTTAAGAATGATGGAAAAAGGAACTTCATACGTCCAGGTGCGGGGCAAACTCAAGCAAATCCCAGTGGCAGTGAGATCGAAGGATACACCAACAAATTCTCCCGATAGATCCAAAATTTGACAAAAAGCCAAAATTCTTTCTGAACTTCTCCGTTCTTGCATTAACGTTTCAAAGTCAAATTCAGACATGGAGGAATTGGATACTTCAAGTTGTTGATCGTTCATAACTGTCTTAACCTCAATATAAAAGATATTTTTTATTTTGCTGAATGTCAGGCAATCTATGTTTGATTATGGTGTGCTTTTTTGGAAAGTTTTGTGATGTGGATCATTAGGTAAATGCGAATTGACGCACTTTGTTTTCTTCAGTATCTAAGAAAGTTTGCTAATTATCCATCAGAGGCTAAATTTCGGCTATTTTTCCAGTGAAAGGAAGAAAATAAAGCGGTGTTCAATTTTGGGGTGAACTTGTGAATTGACTTTAGCGTCTGAATCAATAGTCTTACTCTAACAAGTCCTCGTTGAATCAGGAATAATAACGAAATGGTTGATCTGAAGAACTCAATACGCTGTTTTTGAACTATTTGTTTTAAAGGAAAGTTATCCTTCTTAAAAATGAATGGCGAAACTTTGAGTTTGTGTCGATTCGATTACTTGTAAAATTGATGATTTAGGTGGAGGGGGATTTTTATGCTTCAATTCCAAATTCAAAACGATAGTGAAATTTCGGCTTCTAAACAACTTTTTGACCAAATTCGCTTTGCGATCGCGTGCCGCCAGTATTCCCCTGGCCATCGCCTCCCCAGCACCCGTCAATTGGCCATGATCACAGGTCTACACCGCAATACCATCAGCAAAGTTTATCAACAGCTAGAAGAATCAGGCCTAGTCGAATCGATCGCGGGGTCAGGAATTTATGTTAAGGCACAAAAACAGGAGAGTTTAGGAGCCTATTTAGACTCTCCCATTTTTCAACAGTATCCCCAAGCCAGCCAATTGATTCAACAAAATTTAGATGAATTATTAACTCAAGGCTTAAGTTTATCCCAAGTTAGAGAACTGTTTTTAGCGACCATTGATTGGCGACTACGCTGCAACGCTCAGGTATTAGTCACCGTTCCTGAAAGAGATTTAGGGGCAGGTGAATTAATTTTGCAGGAATTAGAGCAAGCTTTAGTCATCCCCGTGCAATTAGTGCCAATGGAAGAATTGGTGCAAACCTTAACGGAAACGAAATCAGGAACTGTCGTGACCAGTCGTTACTTTATCGCCGAGGCGGAATCCTTAGCAGAACCCTTTGGTGTTCGGGTTATTCCCGTTGATATTTACGACTACAGCAAAGAGTTGGCTATGATTAAAAAACTTCCCAAGGAAACCTGTTTAGGGGTTGTCAGCCTCAGTCCTGGGATTTTAACGATCGCAGAAATCCTCATCCATAGCCTACGGGGAGAAGATATTTTGGTGAAATGTGCTCAGGCGAGTGATACGAAGAAATTAAAAGCTGTGGTAAGAACGGCTCGAACCATTATTTCCGATCCAGCGAGTTACCCTATCATCATGCAGGCGATCGCTTCAGTCCGCGATGACTTAATCCGTTTACCCGAAGTCATTTGTAGCGAAAATTATATTGGCGAAAAATCGATTACGACCCTAAAACGGGAATTAGGCTTGGGATAGGGTGATATGGCATGGCGCGAGGCGACCAAATTTACGTCTATCGGGAACTCTGGAATTTAGAAGGCGTTTATGAACATCACGGCATCGATTGCGGTGACGGAACCGTAATTCATTACCGCAAACCCAGCGAAACCGTTGAAAGAACGAGTTGGGAAACTTTCTCCCGCAATAAACCTGTTTATAAAAAAAGTTACTCTAATCAGTTTTGTTTTTTGCCGGATATCGTCGTTGAACGGGCTCAAAGTCGCTTAGGGGAACGAAAATATAATCTATTGTTTAATAACTGCGAACACTTTGCCAATTGGTGTAAAACAGGGCTAAATGAAAGTGTACAAGTTCGAGATTTTCTGCCGTTTGTTACCCAATTCAATCCAGAAAAATTATCCCAATCCGTCCAAGATTCTCTCCGTAGTACCGATCCGAATAACGCTCAACGCCTATTGAATGAAGCATTAGGAGATTTACGGGAAGCGTGGAATGAAATCCAACCTCGTTATAAAGCCACTCGTCAAGATGCGGATAGTTGGCAACGAGTCGCCCAAGAAGCCCTTAAACGCGATCGCGAAGATTTAGCCCGTGCCGCTTTGCAGAAAAAATTAGTAGCTCAACGTCAAGCCGATCAATTACAGGATCAGTTAGAACATTTAGGAATTTTGGCTGAGAAAATTTTGAAAGATAGCTTAGCTTCTCGCTGATCTATTTAAATGGTAAGAGTTTTTTCAATTTATTTAAAACTCTCTGTGATCGCAGCTTGGTAATTTGCCAGGAAGTTAACTCTGGAATATCACTGGAATGGGATTGTTTATAATCAAAAAATTGGTTTAATTCGTCTAAAATCACGTCTAAGCGTTGAATGATATTTTCTGAACGATATTCTGCTAAAACCTGGGGAGATAATCTTAATTTAGGTTGATCAAATGTTTCAACGGCTTTCAAAATACGCTGCACATCAAAACCTGTGGCATAGCCTGCAATTTTGTAACAGTTAAAAGCAGGATCGAGATAATCCGATAAGCCATGATTAATACTAGAAAAAACCTGACAACCACAGGCCAACGCTTCCATTGGTTGCAATCCAAAGCCTTCGGTAATCCCCTGCACCGCCCAATATTCAGCCGAATCGTAGAGATAAACCTTCGCCCGATTAAAAAGCACCGATAAATCTTCTACATAATAATCCACCACTTCCAAACGGCAACGCCCTTGCAAGGCAGGAATTAATTGTTTCATCAAGTAATGAGAAGATTTTCGCGCCATCACCAACACATCAATATCGCGATCGCGGTGATGATTTTGGAACTGATCGGAAATTTCATTCGGTAAATAATAGAGTAAAGAGTGCGGCGATCGCTGTCCCCAATAGCCGAGTGTATTGCGACTGACCGTAATAATGGGAATATGAGACGGTAAATCAAAGCCATAGCCCGCACTATGGGCATGGTAAACCGCATTAAACGCCTTCAACTTCGGGGCTAATTTCGCCACATCAAAACCCCAACAGAGGACAAAAATGACATCCTTTAAGGCTTCGGTTGGATTCGGTGTGCCCAATAAATCCGCTAGAAACAAATGTTCCTTTTCCCGTTGACGGTAGGTGACGACTTCCGCCGAGCAAACCTGTTGAGCCAGCTTGAGGGTTTTTAATTCTGCCCAAAGACCCCCACAAAAAAATTTTTTGGTTGTTCCAGGGAGCAAAAAGTAAAGTTTTCTCATGGGTTCGGCTGAATGTTGGGCAAGATTACGGCTCAGACTTACTCTTTTTTACCCATCGATGGGGCGACAGGACTATCATTCGTCGTAGGGCTCGGTGGCCCCATCACAGGAGTTTTAGCTTCAGGCTCAGGTTGGGAAGGTTTAACAGCAGGCGTTTCGGGTTTAGGAATGGGTTGTTTTTGGAAAAGCCGCGATCGCTTACTTTCGGGTAAAGTTCGGGTTGCAGCAGGCTGCGTTTTGACTTCAGGCGTAGGGGCAACGGACGGTTTTGTTTCCGCTTGTGGTTTTGCAGGGGCTGCACTATTGTTTTCTTCTAGCTTGTTATCAGGGCTAGACTTGACTTCCGGTTTAGCCTCCGGTTTAGCTTCAGGCTCAGATTCCGGTTTAACCTCTGGTTTAACTTCTGACGGAGGACTCTTAATGGCAGCAGGAGATGGCCCATTCTCATCGGTTGTGTTCGGTTTTACAGGTGGAACAGGGACGGGATTTTTAATTGCAGCCGGATTGGATTGAGGGGGAGTGGGAGCCGGCGATCGCTCAGAACTGGGATTAGCGGGTGAGGAGGGAGCAGGATTTTTAATTGCATTTGTCCCTGTCGGCTGGGAAGGTCGATTTGAACCAGGCGTTAATGCTGGCAATTGAGGCACAGTGCGAGTCGGATCATTAACGGGCGCAACGGTTGCAGAAGGATTGTTAAGAGGCGGTAATAAGGGGGTTGTTTGTGTGGGATTTCCAGGAGCCGCGATCGCGCTTTCACAAACCTTGGGATCATACTTAAAATCAACCGTAACCCGCGTGGGCTTATTAAAACGTTGTGATGCAAAAGATTGGCGAGCGATTTGATTAAAAATGGAATAACGAGAAGTTTGGATCGGAGTAACTTCTCCTGAAGGCTCCACATTATAAATAACTCTGGCTTCCGCCTGACTGCGGCAGGCCGCACGAGGATAAGTCCCAGTCATCACGATGGATTCAATATCTCCAGTCGAAATTGCACCATTATTTTGTTGAGCCAGTTTAGCTCGCCATTGGAGATCATTTGCCGCCGCTTGTCGAGGGCTGGTTTCTTCTCCATCCGCTTGTAGTTCAGGCTGAGGGGCTACCCCAGGTAAATTAGGAACGCCATCATTTTGGGAAGCTCTGGTGATAAAGTCCGTCCCTCTCGGTGGCGGTAAAATCCCGAAATTGGGGCGTGGTGTACCATTATTACTGTTTCGGTCAATGGAGTCGAAATAAGATTGAGTCCCTGGCAAAGACGGTAATACAGGACGTTGTTGGGATGGCTGATTAGCGGAACGTAAGGGTGGTAAGGAAACAGGTGGTTGCGCGATCGGGATATTGTTTAAATTGTTGTACGAACTCAGAGGCGGGAGACTAGGCGGATAGGGTGGTAAGGAAGGCAGTGGCGGTAAAGGAACCTGACCCGGCAAAGAACTTCCATAATTGCTCGATGGTAAAGAGGGTAAGGGAACTTCACTGATAGGGGGCAGTTTAACGTCGGGATTCGCTGACAGCAAATCATTTGGTGAGGTCGTACTTGGTAGCAATGTCGTACTATTGGGCAAACTCGTCGCATCAGGAATAGAAGATACGGACGGAACAGGAGCAGCATCAGGTAAACGGCTTTGTTCGGCTTCCGTTAATTCAATCACTCCTACATTTTGTTGATTTGAATTATTTTGCTCTCCATTCAAATTAGGTAGGAACATCCCTAAAACAACGGCATGAAGCCCCACTGAAGCAAAAATGGCCACATTACTTGGAGTCAAAACTTGAGTAGCGGAGGGTTGGAGTTTTAAGGGAAAGTCCATAACGATTTTTGCCTGTGCTGCCGATTGTCTTGGATAGGTTGAGAATTAATTTTGATGCAATTAAACTAGCTTTAAAAATATGCCCAGATACTAAATCTCATTCTATCTTTCCACTGATGATAACGGATGAATTTTTGTCTAGGGCCTGCTGTTAATATTTTCAGATAATCAATCTGCATTATAGCCATTGTTTTCCCAAGGGCTACAGGTCTTTAAGTACCCCATTAATTATTAATCCCTACACAACCCGCTCATTCCCCCCATCAATTGGCACTTGGGCGGCGGTTGTTTTGGCAAATAGAGGCCCACACATTTCTGCGGCTAATTCAGCTACATCACGGCTGGTAATTTCGACTTTCAATAAATTATTAGTTTTATAGTCTTCGATACTTAACCCATAATGTTTAGCTCTGGCAGTTAAGACTTCTTCTGTCCAAATGCCCGTATCAAACACCGCGTTGGGATGGAGGGTATTTAACCGTATGCGATCGCGTCCCCATTCCAAAGCAGTTACCCGAATTAATTGATTTAAAGCCGCCTTAGAAACCGAATAAGCTCCAACCCCAGGGCCAGGCGCAGGCACATTTTTAGATCCAATTACTACCACGCGACCCCCATTAAACGCCAGTTTTAAAAAGGGATAACATTCCCGCAAAATCATTAAATTCGCGTCTAAATTCAGACTCATCACCCGTTGCCATTCCGCTTGCGTGAGATCAGCTACTCGACAACTCGGTGGAAAAATTCCCGCATTCAAGATCAAAATATCCAAACCGCCAAAGGTTTCAATCCCTTTTTCTAAGGCTTGCTTAAGGGCTTTTTCATCGGTGACATCACATTGAATCCCGCAAAAATCGGCCCGTTTGTGTAAACTTTCAATTTCAGGTTGAATATCGAGCGCAATCACCGCTGCGCCCCGTTTCAGCAAAGACTCCACACAGGCTTTGCCAATTCCCGATGCTGCCCCTGTTACTAAGGCCACTTCCCCTGTAAAAACGGGAGGTTTTCCACCCTGACGTAATTTGGCTTGCTCTAAATCCCAATATTCGACATCAAAAATATCTTTGGCAGACAGAGCCTGATACCCCCCCAACAAGGTCGCCCGTTCAATAATATCGATGGTGTGGTCATAGATATCCGCCACGATCGCCGCACTTTTGGCCGTTTGTCCGACTGTACACAACCCCAATTCAGGATCAATAATGACACGGGGAGCTTTATCCAATATGGTCTTGGGTTCTTTAGCTTTAGCCGCTTCTGTATTGAAATAATTTTGATAGGCTTCTGCATAGGCTTGAACATCCCGACCGATTTGGGGTAGGCGTTTAGTACGAATCACATGATCGGGGGTTGCGGGGCCTTGTTGGGAAATGGTCGCCACATCAGGACGCTGGGCAAAGGCTAAATAT
>CAYZWO010000033.1:0-26578 GCA_964482215.1 uncultured bacterium
GCCACTACCACGCTCTTCTTACCCACTTCCTGATCGCTTTTTCGATCTACTGAGGTTAAGTAATAATCATTGTTTGTAAACGATCTTGTAAGTCCTTCGTTAAATTAGCAACAGCTTGACGACGGTTAGTTTTGTATTGCGGCGATCGCGCTGTGACGGAAATCGGTTCACCAATTTTCAGATAAGCACGTTGTTTACCTAACTGGGGACGAAAAAAGCCATTACCGCCTTTGATGCGCGTGACTAAATCCCAAACCAAAACAATAGTATCGGCAAAGCGTTCTGGGGTGGGCTTTTCTTGGACGTAATAGCCTGTGACTGCGACAAAACTTTCCACAATCCGCATGTGCCACATCCGTAAATCCGCTTCTTCGGCAACGCGATCGACTAGTCCCCGTTTGATGATACTAAGCTGATGGGTGGGTTTGAGTTCTTCACGGTAAATGCAATCCCAACCAGCCTGTTCCACGCGACGACAGCGATCCACCACCGTTCCTTTGTGGGGAAGATTGAAATATTGTTCCGCCACCTGAAGGGCAACATTTAATAAGTTTTGCAGCCGTAGAGACAACAGCGCATTCGGAGATCGCGTAAGAGAATCTAAATTTTCATCCAATGAAGCTTTTAAGGTTGCGACATCGGGTAAGGTTTGATGATAGGACTCCCGATAAAAATTTTCCATAATACCGAGAACGTGTTCTCCTAGCCGATACAAGCGTTGATAAAGTTGTTGTTCATTTAAGCCATCAATCGCCCCAGCTTCGGTAATACCGCAATCTTGCTCTAATTCGGTCAATAAATTTGCAATATTCTGCCAAGGGGAGGTGACATAAAAATATTGAATGCCTACAGGAATAATAAATACTTCTTCGCGGCGATCGCTTTTTTGAAGATCTTCAGCACACCAAAAACTGAGTTGGGCTAAGCCTGGTTCTAAGGGGCTAAGAATTTCATTATGGCCATTGGTCGCACCTTCAGGGGCAGCAGCGAGGGGAAAAGAGCCATTCACCAATAAATCCCGTGCTGATCGCAATCCTGGAATATCTAGCTTGCCTCGTTGAATAGAGGTTCCGCCTAAGTGGGAATAGAGCCAACCAACGGTTTTACCTGCCCACAGGGGAATGCCTCGGTCGTACATAAAATAGGAATGAATGGGCTGCTGGAGGGCAATATGATTTGCTTTGGCAAATTGGGGTAACAGTTTCCACAATAAATACCCCATACAGTAAGGGTCGTTAATGCTGGGATGGCGAAAAGCTAACAACAGTCGGACTTTTCCCTGTTGAAATTGTTGGTAATAGTCTGCGAGAACAGCTAAATTCTCCGCTTGAACGTCTACTATCGGAGTCTGCGATCGCAACCATAACGGCAAAATTGTTTGCGTTGCTTTTAGTACCCAGGGATTCAACGCAGGGGGAACAAAATCAAGAGGGGGCTGAGCGCGGGTGGAATCAGAAACCATTGCCTTAATTAACCATTAGCCTGTTATATTCGGGGATAAATTGGCACAAAATCAGACCAAACCATTGCTTAGAGTCTGTCCAAATTTTTAGCGTTTTTAACTGTTGCTGTGCCAGATAAGTTTCCATCTGAGCCAAATTAAATTTCCGCGAAATTTCTGTTAAAATGCTCTCCTCGGTGGAAAAGTCAACCATTAAGGCTAATTCTTTTAATTTGACCGATTGATTTTGTTGGCTGATCAGGTGCATTTCAATTTGCGATTTTTCCTGATTATAAAAAGCGTGATGGCGAAATTCTTTGAGGTTAAAATCTCCCCCAAATTGAGTATTTAAATGTTGCAAAATATTGAGATTAAAAGCAGCAGTAACCCCTTGAGCATCATTATAGGCGGCTTCTAAAACGTTAATCTCTTTTTGTAAATCAATTCCTAAGAGAAAATAATCGCCTTTGTTCATGGCATTAACGACTTGCTCAAAAAAGCGATCGCACTCCATCGGGTTAAAATTTCCTAAGGTACTGCCTAAAAATGCAATCAGTCGTTTAGGCGCACGCGCAGGGGGTAAATCTTCTAGGGCTAATTGATAGGTGCTGACTAATCCATGAACGGTTAATAAGGGATAATCCGTTAATAATTTTTGAGCAGTTGACTCCAAAATTCCTGTACTAACATCAATCGGCAGATAGCAAATCGGGTAATTTAATTGTTGATAAGCATCTAATAAAAAACGGGTTTTAGTCGAGTTCCCACTGCCTAATTCAATCAAATCACAAATTCCCGTCATGCTGGCAATCTCTAGGGAATTTTTCTGTAAAATACTAGCTTCTGTGCGGGTTGGGTAATATTCAGGAAGGGTACAAATTTTCTCAAAGAGTGTTGAGCCGTAATCATCATAAAAATAATGAGGAGGTAAAGATTTTTGCGGTTGCGTCAAGCCTGAAATGACATCTTCTCCATGATTAAAATAACTCGAAGGATGGGTTATTAATAAATTGTCGATTGTTAATCTTGTTGTTGAATTAATCTCAGAAAATGTCGTCATGTATGCACCTTATAAATTTGAACAAAAATGTTATTAAATCTTGTTAAACTCGACAGGATTTATCCATCCTTGATCAAATCAAATCACTTAAAAATATTTTATAATAATAACAATCAAAAATAAATCCTCACAATGAATGTTGTTTCTCAACCCCTTTCTTCAACCCTTCAAGAACAATTAACCATTCTTCGCCAGAGTTTACGGGATGGCCAACGCTGTTTAGCCGATTGGCGGGGGGGAGAAATGGCGGTTTCAGCCGTCCCTGGCGCGGGAAAATCCCATAGTTTATCAGTGGCAGCAGCGATCGCGATCGCGAACCATCAATTACAGGCGAATCGACAATTACTCATCGTTACCTATACCCGTTCGGCGGCGGCGGCCATTAAAGCCAAAATCAAAGAGCGTTTAAAAGAATTACAACTGCCTGCCATTGGTTTCATGGTGCAAACCCTGCATGGTCTGGCCCTCAATATCGCCAGCCGTCACCCCGAAGCCTCTGGTTTAAATCCCGACAATCAAACCCTGTTAACCCCCAACGCCAACCATCGCATTATTCGGGATGCAGTCGAGCAATGGATTCGAGGCAATGCTGTCACCTATCAATTACTCCTAGAAGCCCAACCCTTTGATGGAGAAGAAACGGAAAAGCTACGGCGACAATCGGTTTTACGAACGGAAGTGTTGCCCAATTTAACCCATATCGTCGTTCGAGAAGCAAAAAGTTCGGGTTTATCTCCCCAGGATGTCCGTGATCTGAGTTTAATCGCCACTGATCACTATCCCATTTTAGCGATCGCGGCAGGGCTGTATGAACAATACGAAAAACTAATGAGAAATCGTAATTTTATTGATTACGACGACATGATTTTAGGGGCTTTAAATGTTTTAGAAGATCCTTATATTTGTCAACAATGGCAACAGCAAATCTTTGGCGTTTTTGAAGATGAAGCCCAGGATTCTAGCCCCCTACAGGAAAAACTGATTTCTAAACTTGCAATTAACAATAATCATCCTGAAAAAATTGCCAATTTAATTCGAGTCGGCGATCCTAATCAAGCAATTAATTCTACCTTTACCCCTGCCGATCCCGTTTACTTTAATTGGTTTTGTGAACGTTGCGAAAGCCAAGGGAATTTTGCCACGATGGATCAAGCAGGACGCAGTAACCCTCGAATTATTGATGCTGCTAATTTTGCTCTCCATTGGGTTAATCAAACCTGGGGAAAATCAGACGATCAGGCTCCGTTAAAAACGCAGAAAAAGACGTTACGAGATAAAGTAGAAACACCCTTTCGTTCTCAATCCATCCGCCCTGTTGATGCTACCGATCCGCAAGCCAATGCTAACCCCGAAGCCGAAGGAAAAGGCTTAGAAATTTATACCCCTGAGAATATTTTTATCACGGTCGATCTCATCCGCGATCGCGTCATTCAATTATTAACCCAAAACCCCGATCACAATGCTGCCATTTTAGTTCGGGAAAATCGACAAGCTCACTTTTTAGCAGAGTTATTAACCGATCCGTTAAAAGCTCATCAAATCAAAGTCTACGAAGTGGGAGAAAAAGAACGTTTTTCTAAAATCCCTGAAGAAATTTTAAAACTACTACAATTTATTGATCGTCCCCATTCTCCTGATTATTTAAAAAATGCCTTAGAAATCTTACAGAATAGAGGCTTAATTCCCGCTCAAGATTTAAATCTGTTAGCCACCTATCCCGAACAATTTCTCTATCCCAGCCCCTTAGAACCTGAAGCCAAACGGCCTGTTATTATTGCTAGAAATTATTGCCATAATCTCCTGCGTGCCCGTATTGAATTACCCCATTATCAACTGATCATTTTTTTAGGCATGACTTTAAAATATACGGGGTCTGAATTAGCAACATTACAAAAACTTTCAGAACGGGTTGAACAACAAATTAGTTATCAAAGTTCCCTCAAAGCTACCCTAAATGCCCTGCAAGAATTGGTCGCTTCGGAACGCTTTGAAGGAGTCGAAGAAGAAAGCGATGAAATGTACACCAAAGCAGGACAATTAACCCTTATTACTATGCACAAAGCCAAAGGTTTAGATTGGGATTACGTTTTTATTCCTTTCCTCCATCAAGATATTTTACCTGGGCAATTATGGGTTCCTGTGTCGGCAAAATTTCTGGGAGATTTTACCTTAGGAGAAGTGGCCCGCGCCCAGATCCGCACAGCCATTCATTATCGTTACATTCACGGTAAATCCATTGCTCAAATTCCTAACGCGATCGCGTCTTGGGAAGAAGCTGAAAAACTCAAAAAAGCTGAAGAATATCGCTTACTATACGTGGCAATGACCAGAGCAAAACGTTTACTCTGGATGTCTGCGGCTCACAATGGCCCATTTCGTTGGAGTACCTTTCAAACTAACCAAAAAGGGAGTTTGCAAGAAAAAACAGCTTGCCCTGTGGTAACGGCCTTAAAACACCAATTTCCCCAACACGTCATGCAACACAATTAAAATTTTGCTATGCAGTAACTGTACTTATCGTCGAATCCTTCTATTGTTTTGATAATAAGTTGCCAATTATAGGTGTATAATCGAAAAAATAAAGTATTACTAGGGTAAGTAAACTAATGGCTTCTTATAAACTTGATACGGGTAAAAAATATATTAAAGATATTTTTTCATCTGATAGTTTTTATAATATCCCAGATTATCAGCGTCCTTATGTTTGGGGAAAAGAGCAAGTTCTTACATTTTTAGAAGATATTCATAAGGCATTAGAGCGTGATAAAAATAAAGAGTATTTCCTAGGATGTATGGTTTGGAATACAAAAAGAATAAAATGTAATTCAACTAACATAGAATATACATCTCAAGATATTTTAGATGGCCAGCAAAGATTTATTACATTATATTTACTTCATGCAGTTATTAGAGACATTACCGATAATGAAAACATTATAAAAAACATATATTCAAGATTGAAACAGGAAGGAAATGAGCTTGAAGATATACCAGAAAGAAATAGAATAGAGTTTGAAATTCGTAAAGACAAAGATTTTATTGATAAATATGTATTACTTCAATATGGGACTCTGAAAAAAGAAGAATTATCTTTATTGATAAATGATGATGATGGTGAAATATCTATCAAAAATATGTCTTCTGCTATTATTAATATGCACGATTGGTTTAATGAGATTAAACACTTTGAAGAAGATTTTAATTATTATCTACAAAATTTTTATAAATATTTAGGAACTAAAGTTTTACTACTTTACCTTTCTACTCCAGATAATTTAGATGATGCGTATAACCTTTTTACCGTTCTAAATAGCCGTGGTCTTCAATTACAATCAAGTGACATATTACGTGCACAAAATTTAAGGCATATTAAAGACGATAATACTAGAAAAAAAATGGCACAAAAATGGGAAGAATATGAAAGCGTAGTAGATTCTCCTTACAATTCATTTGATGAATTTTTATGGTCGATTGTATTTATAAAAATGAAATATAGAAGTGATGATAATCAAAGCATTATCAAAGCATTTGACTTTATGTATGGCAGAAATATGTTTAAAAGAGGAGTTGAAACTTTTTCCTTGATTGGAAATTATATAGGTCATTTGCAAGGAATAATGAGCGATGATTTTTGTAAAGATTATGTTGGTCAGTTTTTTGTTAACCTTAATTTAATCCTTGCTCAAACATTTGGTAATACATATCTCTATCCATTAATGCATTATCGTGAGTGCTTTGGTGATTACAAGATTTATGACTTTATGATTAGAATTGATCAACTATGTTCTGTTTATTGGTTAACAGGAAATAGAAATTTACAATCAAGATTGTTTATAGTAATGAGGAAAATGGAAGAAATTGCCAAATCAGGAAATGACAAAAAAGAGCTGGCTTTTTCTTTTTTAAACTCTCCAGTTCTTGATTATGAGTATCAAGATGAAAAAGCATCTACTTCAATTGACATTAATGATTTTATAAATTTACTAGATACAGAAGATTGGGGTGCTTATGCAGGTCAAAGAATTAATAAGACTCGATATTTACTTTTAAAAATAGATTTACTATCAAGTGATATTTCTTCAAAAATATACTTTGATAAAAAGATAATGTCGGTTGAGCATTTAATGCCTCGCAAACTTGAGGAAGATTTTGAACATAATATTTCTAGTGAAGATCATAATTTATGGGTTCATAGATTAGGTAATATTATTTTAATAAATAAGAAGAAAAATTCATACTTGAGTAACAAAGACTTTCAAGAGAAGAAAAAAAGATATAAAGAATCTATAGAAGGTAGAGCAAATACCAATCATATTTTTATGACGTATAATAATTGGGGGATTATGGAGGTCAAAGAAAACCATTTACGAACCTTAAATTTACTCAAGGCATACTATACAAGTAAATCTTTTGACTCATTTTTGAAAAAGATTAATCAAAAATAGAATAATAAGCAGAGTAGTCACTTTTCATAAGAGCTAAACAAATCAAGAAGTGACAAAAATACACTTTATAAAGATAATTAAATTTTTAATAACTTGTAACCCACATTCCGCATTCCGCACTTGCTATTAGTAGCGTTTGAGAACATTTGTTCGCACAAGCTATAGAGTAACTAGCTGAGCATATTTACTAGACACAGTGTAGTACAAGCTAATTACTCTATTGATGGAGCCGACCAGCGGAACGTCAGTTGTAAAATCTAATCAAACAATTCATTATCTTTTCAAAATCAACTATCCCAAAAAGTTTTTTTAGTAAATCAGTACCGAAAATTAGAAGTAACACTAAACAAGCCTAGTAATTTGTATAATAGCCATTTCATGAGATAAATCACTAAGTCTATCCCTACTCATCTTTTCTTTAAAATCAAGATTACACTCCTACGCAGAAGTGTTGAAAGCCAACATAAAACTTTACATTACAAGAAACAAAGGTCTCTGGAAAAAGACTATAGCTTAAATGGACAAAAGAACACCATTGACTTAGTTGCACTTGCAAATATCTGAGTTTGTCTATTAATTTCTCTCTATAAAATGCGGGGATTTCTGCTAACTCTAATATTAAATATCCAATTAGTACCATTATGATTTGCTACGTCTTTCATACTAACGAGCGAATTATCTAATATAAACGTTAGCCAGATTTCAAAGAATTTTCGAGAGTCTAAGACGGGATAGTCAGATGTGGAAAGTTGTTTGAGAATGGATTTGACAATTTCAGGAAAAGAATTCATTATAGTTATTAGTATTTTGGTATTTTTAGGAATAAAATATCATAATTTTGTTCCTTTTTTCTTTTCTTAAGTTATCTTTCAAGACTTCTGGCCATATTGTTATTCCTAAAATTGTAAAAATTTTTAATAATTTAAGGATTACAAAGATTTATCAAATTCACTAAATTTATGACAACGGATTCAGTCAAATCTTCTGCGGTACAACAACTTTATAATACCTATCCTTTCCCCCCCGAACCTGCTAGATGAGCCGCCACCAGGTTACAATTGGCGATGGAATTGGGTGGCTGTCCACAATTTTTGTACGGGACAAAAGCCAGAACGGGAAAATATTCGGATTTTGGATGCGGGATGCGGTACAGGAGTTGGCACAGAATATTTAATTCATTTAAATCCGCACGCAGAGATTACTGGGATTGACTTGAGTGAAAAAGCTTTAGAAGTGGCGCAAACCCGTTGTCAGCGTTCAGGCGTTAAACGCGCTGGGGTTACGTTTCGGCATCTTAATTTAATAGAAGCGGATCAGCTATCGGGACAGTTTGACTATATTAATTGTGTCGGCGTGTTGCACCATTTACCTGACCCCATTAAAGGGATTCAAGCTCTGGCCAAAAAGTTAGCCCCAGGCGGATTCTTTCATATTTTCGTTTATGCCGAGTTAGGTCGCTGGGAAATTCAACTCATGCAACAGGCGATCGCGCTCTTGCAGGGTGAGAAACGGGGAGATTATACCGATGGGGTTGCAGTCGGTCGGCAAATTTTTAGTGCGCTGCCTGAACATAACCGCATTGTAAAACGGGAAAAAGAACGTTGGTCATTGGAAAATCATCGAGATGCGTCTTTTGCCGATATGTACGTTCATCCCCAAGAAACGGATTACAATATTCACACCCTTTTTGAACTAATCGATGCGTCAGGTTTAGAATTTCTCGGTTTTTCTAATCCCCCATATTGGCAACTGGAACGGTTACTGGACAAAGCTCCTGATTTAATCGAACGTGCTAAGGGATTAAATGAGCGCGATCGCTACCGATTAATTGAACTGCTTGATCCTGAAATTACCCACTATGAATTTTTTCTGGGTAAACCACCCTTAACAAAAATCGATTGGTCAAAGGATTGCGACTTACTCGCCGCGATTCCTGAACGTCACCCCTGTATGACGGGTTGGCCCAGTCCCAGTTTATTTAACTACGATTATCATCCTGTTGAGTTATCGGAAGCCGAGTTTAGTTTTATTCAAGACTGCGATCACAATGCGGAAACTCAAGACACCGTAGCCCAAATTCTAGAGCGTTCCCCTTTACCGTTAGAAACTGTCCGTTCTCTACAAGCGCGTCAATTGATTATTCTATCTCCCAAAAAGTAACAAAAAAGTAAATTAACGGGAATCATTAAGCTGATTGGCTCATTTTTAGGCTAATCAGTTTTTTTAAATCGGTTGTTTTAGTGATTAAACAACTTGCAAAAGAACCCATACAGCCTGTTATAATAATTAAGCTATTGTTTTGGCGGCATAGCCAAGTGGTAAGGCAGAGGTCTGCAAAATCTTTACCCCCAGTTCGAGTCTGGGTGCCGCCTTTTAAAATTTTTATTATCCAAGCCATAATCATCAAACTTCAATCGTTTAATGATTAATTTCTAGAAATAAGTTTAAAAATTGTTTTAATTGCTTATACTTTGGCATATTTGACAGCAGTAAGACGGGTAAGGGAAGGAGCTGATCAATATTTCGATATGACACTGAGTAAACTAACTTTTGGTCTACATTAGTATTTATGAAATTAGCAAATCAATTTAGCCTTTGAGGATAGATAATTATGACTCAAGCAATGACAAAACAAGAAATAGTGCCAGAAACGATCATAGAAAAAGTACAGAACTTAACACTAGAACAGCAAGAGGATGTATTAAATTACATTAATTTCTTGCAATATAAGGCACAAAAACAAGTTAATCAACATGACCAACCACAAGAAACTCAATCATTTTTAGAAGCAGCTAAAGAATTTATTGGTTGTGTAGAGAGCGGCAGGGGGGATTTGTCCTTAAAAAAACAGGAGTTAAAACAGGGATATAAGTTAGTATGCCTAGAAGAATCTTAATAGATACAGGAGTATTAGTTGCAATTCTCGATAAAAGCGATCACTTTCACAATTGGGCAACTCAAACTGTGGCAAATTTACCTACTCTTTTTTTAACTTGTGAGCCTGTAATTACAGAAGCTTGTTTTCTGTTAAAAAATGTTTATGGTGGTGAAGATGCGGTCATGGGTTTAGTTAGTAGTGGGAATATACAAATTTCTTTTTCTATAAATGAAGAAATAAATACAATACGAAAGTTGATGCAGCAATATCAAAATGTGCCCATGTCTTTAGCTGATGGCTGTTTGGTGAGGATGAGTGAGTTAATTGCAGGGAGTTCTATAGAATAAGAGTGAAATGATTGACTTAATGATTCCTGATGTGATCTGAGACTGTATAAATGGGAAAAATAGCGTATTTTTTGCTACATAATCCCGTTTTCTCAAGAAAGTTTTTTATTGACAATAACAATAAGATGCAAATGCCACGATCGCGGTTATTGGGTGCTAATCGATTTTTCAGCCCTGTGACTAACGATCTAAGCCTTTTAATAGTGACGGTTTAATGGGGAACTGTTAATAATGAACAGAATCACAGTGTCAATCCTCCTTTAAACTAAGAGTCTGCGTTTCTAGCAACTTTAACAACTTGATAAATTATGAGCAATACCAGTGATTTCATCGATCAGGAAGCGACGACCAGAGTTCGCATTCTGAGTGAAGCCCTGCCCTATATTCAGCACTTTGCTGGCCGTACCGTTGTCATTAAATATGGTGGCGCGGCGATGAAAGATAGTTCGCTAAAAGATAAAGTGATTCGCGATATTGTCTTTATGGCTTCGGTGGGAATTCGTCCCATCGTGGTTCATGGCGGTGGGCCAGAAATCAATAGCTGGTTAGATAAACTGGGAATTGAAGCGAAATTTAAAGACGGGTTACGGGTCACGGATGCGCCCACAATGGATGTGGTGGAAATGGTATTGGTGGGCCGCGTCAATAAAGAACTAGTTTCCCTGATTAATCAAGCAGGCGGATTAGCGGTTGGCCTGTGCGGTAAGGATGGGAATTTGGTGACGGCTCGCCGCATTGAAAATAAAGATATTGGTTATGTGGGTGAAGTCAGTAGCGTTAATCCCCGTTTAGTGGACTCATTGGCTAAAAATAATTATATTCCAGTTATTTCCAGCGTAGCAGCCGATGAAACGGGTCAAGCCCATAATATTAATGCAGATACCTTTGCAGGGGAAATTGCGGCGGCGTTAGGGGCAGAAAAATTAATTTTATTAACCGATACGCGCGGAATTTTACGGGATTATAAAGATCCATCTACTTTAATCACGAAACTGGATATTGCCCAAGCTCGTCAGTTAATTCAAGAAGGCGTTGTTGCAGGGGGCATGATTCCCAAAGTAAATTGTTGTGTGCGATCGCTGGCTCAAGGAGTGAAAGCAGCCCATATTATTGATGGACGTTTACCCCATGCCTTACTGTTAGAAGTTTTTAGCGACTTGGGAATTGGGTCAATGATTGTGGGGTCTAGTTTGTATTAGAAATTAAAGCTTTAATAGTCAATTCATAATACCTTACCTGTCTCACTGGCATTAGGTTCTCATTTATTTGTTTACCTAACTGTGAGATTTTTTTGAGTTGGCGATCGCATGTTTAATGCGCTTGTTTTTTCAGATATTCTTGCCACATTTGTAAATAGGCTTTTTCCATTTCTCTAGTAAATTGTTCTGCTTGCCATAGCGGAGAATTACGTTTTGCCCTAGCTAATTTTTCTTTCACTTGTTTTCTAAGTTTATTATCCGTTCCTAGCCTAATCCCCCATTCTAAATATTCGCGATCGCTCCAAGCAATCCCTTCTTGAATACCTAACTGTTGCAAAAAAGCATAGCTATTGCGCGCAGCAAATTGTTGGCCCACCTTAGTAACTAAGGGAATTTCCATCCATAACGTTTCTAAGGTAGTAGTTGCTCCACTATAGGGGTAAGTATCTAAAGCAATATCAACTATGCTTAAATTCCCACGATGATTCAGTTCAGATTCTTTTGGCAATAGGTAAATACGTTGGGGAGTCAGATCAATTTCTTGGCAAAGCTGCTGAATTAATTGTTGAAAGTTTTGATTGATGTTATCTCCTTTTACTAATAAAAAACTATTAGGAACGGCTTTTATAATTTGTAGCTGTAATCGTAATATTTCTGGATTGATTTTTATTTTATTTTGAAAATTAATATAAATAAGACTATCTTCAGGTATTCCTAATTGTTCACGGCTTAAGGTCGTTTCTCCGATTTCAAAATTATCAACGGCAATACAAGTTTTTGGCAAAAACCAAAGCTGTTCTCGATAGTCCTGTTGAGCTGTTTCGGAAACAATGTGTGAATCAACAATAAAATAATCAATTGCAGGTAAGCCAGAAGCATCAAATCCTATCCAATTAACTTGAATCGGTGCAGGCTTAAGGGCTAAAACTTGTGCCGTAACATTATAAGTTAAGCTATCTAAATCCACTAAAATATGAATATGATCTTTACGGATTTGTTCGGCGATCGCTTGGGAATTTTGACCCAATTTATAAAATTGATGGGCATTTGGATAAATCCAATTACGGGTTAAATCATCTTCGGTGTGGTTGACGGAATAAAAATATAATTGAAAATTTTGCTTATCATGATAATGATATAACCATCGGCCTAACCAACCCATAGAATGCTGATAAAAAGTATGGCCAATATAGCCAATTCTTAAAGGAGGAGAAGATGTTAGTTGAATATTAAAATTGGCCTGATAAATCGGATACTGATCGACAATATTATGTTGAAAAATTTCAGCTAATTTATTTAAATACAATCGATTGTTTTTAGGATCGTCATTTAAATACAACAGAGGATAACCTAACCCCCAAAAGCGATCGCGAAAAAAAGGATCAAGTTGGATGTCAGAGGAAGTATTTAATAAAGTCTGAAGTGAGTTTTGAAAACGTTGTAAGACAGGGGTTAAGGTTAACCAGGCATTTTGCTGTAATAGGGCGGTGAGTATGCGGGAAAACCAATAGCATTCTATGGCAGGTTCTAACGATTGAGATTCCAGACGATAGTATAGTTGCCAAGCCGTATTTAATAGAGCATCATACTGATGACTAAGTTGATAATAATTTAATAAATCATTCCAAATATACAGTACGTCAGGAATAACTTGTAGGCAAATACTAGTAATATAGGCACTATAGCTAGGCTGTTTTTGCTCAAAAGCCATTTTATTTGCTACGTTTAAAATTGTTTCTATGGCTCCTTGAATTCCCAGTAAATGGGGTAGACTAATTGCTAAAAATTGCCCTGAGATGACTGTGGGAAAATGTAAAATTAATACAGTTATTTTTAATAAAAGATGTAAATCTAAATCTTGCATTTGAGAATTAGCTAATAAAGGCAAAATTTGCCATTTCTGCAAATCAGTTGAGGTAAATTTTCCAAGTTGGCAACTCAGTTCAATAAGATGCAGAGTATTATTAAGTTGTTCGGGAACTAAAGATTGAATCTGTTGTCGAATTAACCAAGCCGCTTCTGGATGATAACTTTGATAATTCTTAGCTTTTTGCTCTAAAAATGTTACTAATTCTTGTTGCCGAATATCGGTGATCGCCAAATTTTGGGCCAGTGCATAGAACCAAACATCGCGCCCGTCCTCTTCTCGATTTTGTAAAAGATAAATTAAGCCTAAATGCCAGTAATGGGTAAAATTATTTGGTTCCTGCTCAATCAGGCTTTCGTAAAGCAGTGCTTGTGGTGTCAGGTCAGCAAAAAGATCCAAAATATGATATTCAAAAAAGCTCAATAATCCTATATTTTCTTATTTTAGGATTTTAAGTATTTTAAAAAACAACTTATTAAGATAAATATCAACGTTCATCTCCACTCAACTAATTCCCGTATACTTTGATCCTAAACTGACTATTGGAGTGACGATGATAACGAATGCTTGGATGAAAAAGGATGTATTTCTCAATCCCTTATTTTTATTTATCCTGATCTTAATCAGTTGTTTTATTCCTCTGAAAAAAGCCCAGTCACAAACAGCGTGTAGTATTTTGCGATCAAGCAATGGTACTTTGATACAAAAAGATGATTACAATTTGATTACTGATTCTCTCGGCAGTTTTACAGTTACTTGTGACGCATCCTTCAATATGAGAATTGATAGTATTCAATCTCAAAACAAGAATGCTATTGATCAAGCCTCGGTTATTATTTCAAATGGCTCTGTCGCTATTGTTGAGGCAGATACCATCCAACTTGTACCACCACAAACAAGCATCTTACTGGAAGCAATCGTAAATCAAACGTATTTTGTTAACTTAACATTGACCAATATTTCTAGTGTCATTCCAGCCGGCACTTATAGTTATCAAATCGGTATTAGCCTAGTTTCGCCTTGAAAGGGAATCGGAGCCCCTAATTCAATTCGATAGACTAACAGACAAAATATATCGTTTTTTTAATTAAAATTTTATATTTAAGCTATTCAATATGCTTTCAAAATTTACATTATAAATTATAATAGGTTGCGATTTACAAATTTTTAGATCCTTGATTTGCATGAAGTATGTCAAAATTTTCAATTCTGACAATAGTTAATTCTAATGGTTAAAATAAGCAATTTTAAAGCACTGATATACAACCCTCTAGCAGTTTGTTAGGTAATAAAAAATAAAAATAATCAAATAATTCTAATTTAATAATTAATATTAACGAAAATCAATGTCTACTGGGGTAAATATTTTTATCCAACAAGTTTATACAATTGTAGTTCTCATCGAGAAAATTTATGAAAATCAACTCTTTTGATGTAAAAAAGCTGGCTCAAAATTTTTTACTGGTTTTTAGTGTTCTTTTATCCGCAGTAATGATGACGGAAAGAGAAAGTGTTGCTCAGACAGCAACAGTTAACTTTAATGGAACAGTTACGACTTCTTGTACTTTAGGAACCGTGACGAACGGAACGCTTGCATTAACGAGTAGTGGTTTTGGGCTAAGTACCGCAGCGTCTGGAGGAAGCGTGGGTAGCGTTGCCTTAACCTGTAATGGAGGAACAAGTGTTAATATTAATAGCTTTGTCCAACGATCTGGCCCTCAAACTATCCCTACTGGAACTGCTATTGTGAAAGATCCTAATGGCAGCCAAATGGTAAGCGGAAATTTAAATACGACTGGTAATGTAGGAACGGCTGTCTATCCGACTGGTGGCGGTGTTTTCAACAATCAGAATTTTACTGTTGAAGTTAGCTTGGACAATAGTTCTAACTTGATACAATCAGGTACTTATAGTTACGCGGTTACTATCCAATTCGTTCCCAAATGAAAGACGTAAACGATAAAAGATTCGATTTAGCAAGAGTTTAAACTCCACAACTTTTGAGGGTATCTACATCAAATTTGAATGCTTAAAAAATATTTTAATCAGTGGAATATTTTGCTTCCAGTTGCTTTAATAGCGGGATTAATGGCGGGAGTTGCTCATGCTCAATTACTGCGGGTTAGTCCTTTAGTGATTCAAACTCAAGCGGAAAAAGGGCAAGCTAGGGCATCTGTAGAATTTACTAATACGGGGGATAAAACCTATCGCGCTCGGATTTATACGATTCCTTTTACCTATAATCGGGAAGGATTGGAAAATCTCAAGTCTAGCCCTAATGATTTAACGCCCTATCTCAGCTTTTCCCCCAGAGAATTGATGTTAGAACCAAATCAAACCCGCACCGTTAGGCTGAGTGCCCGGTTCGTGCCAAATACTCCTGATGGGGAGTATCGTGCTTTATTGTATGCCGATCAGCTTAATGAAGTTGATCCCAATAATCCCAGTCCTGCGGTAACGTTAAAGACCCGTCTTGGCATTACGGTATACGTTACTAAAGGTGATTTGACTCCTGTATTAAAAGTTCAGCAGGCAATTTATAATCCACAAAAAAAGCAAATTTTGCTATTAGCGACGAATAGCGGCTCTGCAACAACTCGTCCTAAAACCCAGTGGATAATTAGCCAAAATAATCAAGAAATCGCAACGGGAATACTAGACAATACAACCATTATTGCCGGCGGCGATCGCTATTTAACCATCCCTTATCCTCCCCAAGGTAAACCTCTGATGGCAGGAACCTATCAATTATCGGGTCAATTAGATTGGTCATTTCCTAAATCTGGAACATTAACATTTAGTGTGCCCTTGACAATTCCTAAAGAAGAGGCAAAATCGATTAAGCATAATTAATCAGCCTTAATAAGCAAGTTAAAAATTAATCAGACAACAAGTTATTAATCTTATGGATACCCATACTGGAGACGTTGAAACATTAAACAATATTAATGCTGGTTAAGTGATGGGCTATGCTCGATCTTTTATTAAATTATCCCGTTGAAATTAGACAGTTTTCTTCTCCTACAACACCGATTGAGTTAACTTGCACTTTAGACTGTAACCTTGCTCAAGTCCCCCTTTCCCAAATTGTTGGTTCTTCCCCAGATTCTTCCACTTCGACAGGTAGTAATGTTAATGTGGCTAAACTGGATATCCTAACAGTTGGTCTAAATATTTTTAAATTAAATACAATTACAGCGAGTACGATTAGAGGATTAGAAGAAAACGGCCAAGCAGTTAATTTTAAGCAATGGCGGATTCCCTTTGATGATGTCGTTAAATTATTAGAGATTCAAGTCAAAGTTTTAGATGATGGTCAATTAGAACTGCGATCGCCTGGCTTTTTAGTCCGAATTTCCCCCCAACAATTGATTCAAGATACCGAATTAGGGTTAACCATAAAAGTCGAAACGATTGAAAGTATATTGGGTGTTCCCCTCAGTTTTGATACCACTGCCTACGCCATCATTTTTTCTCCTCCCTGGTTAGGAATAAAAGGGAGTATTGTTGGTTCAGAATCAGTTGTACCCGTCAATCTAGAAGGCTTACCCTTAGTTAAGGCTCCCGATCTCAGCTTGAGTGCTATCGGGATGAACTATCAAAGTGTTGGTTCTAGCACTCTACCTAATGGAGCCATTAACAATGTGATTAATGGTTCCCAATTATTGGGGGTTGGGAGTGCCTTTGGTGGCAGTTGGTTTATTCATGTTGATCAAAATAACCTAGAGGACTGGACAACCTGGTCACTCAAAGAAGCGCAGTATTTACAGCAAACTCCCCAAGCCGATTACGCGATTGGTTCCCAATCCCCTTTTTGGTCATTGCAACAGGGTCGGGATTATTGGGGAATGACAACCATCCAACGATTTGGTTTTACGCCTCCCGTTGTTGATAATCTCAATACCGATCAAAATGCGGGCTTTTTACCGTCTCAACGTCTACAAAGTAATCAACTTAACCGCACTATCACTGGAGAGGCTAAACCCGGAACCCTTGTTCAACTTAGGCTGGCAAAATCTAAACAAGCGATCGCCGAAGCCCTCGTCGATGAATCTGGAACCTATCGCTTTGAGACACAAAATTTAATTAATAATCCCCAATCCTTTGGCTCTAATGGGCAAATGGTTGAGTATCAAGTCTATCTTTACCCCGACGGTAAACGGAGCGAAACCCCAGAAATCCGAGATATTCGATTATTACTTTTACCCCTGCAACTCCCCCCAGGCACTTCAGCCCTCGTTGCTTCCGCAGGTGTTGGCCGAGATTATGTAAATAACGGCTTCTGGGGAGATTTTAATCAATTTAAAGGCGGCATTGGCTACTACTACGGATTAAGTGAAGATATTACCTTGGGAACGGGAATCATTCAAGATGGAAACCTCCTACCGTCTGCGAGCCTCATCTATCAACCCAATGGTATTCCGTTAGGGTTATCTTTCACCAGTCTATTAGGGACAACTAATGATCAAGGTTGGTCTTACAGTGCGGGACTTAGCTATTTTCCAAACCCTGATATTAGCTTAAATATTAATAGTACGAATATTAATCAAGATCGATTTGTTCAATCTTTCCAATTTACTTGGCGGATGTCACCCTATTTGAGTCTACGGTTAGGGGGAAGCGATCAAGATAAGGTTTTATTAGCGGGCTTTAATTTTTTTCAACAAATTGATCAGCTGTATATCGCAACGGGGTTAAGCTATGACACTCAAAATAACGTACTTTGGCAGGGAACATTTGGGTTAGATAAATGGAAATTAACTAGCTTTGGTGGTGGGCTAAATAATGTTAATAATAATCGCTTTTACAGTAATACAGAATTAACCTATAACTTTAATCAATGGTATGGAACGGGCCACGCTATTTTTCTCAACTATAATACGGATGATAATGACAATAATATTAACAATTTTGTCAGTTTAGGATGGCGTTATCAATCTCAAGAAATCACTTACGATTATCGTCCGCTCTGGCTCTTTGATTTAGGTTACGGAATTGGCTCTGGAGGTGGAGGTGTTGTTGCTTCAATCGGAACGAATGCTATCCCTGGGGCAACGATTCGAGCAAACTACCGTCAAGCTTCCATTGCCTCTAATCGGGATAGTTTTTCTCTCCAAATTTTTCCGAGTTTCAGTATTCAACCTAATCTCTCTCTCGGCGATCGCCGCTTCCAAAATTTACGAACGAGAGGGGGATTATGGATTCAGCCATTTTTGGATACCAATAGCAATGGTGTGCTGGATGAAGAAGAAATGCTCTACACAGAAGCACCAAAACAATTGTTTGTGTTAAATAATCGTTCTTTAAAAACCGTTGCCAATTTTAATATCACGCCCCAAGCTCTGATCTTGCCTGCTCAGCCTGGTACTTATCGTTTAGACCTCGATCCCGCTGGTTATCCCCTCGATTACCAACCTTTACAAAATTCCTATGCAGTCGAAGTCGTTGCTGGTAGTTATACTACCGTTCCTATTCCCTTCATTCCTGCTTATACGGTAGGCGGTAAGTTGGTTAATTCCCAGGATCAACCCATTGTGGGTGCGAGGGTCGAAGCCATTTCTGTTAAAGATCATCCTAAAGTTATTTCTATTACGGATGAACAGGGGACTTTTTATTTAGAAAATCTACGGCAAGGAACCTATTATTTATTTGCTCAGGGTAAGGAAACTCAGCCTAAAGCCATCGAACTAACGAAGGATTCTCTCCGATTATCTGAACTAAACCTTAAATTAGACTAAGAAAAAAGTTTTTCTAACTCATTTTATTAATTGCTAAATAGTCCAGACATCTTGCCATTTGACAATTCCCTGATTCACTAAAATCCAACGACGACAGACTAAATTTTCGTAACTCGGCCGTTGATTATCCCGTCGTATTGCATATTTATAGGTAATTGCCTTTCCTGCGCTTTCATTAAAGGGAATTTCCCCAAACCAAGTATTATCGTTAATGTATTCCAACACATAGGCTTTATTAATATCCCAATTACCCAATTCAGGACAATCTCCTGTTACAACAATACTTTCTCCGAGTTGGGTTTTAATGCCATTTAATTGGGCGCGAACAATGGTTTTTCCTTGGACGCGATCGCCGATATAACTGAGAACAATTACGTCATGGTGATCTAAAAATAAATTGGATAATTTGCCATTTTTTATTTCAAAAGAACGACGCGTCACAATACAGTTATATTCCCCGTCTTCTAGACCTGTTGCCTCAACATTAATATTTGTCGCCTGACCTTTATTCATCGCAACAAAACAGCGAGAATCTCGATAACTACGGGTATAGCAATAAATATCGGGTGTAATATATTTTTGTTGCTGACTACCCAAGGAAACGGCAGGATTTAAACGGCGTAATTTAGAAAATAATTGGATGAGTTTATAAAGCGGTGTATTCGTATCCCAACTGTCCATCATGGGTCGATTGTAGGGATCATTGCCACCATTAGTATTGTTGAATAAATACTGCTCGGTTCCGTAGTAAATACAGGGAATACCGCGACTCGTCATAATTAGACTAATGGCTAACTGCAAACGTCCGCGATCGCTGTTGAGACTTTGAAAGCGGGGCATATCGTGATTATCAATAAAGGTAATTAACTCCGTTGCGCGATGGTAGAGATAATCTAAATCAAAAATGGTTTGTACTAACTGGAAACCTTGGGGGTCATCTTTTCCTAATGCCGCTCGAATGGCTTCACACAGACCAAAATCCAGAATTGACATTCCCGAATAATTGGCAAAGTTGACCGAGCCTTTATCCCAAGGTTTACTAAAACCCCATTCTCCAAAACTAAAAACCGATGGTTTATGGGTTTGGATATCGGCGTTAAATTCCTGCCAAAACCAAATGGGCATGTGCTTAACCGTATCAACCCGTAACGCATCCACCCCTAAATCCAACCATAATTTAATGGCCGCTTTAATATAGTTGCGATACTCAATATTACTTTCATTAAACGTCGCTAATCCTGCCATTTCGTAATACAACAATTGGTATTCATCTTCCCAATCGGTAATTTCAGGATTATGGTAATACCAGTGATGACTATCCTGATAAAAATCGGCAATTAAAACCCCATCATCGTACAGCTTTCCTTTTTGTCCATTCACATCCGGACTGCTGTGATTACAAACAATGTCTAAAATTAATTTCATTCCTCGATTATGGAGTTCAGTAATTAATCGATTGAATGAAGTTTCTTTTAATAAAGAATTAGGTTCATCTTTTTTTAAAAATCTGGGATTAATCCGTTTAAAATCCTTTGTCCAGTAACCGTGCATGGCAGCACTTTCAAACATTAAATCTTCAACTTGCTCAAAAAGGGGAGAAATCCAAATTGCGGTTATCCCCATTCCCTTTAAATAATCTAATTTTTCAATAATGCCTGGAATATCGCCGCCCCAATATTTTCCCCATTTCTGTCGTGTCGGATCATACAGTGCAGGATTGGGCCCTGCATTATTACTTTGGTCGCCATCATTGAAGCGATCGACAATTAAAAAATAAATGGTTTCCTGACGAAATTCAATGGAACGGGTAAACAAAAACTCAAAATCCGCATCAAATGAGCGAACTTCTTCGGTAGTATGAAATCCTGCGGCGGCTTGAACTGCGCTGATGTCATTAGAATTGGTTTGAGGATTTGTGAGAGGAGAAGCAACCATATTATTTTTCAAGAAAGTGAAGTTAAATCAAAAAAAGTTAATAATTTTATTCATTAAACTTATTTTAATTGGGGAATTAATAAGATAAATTTTAAATAATTTGAAATCAATTTTATTCATGCCGATGTAAAGCAATCATCGTAATATCATCAAATTGAGGAGCATCTGCAATATATTTAAATAAATGAGTTTTAATGCGTTCAACCAGTTCACTGGCAGAATTAGCAGGTTCTTTTAATAGGGCTAATAATCGTTCTTTGGTAAATAAATGTCCATCAGGATTTTTTCCTTCCGTTACGCCATCCGTGTAGGCAATTAAAATATCTCCTGGTTCAAATTGAATTTGTTTAATTTTGAATTTGCTATTAGGCATCATGCCAACGGCTGGGCCAGTGGGTTTTAAGGTTGCTTTAATTCCTGATTTTCCAATGATAAAAAGCGGTTCATGACCCCCATTGATATAGCTCATAATGCCAGTTTCAGAATCGAGAACCCCAAAGAAAAGGGTAGCAAACATACTTAAACCCCAGTGATGTTTGGTAACATAATCATTCGTTAAGGTGACTGCATGAAGCGCATTGGTATGGGCCAAATTCGTCCCGCTATCGCCGATCCAACCCTCTTCTGGTTTAGCGTTTTCTAAAATCGAAGAACTCAGCCCCCTTAAAGTATGTTGATTAGAAAAAATCCGAATCAAACTGCGAAATAGAGCCATAAATAGAGCTGCTCCCACCCCTTTATCACAAACATCCGCGAGGACAATACCGACCTGTTGCTCATCAATGCAAAAAGCATCATAGAAATCTCCTGCTACTTGTTTAGCGGGATAAAAACAAGCACTAATTTCCCAGTTTCTTAACTTCGGAATTTCGTAGGGTAAAAAATCAATTTGAATCTGTCGCCCTTTTTCTAATTCATTGTTTAAGGCTTTGGAATATTCGTCCAGTTTGGTATAGAGTCGGGCATTTTCTAAAATCAAGGCCATTTGATCGGCGGTTGCTTGCATTAATTTAGCCACTTGGCGATTAAAATGGGCAGGTTTGGAATGCAAGAGGGTAATGATTCCCAACAATTCATTTTCTTTGAGAATGGGAACACACAAAGCAGAGCGAGCAACATAGGGTTGATCCGGTAGGGTTAACCAACGCTCATCGGTTTCGGTATCTATCACTAACCCCAGTTCATGATTTTGATTGACCCAACCCGCTAAGCCAGCATCCAAGACAGATCCCACTAATCGATTGCGAAGTTCTGGGGTAACCTCTGTTCGAGAGAGAATCGCATCGGCAATTTTTCCTGAGGGATCGAGAACAAAAAGGCTTCCTTTTTCGGCTTTGGTTTGTTCGGCCGCAATATCAATCATTGCTTGCAGTGCGGATTTTAAGACTCCGACCCCAGCCGGCGATCGCGCAATTTCGACTAAGTTGGCCAATAAATTGCGTTGGACTTCAAAGGCCGCTTGATCAATTTTATGGGCTGCGACTTCTAATACTAAGGCGATTTGGGTGGCCGTAATTTCCATCAAATCGGCGATCGCCGGGGTGAAATGGTTTGTCTCATCGTGTAATAAGGTCAGAATCGCTAAAAGATGGCCCCGTTGAATAATGGGAACCGAAAGGGCAGAACGGACAACATAGGGCTGATTGGGTAAGGTCAACCAACGCTCGTCGGCTTCTGTATCGGTGATAAGGCCAACCTGTTTATGACGCGCAACCCAACCCGCTAAACCTCTATCGAGAACTTGCCCAATTAATTCGGATCTTTCCCCTGGGGTTGTTTCCGTACGGGTCAAAATACTATGGGTCACTTTACCATGACTATCTAATAAAAAAAGGCTTCCTTTGTCAGCATTGGTAAGTTTAACGGAAGTGTCTAAGGCTTGGCGGAGGGATTCGTTGAGTAAGCTTTCTTCTTCGGTAGAATCAGCGATCGCCATCCAATTGACCAACAAATTATCCGTTTGCAAAGGCGATTGACCCATTGTATAACGTGCCATAATCACCAAGTTTTCTAGCAGCTTTCGATGGGATTCATAAATGGTTCTATTAACCTTGAGTTCAGCAATCTCTCGACGTAGGGAATGCAATTCTGCTAGAAGTTGTTCGGTCGATTGATAATGTTCGCTCATATCGTTTCCTGTTAAGTTTTCTTAACCTTGGTGGTTGGCTCAACGTCGCTTTAATACTTTTAACTTGGGGTTAAGCTTTGTTAGATTGAGTATGATTGAAATAGCATTTTCGCGCTCAGATAGTTAAATCGGTTATTTTTATCAGCTTAACTTGATTGCATCATTATTTTTAGTTTAAATATATTAATATTGATTTTTAGTGATTTTGATAAAAAAACTTGATTGACTGATACTTACTCGGCTTAATCAAAATCCTCATTTTTTTGTCTTAAAAGTTATTTTAATTCCTATTTGCTGCTACCATAATAAAACCAATTTAATCATTATAATCAAGGTTTTATTTCAACTTTATATTTAAGTCGCATTTGTTAAGAATTGTAACTTATTGTTTCGAGATTTATTGTATCACTTCCTTGCCCTGATGGTGAAATATAAATAAAAATGTAAAATACAAAAGAGTTGAATATGAATTGATTTATAGTTATTTTTATTACAGGCTAACTTGTAGCATGGAGTCCCAATACATTTAGAAATAATTTTTTAAATATTATTCAGATTGGCGACTGCCTAGAATTTAAAATTCTATTTTAGTAGATGTTCATTTTTACGGTTAATTTTTTGGAATTTAAGCATTTTCCTAAAATCTATTGAGTCTTCAAAGGTAGATTGTTGCATGGAATCTTTAATTGTTGATGGCGTTTTAGAATCTTTGAAAGTTATTTCTGACTACATCACCGTAGTAAGTACACAAGCACAACTGGAAAAGAAAAAAGCCTATAAACTCCGCTTAGCTGTTGATGAGCTTACAACCAATATCATTATTTATGGTTATCAGAATACAAATCAACGGGGAGTTATTAAATTACAGTCTGAAATCGATGAAACTGTCCTAAAGGTGATTATTGAAGATACGGCTCCCCCTTTTAATCCCAAAGAAAATGTACCACTCGCCGCACAAGTTTTAGATAAACCCTTGGAAGATAGACCCATTGGCGGATTAGGAATTTACTTGGCCATTGAAGGAGTCGATGAGTTTTCCTATGAGCGTATAGACGATTACAATCGTATGGTTTTAGTCGTCAATCGTTAGATTGAAAAAATTTTACTTTCAATAATCGAAGATATTTAATATACAATTTGCTCATTCTCATTTTTTCTCTGGGCAATGAAAGGACTCTGGCTCGAAAATCAACAATTAGAATTCCGCGATCGCCTTCCCTTACCAAAGGTTGGGCTCAATGAAGCATTAGTGAAAGTCCTAAGAGCGGGAATTTGTAATACGGATTTAGAATTATTGCGGGGTTACTATCCCTATCAAGGGATCTTGGGCCATGAATTTGTCGGGATTGTTGAACAAGGGCCAGAAAATTTAATTAATCGGCGTGTCGTCGGAGAAATTAATGCGACCTGTGGCCATTGCCGTTTTTGTTTAAACGGTCGGCCGACCCATTGTGAAAACCGTACCGTGTTAGGCATTGTCAACCGCAATGGAGCCTTTGCTGAATACTTGACGTTACCCGTTAAAAATTTACATCCCGTCCCTGACTCCGTGAGTACGGATGCGGCAACCTTTACCGAACCGATCGCGGCGGCCTTAGAAATTCAGGAACAAATTACCGTTACCCCCCAAACTAAAGTGTTAGTCGTAGGCGATGGCAAATTAGGACAATTGGTGGCCCAAACCTTGGCCTTAACGGGCTGCGATTTATTGGTTATTGGTCGTCATGCAGAGAAATTAGCCAACTTACAAGCCCAACATATTACCACAGGTTTTGTAGAAGCCGTAACGGAACGCACCTTTGATATTGCGGTTGAATGTACAGGAAATCCCGAAGGATTCGCGATCGCCCGTCGGGCCCTAAGACCGCGAGGAATTTTAGTGTTAAAAAGTACCTATGCCGCTAATCTGAGCTTAGATATTTCTTCCATTGTGGTTGATGAAATTACCCTGATTGGTTCTCGTTGTGGCCCCTTCGATAAAGCTTTGCAACTCCTAGCAGACAAAAAAATTAAAGTAGAAAATTTAATTGAAGCAAAGTATCCACTCAGAGAAGGATTAGCGGCTTTTAAACAAGCTCAACAGCGAGGTGTTCTTAAAGTCTTATTAGATATGGAACAGGAATAATTTAGTCAAAAATTTAATAATTACTGATTATTTTACTTAAACAAAAAAATTTAGCGTTAAGATAACAATTAATTTATTTGCTCAAAAATCATGGTTGAAACTGCTAATTTTCTGCCCCATTTTGGCTCTCTTATCTTCATCGGAGCAACGACCATCAATGGAGACTGGAAACCTGAAATTGGCGATCCAACTTTTATCGGTTGGTTTACCGTTTTAACCTATGGTATAACTTGTATCCTCTGTGGTTTATGCGCCAGAGAAACCTTTCGTATTCCTAAACGTTTTGCCTTCCATTCTACCCATTGGTATTGGTGGGGATTAACGTTAGTGTTACTCGTGTTAGCGATTAATAAACAATTAGATTTACAAACCTGGTTTACCATTACGGCAAAAAAAATGGCCTTGAGTGAAGGCTGGTATCTAAAAAGACGTATTTTTCAGTTATTATTTATTGGTTGGTTAATTTTTGGCGTATTGGCTGCTTTAGCTTGGGTCAAGTATCAATTAGGAAGTCTTTGGAAAGAATTTAAATTAATTTTAGGCGGTTTATTATTTTTAGGAACGTTTATCATTGTGCGAGCAACTTCTTTTCACCATATTGATCAATTTCTCCATTTTAATTTGGCTGGTTTTAAAATGAATTGGATTTTAGAATTAACTGGAATTGCATTAGTAGCGGGGGGGGCGATTAAATATTTAAAAGATGTCAAAAAATTACAGACTGAACTTAAAACTTTAAATCAATCTAATTAACGCGAACTATTATTTACGCCTATCTGGTGAAGCGGAGACTTTGACGTAGGGTGGGGCTAAAACCAGAGGGGATATGGGATTAATCGATGGTACAGAGTGGTTGTTTATATCCGCATTACTATTGGCAACCTTGAGGGTTTCAGTTTGATAATTAGCTAATTTTTGTTGAACTTCAATTTGATATTGCAATTGATTAGAAGCTGACTGCAAGACTTTGTTGGCATGAATTTGTTGTTCTAAATTTTCTGTCGAAGAAACTAAATTACCCAAGCCATCCACAAGGCGACGTAAATTATTGCGAAAGGTGGGATCCCCTGTTAATTGTTCCACATCGGCGGTAATTTTTTGGGCATTTTCAAAAGTCGCTCTCGCAGAATCTAGGGTTTGCTGAACGGTTAATAAAATGGAGGGATTGTTTAAATTTTCAGAAATTTCTCGCAAATTTCGGGTAGTTTCATTGGCATTGGTAACAACAAGTTGAATATTTTTGGCTAATTCTTCTGTATTGACGGTGCTTAATCCCGTATTTAACTGAACAACGGAGGTATCTAAGCCTTGGGTTAACGCTTGAATTCGACCGCTCGTGGTTTGAATACTGAGTAAAGTGGCACTAATCTGTCCCTGATTTTGATTGACCAAATTATTCAAGTTCGTCATCAGCC
>CAYZWO010000033.1:26593-33490 GCA_964482215.1 uncultured bacterium
GTCAGGGTCGCTTGATTGAGGAGAACAACTTGATTTAGATTTTCGGTCAACTGTCCGGCATTCTTGGCGGCGTTAGTAATGGCTGAAGTGGTTTGGGATACGCCACTAATTTGGGAACGGGCTGTTTTAGACAGTAACGCAATCTCGTCACTCATTTTGGCGATCCGTACTGCGGTTTGGGAGGCATTTTGGACAGCCTGACTAATATTTCCGACAAATTGGGGATCACTATAGGTATTACTTAAGCGCGTTAAACTACTGACTAATTGGGAGCCAGCTTCTCCCCTCAGTCGGTCATTGGCACAAATAATTTGACTTTGTTCTTGGCATTCGGCACTGTCGGGCGCGATCGCTAACGCCTGCTCGGATAACTTAGTGTTAGGAACAATATCAATAGACGCTTCTCCAATTAAACCGTAACGACTAATTTGGATCGTGGCATCTCTAGGAATACGGATAGATTTTGAGGCAATATCTAGAATTGCTTCAACCCCATTACTACCGGGCAATAATTCGCGAATTTTGCCAATACTAACCCCTCGAAATCGAACAGGGGCACCAAGTTGTAGGCCGCTCGCATCCTCAAACTCCACTAAAATTTGATACGTGCCTTCTCCAAATCCGCCTCCTCGCAACCAAACGGCCACACCACCCAATAAAACTAATCCCAGTAGAGCAAATAATCCGACAGAGCCTTCTCTAACTGTTCGTGGTCGTAGCATAGTCTTTTCTCTGCTTGGGTAATCTCACGCTGGTGTATCTTCTCAAACTCTAGAATACAGTGATTTTATCTATCTGTAATTGACGATAGAGTCTCCACTTGTTCAAGGGAATTAAAGAGAAAAACTTCGAGAAGGTTGAACATTTCCTCGAAGCTTACCAAATATTAATGGATTTAAAAATTTTTAAATTCTTTTAGATATTAAAAGCGACTTTTTCGTTGGCCGCCGCCAAAGTTACCAGAACCACGGTTTTCCCGTTCTCTTGCTTTATTCACTTTTAATTCTCTGCCCATCCATTCGGCCCCATCTAGGGTTTCGATGGCAGTATTCTCTTGTTCAGGGGTTTCCATTTCCACAAAGGCAAAACCTCTTTTTTTCTTGGTTTCGCGGTCTAAGGGGAAATAAACCCTAGTAACCTTTCCGTATTCAGCAAAAACTTCGGATAGGTCTTGGTCATTTACTTCAAAGGGCAGGTTGCCCACAAAAATTGACATGATCTCTCTCAATTAAAAGGTTGATGTGCAGAGAACATTAGGTGTCGGGTCGAAGCCTGCCAATGATTGAAAAACAAACTTTATCACCGTTTTTTAATATCTCGGACACTTTTTATCATATAACATTTTACCATAACCAAACCAAGAAAATAGCTGAATCAATTGGTAAGGGTTAACTCTGTTCCTCCAATTTCTTCAGCCTTTTGTGGGATTGTTAATGCTCGCTTTTTAGTACATCAAATCAGGAAGATTTACTATCTTTTAGGAGCAACGGATTCAAAGGTTTGATAGGCTAATTCGGGATGGTAAAGATGGCAGCGATCGCCGATATCTTTCATTAATTGCCAAGAAAAAGTACGCTCTTGAAGATGGGGGCCATAATTTTCCTTGAGACTGGCATAGGCTTTGCGGAGGTTATAGGAAGGAATCGCTACGGAAATATGGTGCGGAACATGAACATTAATGTCATGGCAGAGAATTTCAACCCAACGGGGATAATCACAATGCACAGTTCCGGTTAATTGGGCTTCTCCTGCGCTCCATTGATCCGCCGGTTTGAATTGAATTTCGGGGATGGTGTGATGCACGATGGTAAAGGTACTCATCCAGAAGTGATAGACCAACCAGGGCATTAACCAAAATTTGACAAAGCCCCAAATTCCTGTCGTTAGGATCAATGTAGGAAAAACAATAGCCGCGAAGATAACAACTACCGAGATCGAGAGAGTCACTTTAGCGCGATCGCGTTCTGCAAAATTAGAAAGTTTAAAATGTAACAAGGCCCAATGGAAAATTGAACCAATCCACCAAAAACGCCCCCGAATTGCTCGGTAAAAAGTTCTTACAACGGGATTAGCTTTTTCATAAGCTTCAACCGTCCAGGGATCCCAAGCATTATCCACTTCAACTTTATTGGTATGGAGATGATGGTGGTCATGGAGAATCCGCCAACAATGAAAGGGGTAAATTAGCGGCAACATAAAAATATGACCGACGAGATCATTAACCCAACGGCGTTTCGCAAAAGAACGGTGTCCACAGTCATGGGCGATAACAAACCAACCCGTTAAAGCGGTTCCGGTAAAAATCCACGTAAAAGGTAAACAATACCAGGGTAAAAAGATAATGCCGAGATACCCAATAATCGCCGCAACCACGCTTAATGCAACAAAAGACCACGCTTTACGACGGTCTTTCTCAAAACATTCTTCAGGTAGGCTTTTAACAATATCTTTGAGTTGAATATTGGCAATATCGGTTGCTATCAACCCATTAGTGAACTGTTCTGTTGTTACGGTCATGAATTACGCTACAAACTCCATAAAAAAGAAAGCGGCTTGATACACAAAAATTTGACAAAAAATTGCCCTTTCAACGAACTGGCTCATTAGAAAGGTTGCTGACTACATTTAGCGTTAAATTTCTGTGTATTTCTCAAATTTATGAAAAAAAATAAACAAACCTCCCTAGTTATATCACGATAACGGTCGCTTCTGACAGAAACTTTGCTTTTACAAAATCATCAACTGTAATAAAAAAATTAAGCAAAAAATATGGCTAGGAGTTTTAACAACCTGTTGCTCCTCAGCCATTGGACAATACTTAGAGATTAACTTAATTCAGTGATTTACCACATTCCTCGAACCGGACGAGGGGGAATATAGGGTCTTGGTGCAGGAGTGGGGGGCGGTGGCGGAATCACAGGATTGAATTGGGGCGCAGGGAGTTGGGCTAACCCTAAGGGGGTAAATCCAATGACATCGATCGGACATTCTTCGGATTGGAGGGATAAAAACGAGTTGACCAAACTAGGTTGAATCGATTCAATCGTTTTCATCGCAGTCTGGGGCTGAATCGCAATGGTCGCTTCCGCAAAGGAGTCATTGCCCAAGGTATTGATTGCTGTATTGGCCCTAATCGGTGCAAAAAAGGGATCGGTAGCAACCCAAGCGGGAAGATCAAAGGGTTTAGGAACAGAAGTGTTATCCGCAGTGACCGTCATATATTCCCCTGCTCTCAGCCTAAAGCCACAACTTGACTGACTAGGAGCGTTTAGCGATCGATTGGCAGAAACACCGCAAATCGTATTGGGATCCATTGTGCTGGTGATACGAGCCGTTTGATCACTACTAAAAACAAAAATTTCCGTGCGGTTTTGCTTCGGATTTCTGGTAACGAGATAAATACTTGCTGGTTTCCAAAGGGTTGCTTCCTCAGTGAGTACCGTTAGATTCGCTTGAGCAACGCGGCTATTGGTAGGACTGATGACCAGCATTGAACCTGACAGGAGACAAAGTTTTTGATCAGTGTTTTGTACAATCCCTGCTCTGGTGGAATTAATAGCGGGTTCATTACTTAAAAGATTCACCTGACAATTATTACCTGATGTCAGGGTGACTCGTGTATCCGGTTTAATCCAAACTAAAGAGCCATCATTAAATTGCAAATTCGCTTTGGCATAGGTAACGGTTTGGAGGACATTATTGGGATATAGATTAGCCCCCACTGATGGTGCCGCAACGGTAAAGGGGCCAACCACTTCTCCACGTTGAGGCAGGGTATCAATGTTCTGTTCCCCGACTGAGCCACTTAACTGGACACGATCTGGGGTCGCGTTGTAAATCTTGGCACAGGTAACTGAACGACTACCATTAGGCGAAACGGGACAATCTTGGGCTTGGAGTGGATTCATCCCCAACGGAATTAATCCAAGTATTCCGAGTAGGGTACTTAAACTTAAGGTAGAAACTTTCATATAGCTAACTCATTTTTATTGAAGCTAGTTTTCTTGTTATCATACCGAAATTTCGGAGAATTAGGCATAGTTGGAGAAAATTATTGCTAAATTAAAAGTAAATAGTTTTTAATAATTTATTTTCTTGGTCTTTTTAACAAATGAGTTTTTTTGAAAAGTTAAATGACGCGATCGCGGTTAACACGAGTTTACTGGTCATCGCCCTAGATCCCAGCGTGGAAATGGTATCGAGGTGGGAACAGGATCAGCCAACTGCGCCCTTAATTGAACGGTTAGAAAATTGGCTACGGTTTATTATCAAAGAAAGCCAGGATTTGGTCTGTGCCTATAAGCCAACTTTGGGGTTTTATGAAGCGTTAGGAAGTCAGGGTTTCGAGTTATTAAATCGAATTTTGCAAACTATTCCTCCCCACATTCCCATTATTTTGGATGCCAAACACGGCGATCTCAACACCAGTACGGTTTTTGCAAAAACAATTTTTGAAGATTGGCAAGTGGATGCTGTCACTTTAAGTCCTTTTGCTGGTCAGGATCACAGCGCACCGTTTCTGGTGTATCCCGACAAAGGGGTGTTTATGCTCTGCCATACCTCTAACCCTGGCGCGATCGCGTTACAAAACTATCCTACTGTTGAAAACCCGTTTTACTTACAAGTCGTTAAAGAAGTCCAAACCTGGGGGCCACCCGAGCAATTGTATTTAGAAGTTGGTATTCATGATGTAGAAGTCTTAAAAAAAATTCGGTTAGTCGCGCCTGAATCAACGCTATTGTTAAGAAGTATTTGGTCAGAAAATAATGCGGATTTAACAACTATTTTACGAACAGGATTAAATAAGTTGGGTACAGGATTATTAGTCCCGGTATCTCAAGATTTATTAACTCAAAATACCTTATCCCAAAGCCTTAAAATTCTTAATCAAGACATTAATAATATTAGAAATCAAATATCAGGAATAGATTCTAGTTGCACCCTCTGGACATCCAATATCCCCTTATCAACGAATCACCCACAGCAAGATTTAATTCTACAGCTTTTTGATATTGGTTGCTTATTATTTGGTAACTATGTTCAAGCATCAGGCGCGACATTTTCCTATTACATTGATCTCAGAAAAATTATTTCTAATCCTCAATTATTTCATAAAGTTCTCAATGCCTACGCTGAAATTTTAAAAACCCTCACCTTTGATCGCATTGCAGGTATTCCCTACGGTTCCCTCCCCACAGCAACAGGACTGGCTTTGTTATTAAACTATCCGATGATTTATCCTCGCAAGGAAGTGAAAGCGCATGGCACTCGGCGATTAATTGAAGGAAACTATGAAGCAGGCGAAACCGTTGTTGTCGTTGATGATATTTTAATTTCGGGAAATAGTGCCATTGAAGGGGCAGGAAAATTAGAATCATCAGGTTTAAACGTAAACGATATTGTGGTTTTTATTGACCATGAAGAAGGGGTTAAAGATAAATTGAAAGCGAAAGGATATAACGCTTATTCCGTATTAACCATTTCCGAAATTACCGAAACTCTCTATCAATCTGGCCGAATTAATCAAGAACAGTATCATCATTTATTAACTACTAAAGATTGATTTTTTTAATGAATCTTAAAATTTCCGTTGAGAAAACAGAAGAATCTTAGACAAGGCATCACGAAAATTATTTCAAATTACCTGATCAATGGCTATAATAACGAAAATCGTACTTTGCTAAAAGATGAAAACCCTCTATCTGCAACTAAAGGAATGCGATCGCCGCACGGTAGAACTACGGTATCAAAACGGTTCGGGTTACAGGAGCCAAATATTGAACTTGGCAGACATTGGGGAATTATTGGAAGCAGAAAGGGTAAACTATACCGAAAGAAATCCGCGCTTGGTAGAATTTGGGCAACGATTATTTAATTGGTTGGACGGTTCGGGTCGCTGGTTAAGTGGGTTGATTGCCAGTCAAAGCGATCGCCTAATGGTGTTGGCCATTGAGTGCAGTCAGGATTTAGGAATGTTGCCTTGGGAGACGCTACACGACGGGCGACAATTTTTGATTGATGGGGTCAATCCGACTGTTGTACCCGTGCGTTGGCTGCCCAAAAAGGAGAATTTACCAACGGAGGCTTTACCTGAGCGGCCTTTACAGGTTTTGTTTATGGCGACGGCCCCAGAGGATGTGGAACCTGTTCTGGCTTTTGAAGCGGAGGAAAGTTTGATTTTGCAGGCTACCGCAGGTATGGGGTTAGATTTACGGGTGGAAGAAAGTGGTTGTTTAACAGAATTAAAGGCATTGTGGGGACGCTTAGGGGGAAATTTTGATGTTTTTCATCTATCGGGTCATGCGGGTATTACTTCAGAAGGAAAGATCGAGCCTGTTTTTTTGACAGAGAGTGAAACAGGAGATTGTGTTTATGCCACAGCCCAAGATTTAGCTCAGGTGTTTCAGCCGCGTTTTCCTGCGTTGATTTTTTTGTCGGGTTGTCGCACGGGTCAGGGCATAGCGAGTCAGGCAGTGAGTTCGATGGCAGAGCAGTTAATTCGGCAGGGCGCGATCGCGGTGTTGGGATGGGGTTTACCCGTTTTTGATCAGACTGCGATTTTAGCCGCAATGGCTCTCTATCAAGGTTTGGCAGAAGGGCGACCTTTACCAGAAGCGTTGGCTTTGACCTATACGGCTTTACGTCAGCAAAAGGTAACGGATTGGCATTTGTTACGTTTATATGTGCAAGGTCAGATCGGGGCTTTAGTGGCTCCGCCTGGGGATTTTATTTATGAGCGATCGCAGCCCCAGCAATTATTTCTCGATCCCCTGACTCAACAGGTGAGAGTAGCGGCTCCCGATGAGTTTGTGGGACGACGACGCATTTTACAAGCGGGTTTACGGCAGTTACGGCAGGGGCGGGGTTTGTTGCTCTATGGCATGGGCGGGGTGGGGA
>CAYZWO010000033.1:33538-34870 GCA_964482215.1 uncultured bacterium
GTGATTCATCGCGGTTTGGATGAGGACAAGTTAATCGGTTTATTGTCCCAGTATTGCCAAACGGAGACGGGGCAAGGCATTTTGAATGAAAAGTTACTCCTGCGCCAGCGTTTAACTAAGTTTTTGAAATTGGGGTTAAATCAACCGAAAGAGCAGTTAATTTTTGTTTTGGATGATTTTGAGGCGAATTTGGAATCCAGGGGAGAAGGTTGGGTTTTAAGCACGGAAGCGGCTCCCATTTTTGAGGCTTTGTTGGAGGCGATCGCCCAATCGTCTTTAGCCCATCGTTTTTTGATTACCTGTCGTTATCAGTTTGAGTTAGAGCCGAAGTTACAGCGTTATTTTTTAGCGAAACAGGTACAGGCGTTACAGGGGGCAGATTTAACCAAAAAATATCAACGTTTGCTCTCTTTTAGTGTCGATTCGATAGTGGAGGCAAATTTACGGGATCAGGCTCAAACCATTGCAGACGGGAATCCCCGTTTATTGGAGTGGTTGGATTTGTTGTTACAGCAGTCAGATTTGGATATGACCAGCATTCTGGCGGCGATGCAGGGCAAGGCTCAGGAATTTCTGGAGGATATTTTAGCGGAGCAGTTATTGGCCCAACAGTCGGCAACGTTTCGGCAATTGTTAGCTCTGGGGTTGATTTTTCGGGTTCCTGTTCCCCAGGAGGCTTTAGCGGCAGTTTGGGACGGGGCTGATCTGGAGCGTTGTTTGGCGCGGGGGCGAGCCTTGGGGTTAATTGAGGTATTTGAGCGACCCAATGCTTTACCGACTTATCGAGTGCCGCGTTTATTGTCGGGGTTGGTGGTTTTGCATGGGGATGGAGAGGTTTTGGCAAAGGTGGGGGCTGAGGTTTTGCATCGTCTTTGGTGGGAGTCGGATTTTGCCATTAATGAGGAACAAGCCTTAGAAATTCATCGTTTGGCTTTGGTGGGAAAAGCGGGAGAAATTGCTGTTAAGATTGCTGATCGAATTACGGATGACTGGAATACGAAAAGTCGCTATCGAGATGTGATTAAAACCTGCTATGAGACTTTACAAGTCGCTAAAGATTATAAAATTTTTCATCGTTTAGCCCGTGCTGAAAGAAATACTGGTTTAGTTGAAGAGGCAAAACAAAATTATCAAGCTGCTTTAAATAATTGTCCCGATGATGATCAATTAGAAAAAGCAGGTATTCTACATAGTTTAGGGATTTTATCAGCAGAAACAGGAGAAATTGACCAGGCGATCGCCCTTTATCAACAGTCCTTAGAATTGAAAGAAAAAATAGGGGATGTGCAAGGCAAAGCCGCTACTCTGCACTGTTTAGCCATACTTTACGCG
>CAYZWO010000034.1:0-34666 GCA_964482215.1 uncultured bacterium
CCAAAGACACCACAGGCTTCTTCAGGTTTATCGGAACGGGAGATATCGACCTGATGGCTGGGGTCGGTTCCATTAGTATTAGCAAGCATCCTAGTTGGGGGACTCCTTTAATGAGGACAATTCGGTGGACTATTGTAGATTCAATATTCTAGGACTTTTTAAAACAAATTGAATTAATCGCAAAGGCTGAATAATTGCTCAGCAACATTCCTTAATATTTCTTTAACCTATAGTAGCAGGATTGGTCAGCCAATTGGGGGATCTCTCCACTGAAGGTTTGTCAAAGTCTGATAAACTAGCTACATTAATCACTAGAAGTTATTTTTAGGAAGTCCTCAATCATGGAAAGCGTTGCTTATATTCTCGTGTTGACGATGGCCTTGGCTGTTCTCTTCTTCGCGATCGCCTTTCGGGAACCCCCCCGTATCCAAAAATAATCAACACCTTATCGAACTTATTTCAAATAAAACTTTATATTACTTTTTTAATGAGCTATCTCAACTTTGCTTACCCTTTTGCGGTAGGCTAAGATAATAAAGATGGCTCTATTTTTGCTGCCTTTTTATACTGTTTTAATCAAAACTCAAATTTAAAATTTTTTAAATACTCCTGACCTCATGAAATATGCAATGTCCTTACTGCCAATATAGTAATAGCCGTGTTCTAGAATCCCGTTCCAGCGAAGGTGGCCAAAGTATCCGTCGTCGTCGAGAATGTTTAGAGTGTAAGCATCGTTTTACTACCTACGAACGGGTTGAATTTGTCCCTATTACCGTTATTAAATCCGATGGCAAAAAAGAATCGTTTGATCAATCAAAATTACTGCGGGGAATGGTTCGGGCCTGTGAGAAAACAGGAATTTCCTATGAACGATTAGAGCGCATCGTAGAAGATCTAGAAGCCCAGATTCAGCAACGCAATCATCGAGAAATTAGTAGTCATGAGATCGGGCAATTAGTCTTGAAATATTTACAAAAAGAAAATGAGGTCGCCTATATCCGTTTTGCTTCTGTTTATGGGCGATTTCAAGGAATTACAGATTTTGTTGAGACGCTAAATCATCTTAAAACCGAGCCGCCTCAAGCTTGGGAAACGGAATCAGAAAATGTTCCAGAGACGACTTTGGAAGATCCCCAATTAACTCTTTCTTCTTAATGAACAATCTGCTTACTCGCTGTGCTTGGGTTAAAGCTGACCCGCTTGAAATTACCTATCATGATCAGGAATGGGGCGTTCCCTTGCATGATGATCAAAAATTGTTTGAATTTTTAATTTTAGAAGGGGCACAGGCAGGATTAAGTTGGAGTACGATTCTCAAAAAGCGGGAAAATTATCGGCTTGCCTTTGATCAGTTTGATCCCGTTTTAGTCGCTCAATACAGTGAAAATAAAATAGAAAGTTTAATGCAAAATGCAGGCATTATTCGGAATCGGCGCAAAATAGAAGCCACTATTATTAATGCCCGACAGTTTTTAAGGGTTCAACAAGAGTTTGGCACATTTGATCGATTTCTGTGGCAATTTGTTAACAATGAACCGAAACAGAATCACTGGCAGTCTATAGCAGAAGTTCCTGCAACCTCTCCTGAATCTGAGGCATTGAGTAAAGCGTTGAAAAAACAGGGTTTTAAATTTGTGGGGTCAACGATTTGTTATGCCTTGATGCAAGCGGTTGGCATGGTGAATGATCACACAACGGATTGTTTCTGCTATCAAAAATTGCAGTTTCGTTAGCGGTGACGACTTTTGGAACCTCGCGCGATCGCTAAGCCATAATTAAAAAAAACTATCGAGAAATCATTGCTATGAGCCGTAAACGTTTTGTCATTGAAATGGGAATGGGCATTGATCAACATGGTCAAGATCCAACGGTTGCTGCTGCTAGGGCTGTCCGTAACGCGATCGCCAATAATGCCCTACCTGGGGTTTGGGAAATTGCCGAATTAAATCACCCCAACGAGATGATCGTAGAAGTCCAAGTGGCGGTGCCTTACCATGAACAGGTTCGGGAAGAAGAAGTCTTAGCCGTCTTGCCGTTTGGCCAAAAAACTTTAAAATTGGAGGCTGGGGGAATGGTTGTACAGGGACGAGCAATTCCTGAATTAGATGACAAAAATGATGAAATGTTAATTGCGGTGGCCGCAGTAACCGTTTTTATTAATATTCGTTAATTTTTTAGGAATTGATGCTTTGTCATTTTGCTCAGAATTTAACCATTAAACCCCATTAAAATTGAGTGTAATGAATTTAATTCTTTCCTGGCTTGAAGTTTCTTTTTTAGTCCTGAGCTTAGGCATTGCTCGCATTATTTGGAATCTTTTTTTAGCCTATATTCCCTTAGTTCTCAGTGTTTGGTTGTTTCGATGGTCTCAGCGGCGATCGCCGATTTGGTGGGTACTATTAGCAGTGTTTATTGCCTTTTTACCCAATGCGCCTTACATATTAACGGATTTAATTCACTATATTAAAACTATTCAACGGGGCATTCCTGATAGCATTATCATTCTGGCGTTAACACCGCAATATATTGTCTTTATCGTTGGTGGTTTTCAAGCCTATGTAATGTCTCTATTAAATGTCGAATTTTATTTACAAAAAATGGGTTGGGAAAAATGGAGTGTTTTAACCCAATTAGTCATTCATTTCTTATCCGCAGTTGGGATTTATTTAGGCAGATTTTTGCGGTTTAATAGTTGGGATTTTATTGCTCAACCGGATGAATTAGCCCAAAGTTTGGCGAGGGATTTATCCCATAAACAACCCGTTTTAGCCATTAGCGTCACTTTTTGTATTCTCACAGGTCTCTATTGGTTCACAAAACAGGTAAACTTAGGGTTAGTTTTACGTTTCCAAGAGATCCAGCAACAACGAAGAAAAAACAGGCTGAATCAGTCTTCAATGTTTAAATAAGTCGCGCTATTGATTAGTAATCATCAAAATAATAGTGAGTAACGCCAGTACATTTATGAATCTTCCTCCCGATCAACAATTAGCTTTTTTAGGATTAGGGGTCATGGGTGGGCCGATGACCGCAAATTTAGCTCATCACGGATATTCAGTCACCGCTTGGAATCGTAGCAGCGATCGCCCAGGAATCAAAATTGCTCAAAGTGCGGGGGCAAAAATTGCCAATACCGTTGCAGAAGCCGTTGCCAGTGTAGACATCATTTTTACCTGTTTAGGAGATGTTCCCGATGTTCAGCAAGTTCTATTAGGCGAAAACGGCGTAATTCACTACGCCAAACCCAACGCCATTATTGTAGATTTCAGCACCATTGGCCGAGATGCCGTCCAAGCGATCGCGCAGGAACTTAGCCAAAAATCCTTACGCTTTTTAGATGCCCCTGTTTCAGGCGGTGATATTGGCGCACAAAATGGAACCTTAACCATTATGGTGGGTGGGGCAGAAGAAGATTTTCAAGCTGTTTATCCCTATCTCACCGCAATGGGCAAAAATATTTATCACTGTGGCCCTGTGGGCAGTGGACAAGCTGTAAAGCTCTGTAATCAAGTCCTAGCCGCACTCACAATGGTGGGATTATGTGAAGCCATTACCCTAGCTAAAACGCAAGGCATTGATCCCAATTTAATGATTGAAGTGTGTTCCACAGGGGCAGCAGGTTCCTGGGCATTAGCTAATTTAGCCCCTAAAATCGTAGCCGATGACCTCAATCCAGGCTTTATGATTAAGCATATTCTCAAGGATTTACGCTTAGTCCAAGAAACCGTTGCAGATTCAGAACCAGCACTAGCAGGGGTTGAATTAGCTGATCGCTTGTTTAAATTGGTGCGAGATTTAGACGACGGCAAAGGGGCAGAACAAGGAACCCAAGCTATGATCCGAGCTTATCAAACATAAAACTAAGCCATGCTTTATCCCCCCTGCCCCCCTTTGTAAGGGGGAAAACCGATAGGTGGAGGGATTATATATAAATCAATAATATTTACTCAACCAAAATTATGAGCGACGTTAATATTCCAAAATTAGACGATTTAGAGTTTTTAGCCTACTTAAACGAGCAGGGTAGTATTGATGAAAATTTGCAGGGAAAAATTGGGGTTTATGCTATTTTTAATGAAGCCAAAATTTTACAGTTTGTCGGCTATTCACGGGATATTTATGTAAGTTTAAAACAACATTTAGTTCGTCAACCTGATCAATGCTATTGGTTAAAGTTACAAACCATCGAGCGTCCTAGCCGTACTGTTTTAGAAGCCACTAAGCAACAATGGATTACGGAGAATGTCACAATTCCTGAAGGGAATCAAACAGCAGATTCGGTATGGACACAACCAATTGATGCTAAATTAACTATGACAGATGAAGATAAAGTAGCTTATGAAAACCAAGATGAGTTAGGAAAAACCAAGTTTCTAAAATCAGTTGCTAGAAAATTAGAGACTGAGATCCAAGAAAAATTAAGCGATCGCGGCGTGAATATGGAAATCCGTTTTAATCCCAAACTCAAAGAACAGGGATTACTCGATTTAAAATAATTAGTTAACTTGAAAATGCGTCAACTTTGGCAAGAAATATTAGCTGTTACTCAACGAATTTTAATTGAATTAATTCGACGCAAACGGAGTTTAATGTTTTGGGTAATTTTTCCCGTTGTAGTCTTATTATTAAACGGTTTAATTTTTGCTGATCGCTCAGGTTTACCCCTGTCTCAAGCAATGGAATTTGCGGCTCCGTCGAGTTTAGTGGGTGCAGCATTATTTTTTAGTTGTTTAGGGGGCAGCTTAGCAACGGTCGTTTCGGAACGAGAAAATCAGACTTTAAAACGATTATTTATTTCACCTTTGCAGGGGATTTCCTACTTTTTAGGGATTTTTCTTGCCCATGCTTTTATTGGTATTGGTCAAGCTTTACTGGTTTATAGCGTTGCGGTGTATTTTCAGGCAGAATTTCGAGGATCAATCCTATTAGGAATACTAATTATTTTATTGAGTATGATTTCCTATGTGGGGGTGGGTTTTATTTTTGGAACGCAGTTAGCCCGCAGAACCGAAGATGTTAATGCTTTGGTTGCCACCTTTGGCATCCCTTTATTAATGTTAGGGGGCGCGTTTTTTCCTGCTTCCATTTTCCCGAAACCGTTACTGGCGATCGCGCAATATAACCCCATTTATCACATGAATCAAGCGTTAACAGGTGTTTGGGCTGATGGTAGTAATTTTGTGGAATTAAAATCTCATTTTATCTTTTTAATTAGCTTTGCTTTTACGATGATTCTGATGGGTTGGTTTTCCTATCAAAAAATGCTCCAACGGGAACGGCGTTTATAAGTATGTTAACCATCACAAATTTATCAAAATCCTACGGTGATCGCTTAGTTTTAGACCAGTTTAATTTGACCATCAAAGCGGGTGAAGTTTATGGATTATTAGGCCCCAATGGGGCAGGCAAAACGACCCTAATTAACCTGATTTGTCATTTACTGAAAGCAGATTCAGGAACCATTGACGTGAATGATCAGCCCCTTTCAGAAAAAACAAAGCAATGGTTAGGGGTTGCCCCCCAGGAAAATTTACTGTATCGCACCTTAACTTGTCAGGAAAACCTGGATTTCTACGGCAAAATTTATGGGCTAAACCGTCGCGATCGCCAAGCTAGAATTCAACTTTGTTTAGAAGCCGTTAATTTATTAGACCGTGCTAAAAGTCCTGTCGAAACCTTAAGTGGGGGAATGCAACGTCGTCTTAATATCGCGATCGCCATCATTCATCAACCCAAATTACTAATTTTAGATGAACCGACAACGGGTTTAGATATTGAAGCCAGATACGAAATTTGGCAGCTAATTCAACAGTTACAGCAACAGGGCATGACCATTTTATTAACTACCCATTTATTAGATGAAGCCCAACGGCTTTGTCAAAAAATCGGCATTTTAAAAGCGGGAAAATTAGCGGTTCAAGGGAGTTTAGAAGAATTGCGAAAAATTATTCCTGCTCAAGAAATTTTAACCTTACAGACAACCGAAGAAACTCAGGCAATAGAACGCGCTAATCAATTAGGCTTTACCCATCGACGTTATGGCAATTATTTAGCCTTTTGGTTACCGCAAACTTTAGAATTACGGGAAATTCTAGACCTATTTCAAGATATCCCCATTGATTCTATTTCTAAGCAATTAGTCCAGTTAGAGCATATTTATTTAGAAGTTACGCAGGGAAATTTAAAGGAGATATAGCAATAAAAAAGACTCTCTAAATATAATTTAAGAGAGTCAAAAAATTAGTTATTTAGTCAGTAGATCGTTATTAATTTTATATCATCCCCCCTTCCCCCCTTAGAAAGGGGGGGGGGCGATAGGCGGGGGGATAATGTGTAAAGCAATTTGATGTTTAATAACTTTTTTCTACTTATTTTAAAGATTAGTTAGCGGTTAACTCAACTTGTTTTCCTGAAGCGGCGGGGCTATTGGCTAGACCAACTAATTTTAAGCTTAAATCCCACATCCGTTCGCCTTTGACATCATCACGGGCTTGGGGCGAAACTTTTTGGACGAAGGATTTACCGTCTTTTTTCTGGCGATTTCCCCAACTCCAGTAAGCTCCAGATTGTTTATATTCAGGGTCAGCAACCACCATTGCAACCCGTTCTCCTGCAAGTTCTTGGGAGACATAACCGCCTGTAATGTTTTTCTGGAACCAGGGGAAGATTTTTTGGAATAGGGGATAGTGATTGCGGAATAGGGGCGTATCGGCTACGCAACCTGGATATAGAGACGTAAAGGTAATGCCCGTTGATTTGTGATAACGGCGATCCAGTTCGCGCATGGTCAGCACGTTGCAAACTTTACTATCTTTGTAGGCTTTAACGGGTTCAAATTCTTTGCCGTTGGCCATCGTAATTGGATTTTTAAATCCTGCTTCAAACCCTTCAAAGTTACCGAGGTCGGGACGAGGGGGAATTTTACCGCCTAATTCATCGGGGTTGTGGGTTACGGTTCCCAAAATGATCATGCGGCGATCGCCGTAGGTAGATTTTTGCAGATCTTCTAATAAAAGGTTACACAACAGAAAATGTCCCAAATGATTGGTGGTCATGGTCAGTTCATAACCTTCGGGACTCCACAGGGGTTCTTTCAGTAAGGGCATGTAGATAGCGGCATTACAAACCAAGGCATCTAGGCTCATATTGCTGATGCGGAAGTTGTTGACGAAACGGCGCACGCTGTCTAGAGAGCCGAGGTCTAACAAACGAATGGCATAGCTATCTTTAGGAAATCCGAACTGTTCAGCCACATCTTCCATTTTTGCGGTATTGCGGCAGGCCATGACGACAAACCAGCCGCGATCGATGAGGGCCTTGGCGGCATATAAACCAACGCCCGATGTGGTTCCTGTAATTACGACGGTTGGCTTTTTCTGTTGCTCCATTGTTCTAATATTAGGTTGATTGTTATGGGTTCTCCTACTATAGATAGATTTTACCCTACTAAGTTGGCCCCTTCTGACTGGGAATTAAAAGGTAAAAGCTTGATTTATTAAGGAATAGCTAAATTTTTGGTCTTTCTTTTGAGTCAGACAAAAGGTAACGAAACGTAACAAACTAGCCATTATTTTTTGACTTGCTCAGGACACAGATTGAGAATGGCTTGGCGCATTTGTTTGCGAATTTCAGCAAGATCGGGGGTTTCGTCTTTGCTTACTTTGGATGAAAGATAGGCATTAGCGGATTGTTGGCCTTCTTCGGCGGATTTACCTGATTTTAAGGCAGTACAATAAATTTGAGCGGCTTGTTGAATGTCATTACTGCTGATGGCGGCATAACTAGGTAGAGTCGTAGCGATCGCCATGAGTCCTGCGATACCAAGAGATTTCAAGTTTTGCATAAAATTTAATGAAACCAAATTAATACATTTTCACTATATCATCGGGCTTTTGGCTTCAGTTACGGCTTTGGACACTTCGCGATCAGACCGATAATATCGGCTTTATCGTGAGATCGAAACATCAAGAAAATAAGGATTTTATAATAAAAAATATGATTAGAAAAAGATATTTTATAGTTTTCGGTTTGGGGATTTTATCTGTTTTATTATTTTCCTACTGTTTTCAATCTAATCTTTTGTTAAAATCAGCTTCAGCCCAATTTTCTAGTGTTACGGTTTCCGCCGCCATTAGTCTCAAGGATGCCTTAGAAGAAATTAAAACTCAATATCAAAAAAAAGATTCCAAAGCGGTCATTATCTATAATTTTGGTTCCTCTGGTTCCCTTCAACAACAAATTGAACAAGGTGCACCCGTTGATATTTTTATCTCAGCAGCTAATAAACAAATGGATGCCCTAGAATCTAAAAAATTACTATTAGCGGGAACTCGTCGTCATTTAGTTACCAATCAATTGGTTTTAATTACACCAAAATCAGAAAAAAAACTAACCAAATTCCAAGATTTAGCCAAACCTAATATTGCAAAAATTGCATTAGGAGAACCCAAATCTGTTCCTGCGGGACAATACGGAGAAGAGGTTTTAAAATTTTTTAAACTTCTAGATTCTGTGAAGCCAAAAATTATTTATGGCAAAGATGTGCGCCAAGTGTTGACCTATGTAGAAACGGGTAACGTTAATGCGGCTCTAGTGTATCAAACCGATGCTAAAACCTCTGCTCAAGTCCGAGTCGCCGCGATCGCGCCCAAAGCCTCCCATCGCCCCATTGTTTATCCGATGGCAATTCTCAAAAACAGCAACAATCCCAAGGGTGCTAAAGCCTTTAGCCAATTTTTAACTAGTAAGACCAGTCAGGCTATCTTTAAAAAATACGGTTTTGGATCATGACCCTTGATTTTTCTCCCCTCTGGATTTCTTTAAAAGTCTCCAGCATCGCTACTGTCATCACCTTTTTAATCGGTTTGATGGCAGCCCGTTTGATGTTAGATTATCGGGGCAAACTGCGGGGGGTGATCGATGCAATTTTGATTTCTCCCTTAGTTTTACCGCCAACAGTGGTGGGTTTTTTATTACTGCTGCTATTCGGCAACAATGGCTTTTTAGGACGACCTCTCCAACAAATCGGCTTTCGTTTAATTTTTACTTGGCAAGCCGCGGTGATTACGGCAGTTGTCGTCTCCTTTCCCCTCATGTATCGCACTTCACTGGGGGCACTGGAGCAAATTGAACCGAATATTATTTTAGCGGCTCGTACGCTGGGACGTTCGGAATGGTCGATTTTTTGGCAGATTTTAATTCCTTTGGGCTATCGGGGCATTGTGGCGGGAGCGATTCTGGCGTTTGCCCGTGCGTTAGGGGAATTTGGCGCAACCTTGATGTTGGCTGGCAATATTCCGGGTCAGACCCAAACCATGCCCCTAGCCATCTTTTTTGCTTCTGAATCAGGGGATTATCAAACGGCGTTAATTTGGGTTTCCATTCTGCTTTTAATCTCTCTCTCGGTCATTATTACCGTGAATTTTTGGGCAGAAGCTAAACGGGAAAAACATTCTGTTAATCGGCAACATCCCAAACGGCGATCGCTGCTCTCTCAATTTAAACCTTTCTCCTGGCGCAAAATATCAAACCATAAAGCAAGTAATCATATCCACAATGGGGAAGGATTATTGGTTGATATTCAGAAACAATATGCGGATTTTGCTTTAAATATTGCCCTAAAAGACAATTCGGAAGCATTGGGATTATTGGGTGCATCGGGCTCAGGGAAAAGCATGACTCTGCGCTGTATTGCTGGCTTAGAAACCCCTGATAACGGCATCATTAGTGTTAACGGTCAAGTCTGGTTTGATTCCCAACGCAAAATTAATCTGCCACCCTGCAAACGTAAAGTCGGGTTGGTCTTCCAAAACTACGCCTTGTTTCCCCATCTTACGGTTCGTCAAAATATTGCCTTTGGGGTAAAGAATTTACCGAAAGCCGAACAACAGCGACGAATTAGCCTCAAAATTCGGCAAATGCACCTAGAGGATCTGGAAAATCGTTATCCTTCTCAATTGTCAGGCGGGCAACAACAACGGGTCGCGATCGCGCGAGCTTTAGCCATTGAACCAGAAGTTTTGCTCCTAGATGAACCCTTTTCGGCGTTGGACACCCAACTACGGAGCCAGATGGAAAAGAATTTACTCGAAACCCTTTCCCTTTATCCAGGCATTACCCTAATGGTTTCCCACAATTTAGAAGAAATCTATCGAATTTGCCAAAATTTATTGGTAATTTCTGAGGGTCAAGTTTTATCCTACGGCGATAAACAGCAAATTTTTCAACAACCTAAAATTTATGAAGTGGCACGGTTAACAGGCTGTAAAAACTTTTCTCCCATTAAAATTCTCTCTTCTCACCAAGTTAAAGCCTTAAATTGGGATTGCATCTTAACGCTTCCTCAAGTAATTCCCCAAACAGTAAACCGAATTGGAATTCGCGCCCATCATTTGCTATTTGAAGAATTAGAATCCCTGAAAATTAAACCGAAAAAACATCGAAAAACTTCTGTTCCCGTTGAAATCGTGGAAAATTTTGACCGACAAGCGGAACCTGCATCCCAATCCCACTCTGTCCTAGAAGAGACTGACTCCAATTGTTTTCCCTGTTGGTTAGTGCAGAGCAGCGAAACCCCTTTCCGCATTACCCTTTACATCAAACTCAATAGCCCGCCTCAGCATCATCAGGACTATCACCTTCAAGTAGAACTATATAAAGAAAATTGGTTATTATTAAAAGAATTTGCGTTTCCCTGGCACTGTCGCCTCGATCGTTCCCGTCTTTTTCTCGTTGAATAAAGGCAATATTGAGTTAAATATTCTGATTTTTAAAGATTGATTAATGCTCAAATATTGAAGTGTTTGGTGTGCCCAACGCTTTAAGTAAATCGTCAGTAATTGCATAGAGGGCTATAATTTCTGTTATCATTCTTTTTCTCACTTTCCCTCTCTAGTTTCTCTTATTTCTGGCTTTAAAGGCTAACTTTTTCTCTTTTCATTTGATAACTAGTAACTTGGGTAAGGGTAAATATAATTAAGATTACAGATAATTAATTATTTATGTCTAATTGGCTTTCTCGTTTGCTAATTACAGGTGGAGCAGGATTTATTGGCTCTAATTTTGTGCATCATTGGTGTCAACAGTACCCTAATCATCGGGTAATTGTGTTAGATGCGCTAACCTATGCCGGAAATCGTCACAATCTAGCCAGTTTAGATGGTCATACAAACTTTCGGTTTATTCAGGGCAATATCTGCGATCGCGCTTTAATCGATACCTTATTACGGGACGAAAAAATTGATACTGTTGCCCATTTTGCAGCCGAATCCCATGTAGACCGCTCGATTTTAGGGCCAGATGCTTTTGTACAAACTAATGTGGTTGGAACCTTTACCTTGCTAGAAAGTTTTCGGCAATATTGGAATGAACAGGGACAGCCGAGTGAGTATCGTTTTCTTCATGTTTCGACGGATGAAGTCTATGGCAGCTTGGGGCCAACAGATCCGGCATTTTCAGAAACAACCCCATACGCGCCCAATAGTCCCTATTCCGCCTCCAAAGCCGGAAGTGATCATCTTGCCAGAGCCTATTTCCATACCTACGGAATGCCGACCATGATTACCAATTGTTCCAATAATTACGGGCCCTATCATTTCCCTGAAAAATTAATTCCCTTGATGTGTATCAACATTTTGTTGGGAAAACCCTTGCCTGTGTATGGTGATGGGCAGAATATCCGCGATTGGCTCTATGTGGGGGATCACTGTCGAGCATTAGACACCGTTTTACATAAAGGCAAGCCTGGAGAAACCTACAATATTGGCGGCAATAATGAAGTTAAAAATATTGATTTAGTTACTTTGTTATGTAAATTAATGGATGAATTGGCGACCGATTTACCCATAAAACCTGCCAATCAATTAATTACTTTTGTAAAAGATAGAGCAGGGCATGACCGACGATACGCGATCGATGCCACCAAAATTCGGACAGAGTTGGGCTGGACTCCCCAAGAAACGGTTGAGCAAGGGTTACGCAAAACGATTCAGTGGTATTTAAGCAATCAGGATTGGTGGAAACCCTTATTATCTGAGGATTATCAAGCCTATTATCAAAAGGTATACGGTTAAGGGATTGGATATAGGTAATATCCTGCAATATTAGCCAAAACCCGTTATGACGGAATATAGCTGCTCATGACTCGTCCACAGCTCCACCATTTTTGGAAATATCCCTGACTGACTTCATCACCGTCTGCCGATAAGATATCGATACCGATGCCATTACGCCCCATTTCTTTTCCTGAACTGTGGATGTAATAGCGATCGCCTAAATGCAGGGCAACATGATCAACCCGTTTTGTGCCGAAAAAGATCAGATCGCCAGGGATCAAATCTTCAATTTCAACCTTTTCAGTAAAGGCTTCTTGTTGATAGGAGTCTCTCGGTAGCCAAATACCGAAAGCAGCAAACGCGGCCTGCATTAATCCTGAACAATCGTAATTGGGGCCAAGGGTTCCTCCCCAGAGATAATAATTGAGAACATCTTTGGCGGCTTGAGTGTAGGCAATAATTTGAGGTAAGCGAGCTTCGATTTCTGAGCGTGTCACCGCGATCGCGTGATAATTTTCACTAACGGGCTGTAGAGTCATTAATTGATTAAACGGTAACCAGGCGTGATAACCATCTTCTAAGAGCCTTACTTTAGCCGCTTTTTGAGTTGGGTCAAGCTCGACTATTTTTAGGTATCTACCCTGATTAGCCTGAGTCGCTAAGGTTTGACAATCAGGTTGATCGTATAAATCTAAAGGCATTGAACAGCAATATTCTCCACTCGGAGATGGGGGAACAAGAGAAACGCTATCCATAAAAACAGAAATCTCAAATCTCAGCAAAAGACTGATTCACTTTATCAAAAAACTGCCTATTTTGAACATCGTAAATACTCAGCGAATGTTTAATTTTATGAAGATTGAGTGCGTTTAAAAATAATTATGGGCAGAGTATAGGATAAGAATGTAGCTAAATTTATAGGATTTATGGTGCATTGAGTAAAATAATTAAGGATGACGCGATCGCTAATTATTAACAAAATAATTTAACAAGCTAAACTAAAATGAATAAGGAGATTGTTAATGCCTGAAATTTTTCGACTTCATATCGGCGGAAGCGAAGTCAATCCTGATTGGAAAATTCTAGATGTTGAAGCACGCCCTGAAGTTGATTATGTTGGTAATGCGAATGATCTTTCTTTATTTCCAGATAATAGTATAGATATCATTGACAGTAGTCATGTTTTAGAGCATTTTTATTACAATATTGATAATGAATTAGTGAAGACGCTTCAAGAATGGCGACGAGTTTTAAAAATTGGTGGTAAGTTAATGATAAGTGTTCCAGACTTGAAAACGCTTTGCTGGTTGTACTTACATCCTAATTTACATTATCTAGAAAGATTTCAAATCATGCGGATGATGTTTGGTGGACAAATGAATATTTATGATATCCATAAGGTTGGGTTAGACGAAGAAATATTAGGCGTATATTTAGAGACTGCTGAGTTTGAGCAATATGAGCGAGTATCTGAATTTAATATTTTTAATGACTGTAGTAGTATGCGAGTTTTAGATACCTTAATTAGCCTTAATATAATTGCGACTAAAACGTAATATTTTAAAAAAATTTCAAAAACAACTTATCAAGTTTATGAAAAAGCATTTGAGCAACTACTATCTGTTACATAAATTACAAGAAATATAATAAACAGATTAGTTCTATTATTTTGTATATGAGAGCTCATAGATGAAGATTGCATTTGTTGACTTAGTACAGTGGAATTATTCTATCCAAAATGTCAAAGAAATTCCGCTAGGTGGTTCACAATCCGCTTTATGCTATTTAGCCATGACTTTAGCAGAATTAGGACACAATATATTTTTGCTGAATAATATTACGTCTCCTCAAATCTCTTGTGGAGTGTCTTGTCTACCGGTTAATTCAGTAAACGTAGATTTTTGGAGTCAAGTTGATTTTATTATTGTTTTAAATTTAGCTGGGTATGGAAAAATTTTTAAAAATTTTTGTGGGTCAAGTACGCAATTAATTTTATGGAATCAACACTCGTACGATCAACCCTCTATTCAAGCCCTAGCCGATAAAGAAGAAAAAAATTCTTATGATTATTTTGTTTTTATCAGCGAATGGCAAAAAGAAAATTTTATTCAAGAATTTGAATTAGATCCTCAAAAAATATTAATTTTACGAAACTCTATAAGCCCAGTTTTTGAAAATTTATTTGATTTAGATGAAAAAATTTTAACTGCTAAAACTGATTCTCCTGTTCTTGTATATACTAGTACTCCTTTTAGAGGTTTAGAGCTTCTATTGGATATTTTTCCAAAAATACAATCTGAACATCCAGATGTAAAGTTGAGAATTTACTCTAGCATGAAAGTATATCAAGTTTCTGAATCAGAAGATGAATCTATGTTTGGTAAAATGTACAATCAATTTCGAGGAATGCTAGGAGTAGAGTATATTGGCTCACTTCCCCAGCCTCAATTAGCTAAAGAATTAAAAAAAGCATCTATTCTTACTTATCCTAATACCTTTGCAGAAACATCATGTATTGCCGTTATGGAGGCGATGGCAAGTGGATGTTATGTAATTACTAGTAACTTAGGAGCATTGCCAGAAACAACGTCAGGTTATGGTACTTTAGTTTCTTTAGAAAATGGCTTTAACGTTTACAAAGATAAATTTATACAAGAAACAGTAGACTTTTTACATGTTCTCAAATCTCAATCTAGATTAGATATTGAAAATAGATTGAGGAAACAAATCAATTTTTGTAATGAGTTTTATACATGGCGATTTCGCGCCCATCAATGGTTACAACAGCTATATAAAATACAAGCTTACAAGTATTTTACAGATCAAAATTATTCATTGGCAATTAATGTTTATCAAAACGCAATTAAAGCGTATCCTGATGTTATTGAATATTACTATTATTTAATGTTGTGCTGGATATTATCCAATGAAGATGAGCAAGCTTTATCAGTAATTTTATTTTTAACAAAAGAGTTATTGCCAAATTCATCCGAAGATGTCATAGAAAAACTTAATATAGTTATTGCTAAAGAAGTCGAATTACTTAGGCAAAATTATGAAGAGACTTTAGCTCAAAAAATAGAAAAATTTTTTGCTTTTTTTGAATAAGCTATATTAAAAAATAATATTCCCTGTCTAAGAAATATTTTTAAATCTATCTTTTATTTTGCTAAAATTTATTTATATATAAAAATTGAAAATGCTTAAATTAGACTTATTTAAACAAGCGCAGGATTGCTTAAAACAAAATGATTATGAGCAAGCGATCGCACTTTTAGAAGATTGTATTGAGGTTAATCCAGAAGAGCTCAATTATTATTGGTATTTAGGTTTAGCCTATTTATTACAAGAAAAATTAGAAGAAGCTCAGGAAATATGGTTATCAGTTTTACTTACGAGGTCAGACTTTAACTCTGAGAAATCGTCCTCTGAACTCGCCCAAGTTTTAACTGAAGCGATCACGTGGCAAAAGGAAAAATGTCAATGGCAAACAATCGTCAATCTTTGTCAAGTAATTTTAGAATTAGATCCCAATAATATTTCTATTTGGCTTGAGTTAGTAGAGGCTTATTATCAGCTTGAAAATCATGATGATTTGGAATCTTATCAAAGGCTATTAGCCTCTATTCCCGTTGATGCAATAATTTATAATCATTTAGGTAATCTCTACCAAACTAGAGATGATTTTGAAAAAGCAGAGCAAATATATCTAAGAGCGATAGAAATTGATCCTACTTTTTATGAAAACTATCTTAATCTTGGTCAATTATATGCAAGTAAAAGCGATCATGAACTTGCTCTTTACTACTATAAAAAAGCCTTAGAATTATCCTCTAATAATTCTCTAGTTCACTACCAAATGGGCTATAGCGAGGAGAAAAAGGGGAACTTGATTCAGTCAAATTTTCATTATGCTTATCAGCATTATTATAAACAGAATTATGATCAAGCTACCTCTTATTTTGAAATTTGTTTACAACATCCAGATGCACCTGACTTTCTCTATTTTCACACTGCCGATTGTTATTATAAAATCAATCAAATTGATCAATCTATTGCCATTTATTATCAAGGTTTAGAAAAATATCCTACTAGTGAATTACTTTATCAATGGCTGATCTATACGTTACACAATACGGATCATCTTTATGAAGCATTTATAGAAGTTGATAATGCTATTCAAAATACCAATAATTTTTTTCTCTTTCAATCTCAAAAGTTAATTTTACTACCGATTCTTTACGATACCCAGGAAGAAATTGAGATTTGTCGTTCTTTTTATGAAAAAAACTTAGAAAACTTAATCAATAAAGTTAACAGCTTTTTTGGGAAGTGCAACTTTATTTCTAAAGATCCTACTCAATTAACTAATACTTTTTATCTACAGTATCAAGCCAAAAATGATACTGATTTACAAATAAAATATGCAAACTTAATTCATCAGTTACTGACTGATCAATTTCAAGAAATTTTACCAAAGACTTTATTTGAAATTAATAAAAATAAAGATAAAATCCGCGTTGGTTATTTTTCTAATTGCTTTCGTTCTCACACTGTCGCTGATTTAATGCTGGGCTGGTTTAAATATCAAGACCGCTCTAAGTACGAAATTCATACTTATTACTACGATACGCGGAATCATCTTATTGATCCAATGACTCGGACTTTCCAAAATTACAGCGATCGCTTTACGCATTTCAATCAATCAGATCTCACTACAGTCATTCAACAACTAGTCCAAGATCAGCTTGATATTCTCGTTTATCTTGATGTCGGTATGGTTCCAATCACTAATTTTTTAGCGAGTATCAGATTAGCACCTATTCAATGCACGACTTGGGGACATCCGATTACTTCTGGTTCCCCAGTAATGGACTATTTTTTATCCAGTGACTTAATGGAACCAAGCAATGCTGCGACTCATTACTCAGAAACCTTAATTCGTTTACCCAATCTCGGTATTGCTTACAGTAAACCTGCTTTACCAGAGGACGTATTAACAAGACAACACTTTAATCTAGCTGATGAGGCCTTTATCTATTTTTGTTCTCAATCTTTATTTAAATATTTACCTAAGTTTGACTACATTTATCCTGAAATTGCCAAGAAAGTTCCTAACGCTATGTTTGTTTTTATTGTCTTCAATGCAAATCCATTCGTTACCAATAAATTTGCACAGCGAATGCAACGAGTTTTTCAACACTATGACCTTGATGCCAATCAATATGTTAAATTATTGCCTCGATTAAATGGTCAGGAATTCTTGAGCATGAATTTAATAGCGGACGGATTTTTAGACAGTTTTGGCTGGTCTGGTGGTAAAACAACTCTAGAAGCACTGAGTTGTTTATTACCTGTTATTACATGCCCAGGAGAATTCATGCGAGGTCGTCATGCCTATGGAATTTTGCAAATGTTAGGTATTACGGAGACAATTGCTAACAATGAAACAGAATATATTGAATTAGCCATTAAGCTTGCTCATGATGAAACATGGCGAACTGCTGTGAAAGATAAAATTACAGCCAATATCGAGCGATTATATGATGACTTAACTGCTGTACGCAGTTTAGAATTCTTTTTTCAGCAAGCATTTCAATCCTATCCTCAAAAATTAACTCAATTTACCTTTTTAAATTAGCAATATTTTAATATTAAAATTTTTCATATATTTATAAATCAGATCAGAGAAAAAATACCATAAGTATATTGAGTTTTTTAATTTAATCGATGTAAATAAATACCCCTAAACTTAAGATTTCTAATGATTATGATAAAACCTGATTTTGAGACAAGTTAATTAGCCTAAAGATAGTTCTAAAATTCAATAAGCCAATTACTTTTGCTGATTTGAGATACTGATAAAGCAATGAATAAATTAAAGTTATTTGAACAAATCAAGGATCATTTAAATACAGAAGCCTATGAGCAAGCGATCGCGCAATTAAGCGAAGTAATTGAACAAGACTCTAACAATACCGAGGCATATTACCTTCTTGGTTTAGTTTATTTTCTATTAGCGCAAGATGAATTGGCTGATGAATACTGGTTGATGGGTACACTTTCACAATCTGAAAACTCAACAAATATTTCATTACAAGAAATTTTAGAAGTAGCAGCCACCCAGCAAGCAACCTATCATAAGTTAGATTTAGCCTTACGAATACGAGAACAGATTGTAGATTTAAAGCCAGAAGATTTAAATAATCAATTACAGCTAATTAATTTAGCTTGTAATTTAGAAAAATTTTCTCCAGAATACTTAGCTAACTTGTCTATTATTGATGAATTAAAGCTTCAAAAAAACAACATTAAAGATACTAATTTATTACTTCAGTGTGCATTAAAAATTTTAGCATTTCCGACAGCTTTATCCCTTGATTTTTTAGAAGTGAGCATACCTTATTTGCAGGATAGAGACTGGTTAAACCCTGTGATGAATTTTGCGAACCAGATGGCATATGAGCGTAAATTATTTAGCTATGCCGTTGACATTGCAAAAATTTGTTTAGCTTTTTCCCCTAATAATTTTTATATCCTTAATGAGCTACTGCTGTACTATGGACTAAAAAAAGACCAATCTCAAATACTCTCTACAGCCCGATATATGCGAGATTTATTAGATCTTAATCATTCAGCACCAGCTTTTAATTGTTATCTTCTTTCACGCCTTCTTAAGTCTTTTTTACAAGGAAATGATTGGTTAGAAGTAGATGAAATTTCTGCAAAGTTTCAGTCGTCCTTAAATGATTTATTAAACCAAGAGAACGTAATTCTTGATGAATTTTTATCAGAAAGGTTTTGGGCGATAGGCTTTCCCTTGCTCTACCTAACGGATGAACCTCAGCGAATTCGAGGTTATTTAAATCAAACTGCTCAAATTTTTCAAAAAAATCTTCTCAAAAAAGGAATGTTAACGCCTGTCGATTTTCCTAATTCTGTAAATGACGATCTATCAATTGTTGGCATTGAACAATATCAACCACTGCGAAGAATTGGTTACATTGCCCATACTTTACGTCGGCATTCTGTGGGATGGCTTTGTCGTTGGTTGTTCAAATACCATGATCGCTCACAGTATGAAATTTATGTTTATTTAATTGGCCAAGCAGTCGATGAATTGACGGAGGAATGGATATATCCTAATGTTGATATCTACTATCATTTTGATCGGGAAGTAGAAAATATTGTTGAGCAAATCCACCAAGACCAGATTCAAGTTTTGGTAGATTTAGATGTATTAACCCACAATATTACGGCTAAAGTATTAGCCAATAAACCAGCCCCAATTCAAGTTAGTTGGTTAGGCTCAGATGCTTCAGGTTTACCAGCCATTGATTATTTTATTGTCGATCCCTATGTAGTGCCAGTAGATGCCCAAGATTATTATCAAGAAAAACTCTGGCGTTTACCCAATACCTATCTGGCAGTGGATGGTTTTGAAATAGGAGTACCAACCTTGACGAGAGATAGCCTTGGGATTGGGGCAGAAACAGTTATTTATCTGAGTATCCAAAATAAAATAAAATTTAATCCTCGAATTTTACAACTTCAGTTACAAATTATCCAAACAGTGCCGAATAGTTTGTTTTTAATTAAAGGAGGTGGCGATAATGACTTAATTAAGGAAATGGTAGCTCAATTAGCCAAAGAATTTAATGTGGATATACAGCGACTTCGGTTTCTGCCACAGGATGAAAATGAGATGACTCACCGCGCAAATTTAAGGATCGCAGATGTGGTTTTGGATACCTATCCCTACAATGGCGCAACAACAACTTTAGAAACACTGTGGATAGGAATACCGATGGTAACCAGGGTTGGGCAACAGTTTGCGTCTCGCAATAGCTATTCTTTTTTAATGCAAGTGGGGATTATGGAGGGGATTGCTTGGTCGGATGAGGAATATGTAGATTGGGGCGTTAAGTTAGGCAGAGATAGCGATTTACGAGAACGCATTAGAACAAGTTTATTGGCAGCGCGGCGGGATTCTCCCTTGTGGCGAGGGGAAGAATTTACAAGGGAAATGGAGAGAAGTTTTTATCTAATGTGGGAGCGATACAATAATTTGAGGAGCAATTGATTACAAATGGTTAGCGATAAAATTCAACTTTCTACAGATATATTTTCTGATTTTTCTACTAATTTTGATTGGAGTAGTGAACGAAAACTATTGCCTAAATAGGGTAATTATAGAGAAAAATTTATCGTAATTTGATGAAACTAAATTACCATCTCCCAGATATTACCGTAAATCAATTTTTTAAATTAACTTTTTATGTCTAACATGCTACAACGGGCCAAAGAACTTATAGAGCAAGATGAGTTTCAAAAAGCGATCGCGATTTTGGAAACAGACAATGATAAAAATATTGACCCAAAATATTATTGGTTATATGGACTAGCATTATTTGGGCAAGGCTTAGAAGAACAGGCACAGGAAATATGGCTAGAGGGTTTATTAGCACAAGAATATGATGAGAAATCAATTCAATCGCTAACTAAAGTGTTAGAAGATTATGTTAAACGACAATATAATAAGCCAGTAATCCTATCGATTGAGAAGATCTATCAGATTAGTAGCATTATTGCTGAATTAAACGAAGATTATTATCAAACGCAGTATTTACCTCGTTTAGCCCCTTACTTAGAACTTGCTAAAAAAGAAGCACTTAGCTTAGCAATTAGCAAAAAAGAAATTGAAGCTAAAAAGATTTATGAAATTTTGATTTTCTTTTTGACCAACGATGCAGAATTATTCCATCAACTAGGAACTTTGTATTTTCATCTGGAAGACTATAGAAATTCACTACACTTAGAAATTAAGGCGATTGAACTTGATCTTGAAAACGGAATGTATTATTACGCATTAGGGCTAGTTTATGAAAAACTCGGAGATTATCAACAAGCCATTACTGCTTATTACCAAGGGCTAGAAAAGGATAAAAGACATGCAAATACTTATGCCAGTCTTGGAAATCTTTTGGCTAGAATCAATGAGATTAAAGCAGCAGAAGAAATATATAAGAACGCCATAGACAACGAAATTAATCACTTTGGAATTTACTTAAATTACGGAAATTTACTATTAGCACAAGATAAAAACTTAGAAGCCATTGAACTGTACAAAAAAGCAATTCCTTTATTACCTAACTATCCTGATATTTATCATAATCTTGCTATTGCTTGGAGAAAAGTAGGAGATATTAGCGAGGCTGAAGTTAATCTTGGTCGGGCTTTATTTCATGAAGGAAAAGATGATGAGGCTTTTGAGGTTTTTGAAAGGTGTCGATCGCTGTATCGTATAGACGATTGGGATTACTGGAATGAAATAGCCAGTTATTATATTATGTCTAGTAGATATGAAACCCTTTTAGAGAAAGCAAAACAAGGAGTTCAAAAATTTCCTGATAGCATTTTACAAAGAGTTCATGTCATTGCTTGTCTCATGCGTTTTTATCGACATGATGAAGCTCGTAGCTTTTCTTTGCACTGTATTAATTACTTTTCACGAGAGCCAGAGAAACAGTTTATTTTTAAATTATTACATCACTCAATTATCCCCATTATTTATCACTCGCAGGAAGAAATAATTTTAACTCGTAAACAATATTATGATGAATTGCAAGCATTATTAAAAGAAATTAATTTAATATCTGAATCTGCAAAGCCCTATATTATGTTTGCTTTAGAAATAAGAGGGAGCCATTATTTGCATTTTCATGGCTACAATGACACTCAGTTTCAGTGTATGTACGGCAAATTAGTCACACATTTTATTCAGTCTTACTTTCCTGAATTAGCTAAACCATTGCAATTATCTAAAGTTACTAATCGAAAAATTCGCGTCGGTTATGTTTGTGTTAGAAGTAAGGGATTAGGGCAATTATTCTTAGATTGGATTAGGCTTCGTAATATTAATTTATTTGAAGTGTTTTTTTATGATTTGGGACAAGATATAAACGCAAAAACTGAAAAATTTAATATTTTTAGCGATCACTATTGCCATTGTCCTTGGGGGATAGAAGAAGTTGCTGAACGTATTTATCAAGACAAATTAGACATATTAGTTTATCTTGACACTGTTATTGAATCCAAATTACATACGCTATCGTTCTTCCGACTTGCCCCGATTCAATGTGCAACTTGGGGACATCCCGTAACAACAGGCTCACCGCAAATTGATTATTTTTTGGGAAGTGATGCAATGGAACCGCCCAATGCCCAAAAACATTATTCAGAACAATTAGTCCGCTTACCCAACTTGGGAGTCTATTTGCATCCAGTTGATATATCAAACCTTACGCCTCAATTTTCTATGAGTAAAAAAGACTTTGGTTTAGAAGAAACAGATATTTTTTATATTTCTTGTCAAATGTTGTCTAAGTATTTACCACAGCATGATTATTTATATCCAGAAATTGTTAAACAGGTTCCTAATGCCAAAATTTTATTTTTTAATGCTTATGAAAGCGATAATATAACAGACATTTTTAGAAAACGATTGATGAAAGCTTTTCAAGAATATCAACTTAACTTTAATGATTATTGTCTTTTTAGTCTACGCTTAGAATATGAAAAATACATTAATGTACTCTCGTTTGCTGATGTGTTTCTTGATACGCTCGGATGGTCGGGAGGAGTTACGACATTTGATGTTATTGCCTGTGGTTTACCGATGGTGACAATGCCTGGAGAGTTGATGCGAGGGCGACAAACCTATGGAATGTTAAAAATTATGGAAATTGAAGAAATGATTGCTGACAGTGAAGCAGACTATATCCAATTAGCAGTTAAACTGGGTCTTGATCAGCAATTTCGAGAACAAATGCGTCAAAAACTCTACAAACAGCGTCATAAACTTTATTATGATCAAAGTTGTATTGAAGCGTTAGAAAAATTTTACTGTGATGTCATTAATTTTTATCCGGTGGAGCCATCAATCGAACTGAGCCATCTGCACTAATTTCAACTTTTCCGCCTAAGGCTTCTACTTCTTTAGTAACTCGCTTAAGCATCCTTTCATCGGGATTATTACTCAATATACTTGCCCATGCTCCAATTTGAGCCAACCTACTATCGGGATTAGTTTTGAGAAAATCGACAGACTGCTGAGTATTATTAATAAATTGTTGACTCATTGGATCATCATAAAATTTAGCCCATTGAATTGCCGTTTTATAGGATTCCGCCGCAAGTAAAGGCTGGCCAAGAAATAGAAGTTGAGCAATCCCCAAAGACCGCCAAATATAATAAGGACGTAATGTAACAGCTTTCATTTTTGGTTTCATTGCGGATAAGCTTTTTTGCATATAGCCAATGCTTTCTTTGGGATAACCTGCAAAAATGGAAGTACAGACATCTAGATAGTTAACCGCATCCGCAAAGCGTGGATCTTGATTAATCACAACGCCAAAGTAAATAGGGCAGAGTTCATAATTAGTAGCTTCCCGAGCTTTGGTATCCCCAAAATATTGAATAAAACTTAAAAAGACCCAATCTGCTAACAAATTGTTGAAACCAAATGCTGGTAAAAAACGAGCCACCGTTAATTGCCGCTCAGCAATCTTTGCCTGTGCCATATATTGTGGCTCATTAAGCTGTTTTTTCGCTTGCTCTAAGTTTTTCTGCTGTAGATAAAAAATACCTGCCATAGCTACGAGCAAAATAATACCATTAGAAAGCAAGCTAAATAAAGACGCTTTGAAGTGCTTGGTCATTGTTTTAACTTACGCAAGGTAAACTAAAATTCTCGTGTGCCACTATTCGAGCAGTCTCCCGTTGAGGTATTGGGCGCATCCGTTGTGGTTAAGGTGCTGCTGCTTCGACATAGAATAACATTATAGGTTAAATTAATGTAATAAACGCCTAAACTAAAAGTACGAGTTGCAGCGTTAACGCCATCAATGGGATCGGCTCGATGGATAACAACATCAAAGCTCAATAAATTAGGGGCGGGATAAGTATAGTATTTTCCTTGAAAGTTGACATCCAATAAGTCGTAATTATTAGTAAAAGTACTGTTTTCAAAAAAATAAGCCTGTTGTGCTTGGCCTACAGCACTTAGATTGGATTTTGTTTCTGCTTCCCTTGCCCTGCCTACTTGTGCAAATAGGATAGGTAAGCTGAGAGTGCCTAAAATCCCCACAAAAATAATGACGATCAATAATTCAATCAGCGTAAAGCCTTGGTCTTTATATTGATACCACCGACTAACCTGCCAGAGTTTGCACAACTCGGTCAACTTAGGTTCTCGATGGCTGTACTGAGTCACAAAGGATAATACGACTTCAAAAGTTTTAGTAGATAAATTGGTTTCAATAAAGACAAGGGCAGGTTAGAAAAAATACCCACCCTTTCTCTTCTTTAAGTTCTTTAAGCACTAGGTAAAGACCCAGACCGTAGTAGTCAAACTATTTGATAGCAGTTGAACCACTACCACATGTGGGAGCAGTCGCTCCGGTTGCAGGAACAGCAACACTAGAGTTGTTACTTGCTGTACCATCTCCACGACACACAATAGTTTGGAAGGAACGATCAGCGGGGAAATACTGAGTTGCACCGGCATAAGCGCGTGTACCATCTTTTTCAATGTTGGTCGTGTTTGCATTAACAGGGGCAAGTGTATTACTTGTCGTTCCCACAGCAAAGGTATAGTATTTACCTTGAGGTGCAGGAACTTCAAGAACAGTAGTAGTACTAGCAAATGCGCTGTTTTCGGTAAAATAAGCTTGTTGAGCGCGGTTAATCGCACCAATAGTCGATTTTGCTTCCGACTCACGAGCTTTACCGACTTGGCCCAATAAGTTGGGGAGCGCGATCGCGGCTAAAACACCGATGATGATGACTACAACTAACAGTTCAATTAAGGTAAAACCTTTATCTTCTTTCTTTTGGGTTAGGTGAGACAGGAGTTTAAATTTAAAATTACTAGTCATAATTCTTTCTTCCTTGTGTAGGGGGATTTTGAATAACTGGTTAGAACCCTTCTAGCCCTAACTTACCCTCAATGTTTTCTAAACCTATCACCCCGTTCAAAAATTTTTTATTAAACTCTCTAAAGCCCCAAAATACAGACATTTACCATTTGCTCCTTCAGATTGAAGTAGCAGGAAAACATCTTTTCCCATTTTGTACTCTAACTCGACACCATCACAATCCCTAAGGCTTCCTGATCGGCCACCGCCGATGCAACTAACTTGACGGCCGTTTCTCGCGCAAAAGGCTGTAGAGTTACAGGATTTAGAGGACGTACCTGTAGCCAACGCTCTACCAAAAACGCCAAGGTCTGAGGACTGTCCAACAAAGGAGCAAAAAGCACACTAACTAAAGTACGATCTAACCAACCATCTTGCACCAAAAAGTTAAAGAAATCTCCCAAATTCAGCGGAACGCTAGATTCTCCATCTAACACTGATTGCCGAAAGGCTTCAGATTTTAAACAGGGATGGAGATGTACCATAATCTGTTCAGGTTCTAGGGATTGCCAATTGGGTTCTTCTTCTGCCTCCTCTGCAACAGGATGGCCGCACCAAAAATCCAGAAGACGCTTATTGGGTTGTACTAAATCATAAAAACAGAGTTGTTCCGCTAGATCCGCATTTTCCAACCCCATCGCCAAATACATGGGTAAATTGTTAGGGTCTTTAAACAAATCCCGCCAATTCCAGTCTCTCCAATCCACCATGCTAATAAGTTCTAAGTCCGCTTGTTCAAGGCTAGTCAACATCTGCGGTATAGTAAAGCCTTTGTCATTGATTAGTAAATGGTTACTCAGTAGCCTTGAGGGTTCCATCTCCCGAACATTTTGGCCCCAGGCAGTTAATTTAAGGTTGACATTATCTTTTAATGCGTCAAAAAACTCTTGAACAATAGTCATTTCATCTTCGCCAGGATTATCTTCCATCAATCCCATGCGATTAAATAACTCTTGGGAACGAAAAAAGGCTAATCTTTGGTAAAAACTATGTAAATTGGTGCGAATAATGCCGTCAGGCTTTAGGACAGCACCCATTTGTTTTAGGGCAAATCCTTGATCTGGTAACAAATAAAGAACATCATTGGCACTGATGTAATCAAACTGGAGATTCAAGCTAGGTAGTTCTTCTAATGCTAGTACATAAAATTCTGCATCAGGAAAACCATGATAAGTCAACCTTTCTTTGGCAATTTTGATAGATTCTGGGGAAATATCAACCCCAACTATCTTTGCCCCCGGATTGGCTAAGGCCATTGTTAAAGTCGTTGCCCCAGTACCACAAGCTACATCCAACATCACCTTCTGGCTTAAATCTGTTAAGACTGTTCTATCCCGCCGATATCGAGCGGTTACCAAACTTCCTTCATAGAGCAATTTAAGATTATCTTTGGGAGATACTTCAATCGGGATATTGGGATAGGGATGGCTTTCAAACTGCTGTAGAGATTTTTCTAAATAGCTTTGATTACTGGTTATAGAGTTCATAAATATTGGAAATATTGGATTTGGGGATTTACTGTCAATCTAACGCGATGGGCAACTCAGAAAAATTTTACGGTTAGGTTAGGGAAAGATTAAGATAAGAACCTAATATTTAGTGAGAAGTACCGTATTATTATTGAAGATTTTATCATCGCAATCTTTTGTTGTGTGGATGACTCAGTTAAAGGAATTAAAGAAAAAAATGCTAATATGTCGTAGTTTCACAACGTCCTGTGGGTTATGCTGATTTTTAGGGTTCTGCTTACAAAACTACTCCCAGTAAACGTCATCGAGCAGTCGGCAAAGAGAGCAGTCAAACTAATCATTTTGGAAAATTTAATAATACTTGGCGGTAATGGATTTCTTGATTAGTGAGAGAAAGTATGTTTTTTCTCGAAAATCTTGAGAATCATTTTGGGACAAGTTAGTATTCCATACACGACTATAATATAATACTCGATTAACATAGGCTTAAGCTTCCACTCTACTACTAAATCACTACTGATCTGAACCTTGAGACAATTTGACAAACGTGGGAAGATGGTAAGCGCGCTGTTGTTGACGGAATCTTCTTGTTGATTGATGGCGTTAACAATGTATTTAGCCCATCCTCTTTTCTTTATGCAGTGTCGCGTTTGTGATTCAACTCACCTAGAATTAGCTATTGATCTGGGTTCGCAGCCTTGGTGCAATCATTTCCTTAAGCCTGAAGAAGTGGGGCAAGAGCCTTACTATCCGTTGCGAGTGCTGTATTGCCATGATTGTGCGACGGCGCAGTTGGATTACACGGTGAAAAAAGAAATCATGTTTGGGGATCATACTTACCTTTCTGGGGTAACAAAATCCCTAAGTGAACATTTCAAAAAAGTCGCTCATGAAGTTGATGAGAAATTCTTTAAAAATACGCCCAATAAATCAGTCTTAGATATTGGTTCCAATGATGGGACGCAATTAAAACATTTCCAAGCTTTAGGTTATGACGTTTTAGGGGTCGAATCATCTAAAACAACCGCAAAGATTGCCAATGATGCAGGAGTTAATACTTTAAATGAGTTTTTTAATTTAGAGGTTGTTCAACAGTTAAATCGCAAATTTCATGTGATTAATGCGGCGGGTGTTTTCTTCCATTTAGAAGAACTTCATTCCGTCGCTGAAGGTATTAAGGAAGCCCTCCGAGAAGATGGGGTGTTTGTCGTCCAGTTTCTTTATATGAAGCGTATTGTCGAGAATTTGGCGTTTGACCAGATTTATCATGAACATTTGCTTTATTACAATTTAAATACGATTGAGGTTCTTTTAAATCGTCACGGTTTATCTTTATTTGATGCCTATTTATCTCCGATTCATGGTGGGTCTATCATTGGTTTTGTGACCCATAAAGGCAAAGAAGAACCCAGCGATCGCTTACAGGCAATGCAACAGGCAGAAGTCGATCAAAAAAGTAATGAATTTGAGACCTATTTAGAATTTGCTAAACGCATTGAGCAGATGAAAGCCGATAATTTAGCCTATTTATTCAAAGCTAAAGCAGAAGGCAAAACCATTTGGGGATTTGGTGCGCCCGTTAAGGGAAATACTTTGCTGAATTATTTTGGAATTGGTACTCAATATCTTGATTATTTAGTGGAAAAAAATGAACTTCGTCGTGGTTTATATTCCCCAGGAATGCACATTCCTTTGTTAATTGAGAAAGAATTAACCAGCTTACCTAATATCTATTACGTTTTAGCGTGGAACTTTAAGCGGGAAATTTTAGCCAATAATCAAGCCCTCATTGATCAAGGGGTAGAATTTTATTTTCCCGTCAATCCACCTGATGCTTAAGGCTGGCTCAGATCAATAATCGTTTACCAAGCCAAAGCATAGGATAATAGCTACGGAAGGGATGGGAAATTAACGGCACTCATCCCATTTATCATGAGTTTTTCTAATGAGTGTTGAATTACGCAGCTACGTCTACCTCGATAATCTCCAACCCCAACATGCCGCCTATATCGGTACGGTCGCAGTCGGCTTTTTACCTGTGCCAGGTGATGCGTCGCTATGGGTTGAAGTGTCGCCAGGTATTGAAATTAACCGTATTACCGATATTGCTTTAAAATCGGCGGTTGTTCGTCCTGGGGTGTTATTTGTCGAACGATTGTACGGGCTGTTAGAAATTCATGCCAGCAATCAGGGAGAGGTACGCGCCGCAGGTCAGGCAATTTTAAGCTATCTAGGGGTGCGCCCCCACGAATGTCTCAAGCCGCAAGTCGTTTCTAGCCAGATTATTCGTAATATTGACCCCTACCAAGCCCAGTTAATCAACCGCAATCGCAGAGGACAAATGCTGTTAGCAGGGCAAACTTTATACGTTTTAGAGGTTCAACCTGCTGCCTATGCTGCTTTGGCAGCCAATGAAGCTGAAAAGGCTGCTTTGATTAATATTTTGCAAGTAAGCGCGATCGGGAGTTTTGGTCGTTTATATTTAGGTGGAGAAGAACGGGATATTATTGCAGGTTCTAATGCTGCCCTCGCCGCGATCGCGAATGTGCCTGGTCGCTCTCCGTTAGCATTGATGAAGAATGAATGAATACAACCTTACTTATGAACAGTGGGCGATCGCAGGAAATCTTGAGTGTATCGGCTGTTAGCTTAACGGATGCTCATGGTTTCGAGACTATTTTAGAAGATATTTCTTTTACCGTAAATCGCGGCGATCGCGTAGGGATTATGGGCCCATCGGGCGCAGGAAAAAGTTCTTTATTAAGATTGCTCAATCGTTTATCAGAACCGACTCAAGGAACCATTGATTTTGAAGGTCAACCCCTGTCTCAAATTCCTGTTTTAAGTTTACGCCGTCAAATTGTTCTCGTTCCCCAAGAACCGAAATTATTAGGAATGACAGTCAAAGACGCGCTAAAGTACCCATTGCAATTACAACAGTTAAAAGCGGGTGAAATAGAAAGTCGTCGAGAATATTATTGCCAACTTTTAAAAATTCCTGATGAATGGTTAGAACGAAATGAATTACAGCTATCTCTAGGACAACGCCAATTAGTCACCATTGCACGTGGTTTGATGATGCAACCGAAAATTTTGTTACTAGATGAACCGACTTCAGCCTTAGATGCTGATAAATCTGATCATTTAATGAGCGTTTTAATCGAATTAAGCCAAACTCAAGACTTAACCATCCTCATGGTTAACCATCAGCAACGGTTAGTCGAACAATTCACGAAGACAACTCTACTGATAGAGTCAGGAAAATTAGCAGGCTAAAAAATATCCTGTCAAAAGGGTAAGCCCCACGGTGAAACCATAAACGATAGAATGATTAGGCATATCTTTCATACTCAGGGGAATTATTACAGTGCTATCCTCACTCATCGCTGACTATCGCATCATTTTTGAACGCGACCCGGCTGCTCGGAATGGGTTAGAGGTGCTGTTTTGTTATCCTGGTTTCCAAGCATTAATTTTTCATCGATTTTCTCATTGGCTATACCATTTAAGAATTCCTTTTATTCCTCGCTTCATTTCCCATATTGCCCGTTTTCTGACAGGCGTTGAAATTCACCCAGGGGCCCAAATCGGCCATAGTGTTTTTATCGATCATGGAATGGGTGTGGTAATCGGAGAAACGGCAATTATTGGTGATTATGCCCTGATTTACCAAGGCGTAACTTTAGGGGGAACAGGGAAAGAGCATGGTAAACGCCACCCCACATTAGGTGAAAATGTCGTAATTGGTGCAGGGGCGAAAGTTTTAGGCAATATTGAAATTGGCGATAATGTGCGCGTGGGTGCAGGTTCCGTCGTGTTACGGGATGTTCCTTCCGATTGCACAGTAGTAGGTATTCCTGGGCGAATTGTTCATCGCTCTGGTGTGAAAGTTAATCCCTTAGAACACGGTAATTTACCCGATTCAGAAGGACACGTTATTCGCTTATTATTGGAGCGTATTGAGTCTTTAGAAAAGCAAGTAGAAGAATTGCAAGACTCTCGTTATCGTGAATTGGAGTCGGTTTCAGATGCGTTATATCATTCTTGTTCCGAAAATCGCCTAGCTGCTGCAAGTCGGGCTTGTCGTTTAGGCGATCGCGAAATCGAAGAATTTTTAGGCGGTACTTCGTAAACTGTGTATAAATAATAATCAAAAATTGTATTATCACTGATGGCTATTTCTCCTGCTAGTCCTTCAATTTCTATTCCTCCCCTTGAAAATGGAGATATTTTGACTCGTGAAGAATACGAACGTCGTTATAGTGCTATGCCGAATTTGAAAAAGGCAGAATTAATTGAAGGAATCGTTTACATGGCTTCTCCGTTACGTTTTGAGCCTCATGCTGAACCCCATGCCCATTTGATGATTTGGCTTGGTATTTATAAAGTTGCAACGCCTGGTCTTCGTATTGGCGATAATGCAACCGTGCGTCTGGATTTAAACAATGAACCTCAGCCCGATATCGTTTTGTTAATTGATCAACAATATGGTGGACAAACACGAATTGGTGAAGATGGTTATATTGAAGGCGCACCCGAATTAGTTGTTGAAATTGCAGCCAGTACCGCAACCATTGATTTAAGAGACAAAAAACGGGCTTATTGTCGCAATAAAGTTCAAGAATATTTAGTTTGGCAAGTTTTTGAGCAACGTCTTGACTGGTTTGTTTTAGAAAATGGAGAATACATTGCTATTAACCCCAATTCCCAAGGAATTTTGCAAAGTCGTATTTTCCCAGGGTTATGGTTAGATGTTGAAGCTTTATTAATGAACAACATGATACGAGTATTAAGCACCCAACAACAAGGATTGGCTTCTGCTAAATATTTTCAGTTTAGGGACAATTTAAGACGGCTCAAATAAAGGCATATTTATATTTAAATATGTCCAAAGTGAATTTTTATTCCAAAAATTTAATTACTTAAGAGTCGATAACGCAGGCTTAATAACCGTAACCAGAGGTTAGGATAATTCGCTTCTAACCAGGGTTGAGCTTTGTCGAGGAATTGAGCATACCAAGGTTTCAGTAATAATTTCTGGAAAGCATTACCTGTAAATTCGGCATACACACCAACCCAGCGTAATAGATCTTGAGTTCCTGCCATCTCCCAAATCCAGAGTAACAGGGCAGGATTTTTTCGAGCAGCAATTAAGGCTAAACGGGTAAACATCGACCAGGTGGTTCGGTCTTTAATAAAGGTTTCTGCCACATTCGGCGGAGAATCAGCCAATAACCCAAAAAAGGTATTGAGCATAGAATTAACACGTGCAGGAGGCAGGATTTTACCCGTCGGAACCATCATTCCTTTAGAAAATAACCAAGTAACGGCAATATTGCTTTGATAAGCTCGGATTTGGTTTAAATCGTCTCCCGTTAATAAATCGTGTTTTAAAGCAGTATTGAGCAAATCAGTTAAACGGCCTAAGTTACGCACTAAAGAGCCAAAGCCTGTAAAGACTAAAGGAGATTGCAAGGAAGCTGCATCCCCAATGGCTAACAACCGATCAAAGGCAACACGGCGATCGCTTTGACTGGTGCTGAAGTGGCCAGGAATATAACCAAACGTAGCTTTTTTCCATGTCAGTTTTTCGAGATCACAACGACGGTATTCAGGCAAAATGGTGAAGAAATCTTCGTACATTTCCAATAAAGAGCCTGGATTTTCAGGATGCACTTGATGGTAATGGAATAGATAAAACGTTAGTTCATCGCCTGCGCCTGGAAATAATTCCCAAATTAACTGCCGACCCCGTGAAATATCACCGTGAGAATTCAATACATCGCCATAGGTGGCATCCCACACCTCTGGCCCCATTCCCTCAATAACTGCCCCAACCGTTGGACAGACGCTATCAAAAGTATTGGAACCATTTAACTGCCACGCAATCGGGGATGCCGTTCCCATTGCGTCGATCAGTAATCTACCCTGAGCTTGTTTTTGAGTTTGGCTGGGTAAATGCACTAACTGGATCGTTACCTTCTGCGGATCCAAATCAGCTCGAATAAATTCGGTTTCATCCCAAATTTCTCCCCCTGCTTGCCGTAGCTTTTCACCACAGAGTTGCAATAGTTTGGCGGAGTCTAGGGCAATATTTAACACCGTTGGGGTATGTAAAACGGCTGCTTTTAAATGGGGGGGATTGTTGCCATCGAAAAACTTATTGAATCCGTCTTGGTATTCCCGCGCAATGATTCCTTCAAATTCTTCTGCGGTAAATAAGCCTAACTCAATTAACCGTTGAAATTCTGAGCGAGAAATATTCCACTCCCGATTCATTCGCCCAAAGGGTAAGCGTTCAATTAATAGCACTCGATAGCCTAGTCGGGCCATTACAGCCGCATGGATCGCGCCTAACGCGCCACCAATATAAATCAAATCGTAGCGTTCCCCTAGAGCTTCTTTCGTTTCTGTTGCTTCAAAAATAACCTGTTTAGGGGTTTGGGGATTACGGGCACTATCTCGCCAACGTTTTTCCCACCAATAGACCCGTTGCAGGTCATACTCGCCTTCGGGTAATTTTTTAAAGAAATGAACGGTTTGGGGATAATAAGCTTCTAGAGCTTCAAAAATGGATTGCTTGGATAAATCAATTTCAGGAGGAGCGGGATAGAAAGCGGGAAATTCGGACCGAATCTCCGTTACCAATTGTTGAACAATAGCGGATTCTTGGGCAAACGCTTTTTCTCCCCAACGAAAAATTTTTAAATAGGTAGTCCGTTGAACTGACCAAATGAACAAAGAAAGTTCTGTGGCGTTTGTCTCGTTAACTTTGTTGACAAGTCTTAGTCCGTCTGGGGTTAGAACTTTGTCCCCCGTAACAGGTTGCCAGGTATGCTGTAACCATATCCGTACCGCGTCAATATCAGGGGTTGGGACTTCGATATATAGAATTTCACGCATCTGAATCATTGGCACTTTACGGGAATTACGAAAATTTGCTGTCACAATCGGCTAAAAAATAGGTTAAACTTCCGTTAAATAATTGGTTACACCTATCACTGTTTAGTCATGTTAACCGCTATGATCCATTATCTAAGTTTCTGACACCCTTGAGTCCTATGCATTATCCTATTCCCGCTAGCCCTGAAGAAATTATTGCTCTCCGTAATCGCCCCGTTGATGAAGAGTTGATTGCTTTGGCGATCGCTGGAATAGTTCGACTGGCTCGATTGCGGGGTCAATCCTTAGATGATCTAACAGCCGAGGTATTGGAAGAAGATCCGGTTTTGGATGTAGTACAGCGAAATTGGCTTAGTAAAATGGTGGCTCAAGCTTGGAGTGCCTTACCTTATACGAAGTAATTAAAACGGCGATCGCTTGATTGGAAGCGATATACGGAAGGATTATTAAAAAAATGTGTATTTTAGGATGTATAAGTTTGAGTTAATCTTTATCACTTGAAATAGTGAATCCGAAACGCCTGGGTTCTCTGCCTTCTTCTGGTGTTACTTGGACTGGCACAAACAAAATGCAGGTTTGTGTTACATGCTGGACAAGCCGAGCTTGTTGACCTTGATCAGTAGTTCCTGATAAAACGATATAGTAAGGGTCTCGATACTTAATTGATTCAATGTGTAAATATATACCTCCTGCAAATGAAGCAAGATAAGCACCTATTTCCTCATCAGGTTTTAGTTCAGACTCGAATTCCATAATTTCCTCTAGGAGGCGTTTGAACATCACATTGGCATAGCCAGATCTCTCTTCAGTTCCTTGCCGTATACTTTCTGTAATGTAATCTAAGTTCATATTGGGTTGATAGTTTATTCGGGAGAAGTCTTGCATTTTAGGGTGATTGCCGATCTTGTAGAGTACATTAATGAAATGTAACGTACTAAATCGTTTTTTAACCACGATTATCTGATGTTGGGGATACTTAATCAATGCAAGCATTGTCATTTTGTTGATTAAACTTTAAAACTGCGATTCTTTTTTGGAATGATGAGATTTGGAAAAGCGATCCTTACAATAAGGGGCAAACTTTTAGAAGGCAACCTTTATTACTATTCTTATTCATGCCCACTCTATCAAGCTTCTATGGAATCAAAATCACAATGAACTATAACGATCACAATCCGCCTCATATCCATGCCGAGTATCAAGATTGTGAAGCGATTATCATGATTCAAACAGGTGAAGTTTGTGGTCAAATGCCCAAAAGAGG
>CAYZWO010000035.1:0-34445 GCA_964482215.1 uncultured bacterium
ACTACCACGCTCTTCTTACCCACTTCCTGATCGCTTTTTCGATCTACTGAGTCTTCCTGTTCGATTAACGGCATCATCATACTTTTCATAAACAAAAATCAAAAGATGATAGCCGAGTCCGAATACTTTTTGGGCTGCTGATTTGAAGGGGCAAGAAGATTGAGGCTGTTTTATGCTTGTTACTTTAATGTTAACTTCAAGCGAAGGGAGATCAATTCCTAATGCTGAATTTCCTGGTTGATAACGATAATTTCGCGCTAAATAGGTGGTGAATTTTTGTTCTAGGTACGTTCCAATGGCTTTTCCATCTGTGACCCCATAGAGAGTCGGTTCATCATAGATAGACTCTATTTCAGCAAACTTAGCGGCTTCAGCGCACAAAATTTCTATCGTTAGTAAAGGCTGCATTTTTTCTCCAGAACGCACTACAAAAAGAGTACATCAGGGACTCAAAACAATAAAGAATACACTAAAGTATTTATCCTGTTGATGAAAGCTCTATCTGTATGATTCACAGAAAGGAAATATATATTTAACTTAATATAAGCTGTGATCGATTGGGATGACTGCAACAGCTAACAATGTTACGATTACGGAATTAACGTCAACCTGTTATTGTCGGATTAAATAGCATCGAGGCCGACTAAAAAGGAGTTCCTTAAATCAGAATGCCTATTTTAAACTTAGACACTCAGCAAACAAATCTTTCCCTTCATCTTCCTGCATTACCCTATCCTCGCCCTTTATTGATGATCGGTCATGGAACCCGTGACGAAGATGGCCGTCAGACTTTCATGGATTTCGTCCAAGTTTATCAAGAATTAGATCGTTCTCGTCCTGTTATTCCTTGTTTTTTGGAATTAACGGAACCGTCTATTGAAAAAGGGGTAGATTACTGCGTTGAGCAAGGTTACACTGATATTTCTGCCCTACCAATTCTACTTTTTGCTGCCCGTCATAATAAATTTGATGTGACCAATGAGTTAGACCGCACTCGTCTGAAATATCCCCAGATTAAGTTTTCCTATGGTCGTCACTTTGGTATTACCCCCAGTATTTTAAACCTTTGGCGCGATCGCTTGGCGTTATTAGATCAACCTGAAGCCAATCCCCAGCAAATTTCCCGTTCTGAAACCGTTTTATTGTTTGTCGGTCGGGGGTCTAGTGATCCCGATGCTAATGGCGATGTTTATAAAATGGCGAGAATGCTGTGGGAAGGAAGCGGTTATCAGACCGTTGAAACCTGCTTTATTGGCATTACCCATCCCCGTTTAGAAGAAGGATTCCGTCGAGCCAGATTATATAATCCCAAACGCATTATCGTGTTGCCCTATTTCCTCTTTACAGGGGCGTTAGTTAAAAAGATTTTTACCATTACCGAAGACCAACAAGCGGCATTTCCTGACATTGAGATGGTGGCTTTACCTGAAATGGGCATCCAACCGCAATTATTGGAATTAGTGAGGGAACGGGAAATTGAAACCCAATTGGGTCAGGTGAATATGAACTGTGAAACCTGTAAGTTCCGTTTAGTGGCTAAAGGGGCAGGGCATGATCACCACAGTCACGGTCATCACCATGATCATCCTCATTCCCACGCTCATGGGGATCACGATCATTCCCATGCTCACCATAGTCACGGGCATCATCATCACGGACATGACCATGCCGCCGTTGATCCCTATGCCAAGGTCGAAGCTTACCATGAAAGAATTTGGCAAGTTCCCTAGAAACTGTTTATTTTGCCCCCTAAATCCCCAATATTGGGTGACTTGCAAAAAATTTCCCCCAACATTTGGGATCAGTGGAGCTTGTCAAACAGACTCTTCAATCGGCTGGAAACTTAATGCTGACGGTGAGGCGGTAGGAACGTCTCCCCTGTCCGTCCTGTTGCTAACCAAAGTAACGCTCTAGCAAAATCTCTAACGGATTTTTCAGGGGGTTCCTCGGAAGAATGGGAGGGAATGCTTAAAGGCTTCATGATAATCCCGTGACTCCCAAAAATGATTTCCCCCACTAACCGCGCACGAGGCATGTGGGTATCAGACGTAATGAGATAAACACTGTTAATCCCCTGACGGTTAAACTCATTAACCAAGGTTGTGAAATTGGTGACGGTATCTTTGGCTTGATAATCTAAATGGAGGCGATCGCGTTGAACTCCGGCTTTGGCAAAAATGCGTTTGACATAGCCCTCTGGACTACCGGAAGAAACCCACACAGGTAAATTAGGATATTTAGCCGCTAATTTAGCGGCAGCCCGTTCTCGATCTTCGTGGCCTCCTAAAACAAAGATGGCTTGAGGTTGAACGACTAGACTTTGGATTTGTCGATAGCCGACTAAACAACCCAATACTAATATGGGGGATAACCACCAAAGCAAATTACCCCGCATTTTACGAACAGGAACAACAGAGGTTTCTGTTTTATGAAACCGAAGCTTGAGAAACATGGATTCAACGTATTTCACACCACCACAAGAAGTCCATTACATTGCTGCTGAGGACTGTTTCAATTATGACGGAGGTTTTCTTAAGATGCTTCCCAAGGGTGAAGAATTTTCATGAAAAGTTTATAAATTATCCTAACCCTTTAGATCTGTCCTGCGATCGCATCCTGATTAAAGTTATTTTTTAAGAATAAATACTTAGTGCAAAGTTGAACTTCTACGCTACACTTGTGTAGAAATGTAAATGAGAACGATTATCCATGATTCGATAAGGAAGCTCAACCATGCAGATGCTCTCGAAATTAAACTCTCACTCGCCTTTATTGCGAACTGAGCAGCCGCTTAAGATCATTGCATTAGGGGATAGTTTAGTTTATGGATTTGGCGATCCCGTTGGTGGTGGTTGGGTAGAACGATTACGCCGTTATTGGATGCAGGAAGACAGTCATATTCTCTACAATTTAGGTATTCGCGGCGATCGCGTTTTTCAAGTTGCAGAACGATTAGAGCAAGAATTTCGTTATCGGGGAGAAATCCGGAATCGAGTCCCTGATGCCATTATTTTATCCGTTGGAACCAATGACACCCCCCGTTTAGGTCGGCCCGATGGCCGCTCCTTTACAGACTTTGAAACCTTTCAAACCCAAATTACCCAACTGTTGGATCAGGCTCAGCAACTTTGCCCCGTTTTCTTTGTGGGAATGGTTCCGGTCAATGAATCTAAAATGCCTTTTTTAGAGTGTTTGTATTATAATCACTTCGATCAGTATCGTTATAAGGAATTTACCAAACACGCTTGTCAGGAAAGACAAATTCCTTACCTCGATCTTTTTGAACTCTGGCAACATCGCGGGGAAGAATGGACGCGATCGCACCTGAGTGATGACGGTCTCCATCCGAATGTCGCAGGATATAAAGCCTTATTAGACGATGTTCTCAATTGGCATCCCATACAAGCATTTCACCAAGTTAATAATTTGACGGCCCAAAACTCAGTGATCAGTTTATAATTCAATCACATTAAAAACTTATTCAATTAAAAATGGCTTTTAGTTGGTGAGTTGGCTGCTGTCTTTATTGTAATTGTCGATAATCTCATGAACTTTGGGCCTATCTCCCTCATTCCACCAACTTTTAATATCCTAAGTTTAGGAGAACGCGGCACTGGAAAAACGGTTTTTTTGGTGGGAAGTTATGCCGAATTTCAACAAGTTTTAGAAGAGTACAGAGAAATTCCGAAGAGAGCTAACGATAAGTCCCCGAAATTATGGTTTGAGTGCCAACAGAAGAGCGAAAAATTTCTGCTTAACAATATTTTGCAATATGTCCTCAAGCGAGGAACCTATCCGCCACCCACGTTAAAAATTACCGATTTTCACTTTGCGTTTAAACAACAAAAAGGCAATCAACGCAATACGCTCTGTTATGTTCGCTGGTGGGATATGCCAGGGGAAATCTGTAATTTTGACAATCCTTATTATCAGGAAATCGCCATTAATTCTCAAAGTTGCTGTGTTTTTATTAATACACCCCGCCTTCTTTATGATAAGAGCTATGAAGGAACCTTTAATTATTTGAAAAAGCAACTCTTGACCCTCATTGCGCTAGTTCGAGATCAAAATACGGATTATCCCTTTAGTTTAATTTTTACCCAATGCGATCGCTTGCCTAGTTGGCCGTCAGGACAGGAAACAATTGCTCAGTATGCCCAGAGCTTAACCAATACCTTGGACAAAGCAGGAGCTAACTATCAATGTTTTTATACCACCATTACCATTACGCCCCAGGCTCAAGAATTTCGTTTAGTATCCAATGCCGTTTCCTCTGCCTTTCTGTGGTTGGTGACGGAATTATATGAAGATTATCGCGGGGGAACTTTAGCTAATCTGCGGACGCTCTCTATTCTCCATTGCCTGAGTTGTGGCAGCGATCGCATTAACCCCTCTCGGAGTATTCCGTTTTTAAAAAAGCTTTGGTTATTGCTAACGCTGCGGCGTAAATATCGATGTCGGGACTGCGGCAGTTCTAAAATTGAGTTTCTACCCTTTGTTTGGTTGAAAGAATTACGAAGCTCGTTAAGTTTAAAAAAGCGTTAGGTTATTGTGCGCTTGACTTAGGCATAAAAACATCAAAATTCAAGCACTCTTGAATAACAACAACTGCATTGGTGTAAATAGCAAAACCAATAGTTTTTAACTGAAAAAATATCTCTTACCATAGGTAGTCTGAGATCAGCGATCGCAATTGGTATTTTGGAAATAAATATAGACTGCATACCAACACATTCGGAATTTTTAACAATTCGCTTTCTTTTTGCAACTATTTGAAGCCTATTGCTGGATTCCACAGTGTGCTTTAGGAAATATCGATAATTAATGGAGGCATAAAATGAGTATTATTGCTTGGATTATCACGGGTCTTATTGCTGGGGCGATCGCTAAACTGATCTACCCTGGTCGTCAAGGCGGTGGCATTTTGGGAACGATGGTTTTAGGAATTGTGGGGGCTTTCATTGGTGGAACTCTCTATACCCTGTTGACCACAGGAAGATTAAGTTTAGCAGCTTCTGGCTTTAGTTTAGGCGGCATCGTCATTGCCGTTCTTGGAGCCATTATCGCGCTTTGGATCTATTACATGACAACCCGTAGAGCTTACTAAACCAAAAATTTAGTTAAATATCATTATTCTGCCCTTATATCTGGATAATTAGATACAAGGGTCTTTTTGTTAGCATATAATGATTAAGTTGCTGAAATAAAGTAGCTAAATCTTAGTTTTGAGCATATCACGACAACACTTCGTTGATCTTGCACCTCCATTATAATAATTTAGTATTAGTCTTTATTTCCAGTTTATAGGAATATAAAACTAATTTATTGACTATTTAAAAAACAAAATTTAAAACTGAAAGGCTAAATAATGGTAACATCACAACCAGAAAAGATAGTAAGTCTTGAAGAAGAAATAAAAAAATATTCAACTGTTGTATCTAGCAATTCCTACTCAATGTCAGTCGGAGAATTAGCCTCCATGTACAAAGATGGAGAACTTAATTTACATCCAGAGTTTCAGCGTTTCTTTCGTTGGACAGATGAACAAAAGTCCAGATTTATTGAATCGCTATTACTAGGTATTCCTATTCCTCCTATTTTTGTTGCTCAACGGGATGATGGTAAATGGGATGTTATTGACGGTCTGCAAAGACTTTCAACTATTTTTCAATTAATGGGTGATTTGCAAGATGAAAAAGGTGAAAAAATTCAACCTTTAACTTTAACAAAAACCAAATACCTAAAAGCTCTTCAAGATAAAAATTGGCAGACTCAAGATAACATTAAAAATGAGTTGCCAACATCAGCAAAAATAGCAATTAAACGAGCTAGATTTGATGTTAATATTGTTAAAGCTGGCAGCAGTAAAATGGCCAAGTATGAAATCTTTCAGCGGTTGAACACAGGTGGGTCTTTCGCCACTCCTCAAGAAGTTAGAAATTGTGTTTTATTAATGACAAGTGAAGATTTTTTTAAATGGTTTAAAAATTTAGGAGACTATCCTAATTTTCAAAACTGTCTTGTTTTAACAAATCGGAAAGAAGATGAAGCATTTGATTTAGAACTCCTCACACGTTTTATTGTTATGGTGAATGCTGAAATTAGCAAACTACAAACAATGGATGAGCTTGACTCTTTTCTAACTGACGAAATTCAAGCTATTGCTAGTCAGGATAATTTTAATAAAGAGTCTGTACAATTTGCTTTTGAGAATACGTTTGACTTTCTAAGCGAGACATTAGGAGAAGATAGCTTTAAAAAATTTAATGGAAGTAAATATAGTGGCCCAATCCTTATGCCTTTATTTGAGATTGTTGCTGCTGGTTTAGGCTTTCATCTCCTAAATAATCATCAATTACCAGATCAATTAGCTTTTAAGAAAAAACATAAACTCATTTTAAATGACCATAAACTTCTTGACCGTATTAGTGGTTCAACTTCTCGTACTCGCATCCCTATAACAGTTGACTATGGAAGAAAATGGTTTGAGCAATGGCAATAAGAACTCAAGGGCAATTAATTGATTTTTTTGCTGAAAATAGTCGAAAGCGAAAGCAAGAACTAATTACCCTAAAAGAATTAATTCAAAACCCACGCAAGCATGAGCAGTCTATTTTGTACCGTTTAGCAGTAGTCATGGCTTACGCTCATTGGCAAGGATTTGTTTTAGCTTCTGCTTCAGCTTATCTTGAGTACATTAACTCTAAATCTTTAAAGTGTGAGGAATTAAAAATTCACTTTCAGGCTTTAGCCTACAAAAATAAAATACGTTCCTACGGCTCACCACCTAAAGAAATTTCTCATTATCTCGAAATTATTGGTCTTACTGAAAAAATAGTACAAATAGATGTTAACAAAGTAATCGATTCAAGCTCAAACATGGATTACCAAAATTTTCAAAATATTTGTCTTTCAGTTGGAATTAATTGTCAGCCTTATTGGTTAGGTTATGAACCTTTTATTAATGAACTTGTTAAAAATCGATGTAGAATAGCTCATGGTGAATTTGATATACAAGAGTATGAATACGCGGAAGAAGTTTTGGATAAAGTGATTGAATTTATTAATAATTATCGAACTGATCTTGAAAATTTAGTTGTTACTGATGCTCATTATCGGAATATAGAAGACTAGTAATTTATTATCTTGCGATTACTTCCAATCATCCCAAGTATCATTAAAAATTGACGTATCAGGAAAGGCTGTGGGATTGTTATTTTCATTTAACAAAGCTTGCAATTCTTGTAATTTTTTCTGTTGTACTAAAGGCTCTTGAACCATTTGATAGGGCATAACATTTTGATCCAACGCAAACGCGGCTACGGTTCCGGCGGCTGCTCCCGATGACCACTCATAGGAATGGACACGATAGGCGGCTGAAGCGATATGACTAACCGCGATCGCCTTCCCTGCCACCAGCATATTATCCACTTTCTGAGGAATCATGGCTCTTAAAGGAATTTGGAAGGGATAGGCCTGTGCCCCCCCTTGGCGTTCTCCCTCTTTTTCCGTATTGCCTGGAGCTTCGGGCGGAGAAAGAGTCATGCAAGGATGAAAATCGATCGCGTAATGACCGATGCCAACGGAATCTGCATAAATGGTGGAACGTTTGCGCCGCTGAACCGCATCAGGAGAGAGCTTACCGCTCAGGACATCCAACCCTTCTAATCCTGCAAGTGTTGCCTGTAATTGACGATACATAGCAGGCGGAAGATTTTGCTTGTAATATTCATCCTGATAATTGCGTCGAGAAATATCAATTTCAGAAATTGTAAAACCATCGGGATAATAAAAAGAAGGGCGACCAATAATACGGCGGGATTCGCGAATATAAGGATATTTCGATAAACCATGTACTGTTCCCATTGGTGAATCGAGACCTGCTAGAAAGCGGTTATTGGGATCGGGCTTTTTCACGCCATCTCCTAGTTGGGAATCCGTTGTACCTTGGACAAACCAGTAGTAATAACCCAGGGCGTGCTCTTCCGCTTTTCTAAACGCATCGGTGCGTAAACCGCCTAACCAGCCACCTGGTTTGAGTTGGCCTGTTGCAGCGAGTTGATTATGGGTATAAATAAAATTATCCTTACTGGTTCCAGGTCGATAATCATTACCCCATGTCCAATTTTGCATGGAAATATTGCCAGGTTTGGGCTTTTGATAGGTTATACCACCAAATTTTGTCACTTCGCCTGGTTCTGGACTCCAAATTTGTCGGTAAGTAAACAGTAAATCTGGATTAGCAAAACGGGGTAATTCATAACTGTAATAGGGTTCATACTGAGGATAAAAAGGCGGCATGGTTTGCGGTTGGGGATCAGCCGTTTTTTCCATCGCAAACGTATAGGTAAAGCCTTGAGTACAGTAGGGATCGGGCGTTTTAGAAGAAGCGGAGGGCTCTAAATAGGATAGGGGATCAATCCCGACACGATAGGGGACATCGGCTAAAGCGATTAGCTCACCCGTTTCTGTCGCTTCGATCACATACCAAGGAACGACTTGAGGCGTTTTAGACGGTTTAGGGACAAATTGAATGATAGTTTTATCAAACAGGCGGGAATTTTCGTAGCGATAACTATCTTCAAAGGTTTTAGATAAGGGATAGGTATTGAGAGGCGGCGCACCTTTGGCAGGTTTATGTTGAATGGCGATCGCGCTCATAATTTGCTGACCTTGGCCAACGGGTTTGATGTTTAATTCTTTGATCACCGTATTGGGAAACCATTTGAGCTTGCCGTTTCCTTTCCGTTCCGCTTGTTTTAACTCATCCATCAGGACTCTATTTCCGTCGGCGGGTAAAAAACAGGATTCACTGACCCAGCAATTGCCTGGATTGCGAGAATCATATTCCTGCTCAATCCGTTTACGAAAATCGAGATAACCACGCGGAAAATAGAGCTTTCTGGCTTGGGTCGGCCGTTCATCCAGTGCCGAGGTTCCCTGGGAAGAAATTTGACCGCCCACCCAATCGGTAATATCCGTTAAGCAAACGGTTTTTCCTGCTAGCAATCCTTCATAGGCCGCAGCACTACCCGCTAATCCTCCCCCAACGACCAGAATTTCACATTCAACTTTTTGGTCAGGCGATCGCGGCGGAGCAGCCAAAGCAAAAACCGACATTTCCTGCCAAATCAGGATTCCTAAAGGAAAAGAACTTAAAACCCGTAACCAAGATTTTGCTGTCATTTGCCGCATGGTTTAGTCAACTTAATAAACGTAGATTTTTCCTGTTTTTTGAAAATTTAAACTCCTATGGCCGACAAAGCCACGTTCTGCCTTATTAACCGTGACATTAATGGTATTTGTAGGTTTATCAACGCTAACCGTGAATTTCAAGCTAAATGGCGCATCTGGATCAATCGCAATATCAGGATAGATGGTAATATTACCCGATCTTTCAAGGGTTGTTAAAGTGCCCGTTTCTCCCGCTGCTACCTTCTCTGAAATATTTTCTTCATTGCCGACAATGCCATATTCCAAAGGAACTTCCGTTTGGTTAATAAATTTCATCGTGATTTTTCTCATCGGATTAAAATCCGCAACGGGTTGCCAAAAGCCTGGCCGATAGGTTTCTGCCGGTGGGTTTTGAGCCACAATAGGAGAGAATGCAGAGAAAGTTAAGGTAGAAGCAAGCCCTAAAGCTGTTAACGCAACAAGGTTCAATTTCATACAATTACTCAAATCTTGAAAAGAAGCTATTTTGTCAAGACTATCGTAAATTTGCCCCTGCTGGCTATTGTTCACTTTTTTAACCGTTCTAAGTCCATAACGCTACTCTTAATAAAAACCGTGTTGATGCGTATTAATGAATGGTTGAAATTCCCAGTTGTAATGTCTGAAAAACGGCTGACATATTATGACTCAACAGAGCAGGTACATTGAGCCATAAACCTGTAAATTCTTGACTGCGAATAACATTGGATTCGTCGGGTTCAAGACGCTTGTATTGGCCATTATTTAAAATAAACCAGTCGATTTGTTGCTCTAGGGTTCGCCAGACAATGTATTCCTTTACGCCATGATGTTCATAAACCCGTTTTTTACTATGGAGATCATAAGAGGCTGTACTGGCTGCAATTTCTACAATCAGTTCGGGAGAACCAACAATATAGCCCTCACTATCAATTTGAGCATTCCCTCCTAACCGAAAAAGAACGGCATCAGGTTGGGGTTCATTTTCATCATCCAAACGAACGGTGGGTTCTATCCCAACTTCTAAGCCTGTAACCCTAGCTTGATAGGCAACTAACCAACCGATAATTTGACTGTGAGGTTTACTGTGAGAGTTGAAGCGCAGAGGAGAAGCCACATAAACAATTCCTTCAATTAGTTCAGCTTTTTTGATATTAGAAGCCCGATAACGTCGTTCAAATTCTTGCCGATTCAGGCGATCGCCGTTTTCAAGAATTGTTAGCGGAGATGGTAGATTAACAGCAACCATAGACTCAATAGATGCAATTATTTCCGCATTTTAGCAAACTCAAATGACGAAACCAGTGTTCTGACAGGTTGACTTATTAACCAAAACAGAGAAAGGAATTTATAGTCTTTCCCCTTGTCTTTGAGCGATCGCTTTCGTTAGACTGATCGAAAGTTATTAAAAATTGTAAAGTTTTTATGGCAGAGCAAACCCGACAACCCTGGGATACAGGAAGGCTATTTCAAACGCTGACCTACTTTGAAGTCATTCCTTTTTGGGGATGTTTGCAACGTCTATTTTCTCGTCAACCTCAACCCAAACCCGCAGAACCGAGTAAAACGATGGATAAAATTTTAGTGACAGGTGCAACTGGTGGTGTGGGCAAGCGAGTTGTTAATCAGTTATTGGCCCAAAATTATTCCGTTCGGGTGTTAGTCAGAGATGGAGGAAAAGCCAAAGAATTATTTGATGATCAGGTTGATATTGTTGAAGGGAATTTGGCGATCGCGGAAACTTTAACGCCGAAATTAATGGAAAACGTAACGGCGGTAATTAATTGCACAGGAACCAAAGTACAACCGATTGAAGGCGATACTCCAACCAGAGAGAAATATTATCAAGGCATTAAATTTTATATGCCCGAAGTAGTCGATGTTCCTGAAATTGTCGAGTATGAAGGGATTAAGAACCTAGTAACCGTAGCAAAAAGATATCTCAAATCCGAAAAAACAATTTTTGACTTTACCCAACCGACTCAAGATTTAAAAGAAACCTGGGGAGCGGTTGATGATGTCGTGATGGGAGGTGTAAGTTCGAGCCAGATTCAAATTACTCAAAATCGCGCTATCTTTTCGGGGAATGTTTCGACTGCCAATAACGGTGGGTTTGCTTCGGTTCGGACAAAAAATTTTGCTCAGCCCTTAGATTTGTCTGGCTATGACGGCATTGAGTTAAAAATTCAAGGAGACGGTAAGCGTTATAAGTTGATCGTGCGAGGAGAAGACAAATGGGACGGCGTGGGCTATTGCTATTCCTTTGATACTTGGAATAATCGACCCCAAACCATTCGTATTCCTTTTGATCAATTGATTCCTGTTTTTCGGGCTAAAACGGTTCCTGAAAAAGGCAAGTTTAACCCCCGTCAAATTTACGCGCTCCAGTTAATGCACAGTAAGTTTGAATATGATGGCGAATTGAATCGTACCTTTTCACCTGGATTTTTTAGCTTAGAAATTGAATCGATTAATGCTTATGGCAAACCCCAAAAGCCCCAATGGATTCATATTAGTTCGGCAGGAGTTACGCGCCCAGGTCGTCCAGGTTTAAATCTAGAGGAAGAACCCCCAGCAGTCAGACTCAATGAGCAATTAGGCGGAATTTTAACTTGGAAACTACGAGGGGAAGACGCTATTCGTCAAAGTGGATTAAATTACACCATTGTTCGCCCCTGTGCGCTAACAGAAGATCCAGAGATCAAAACCTTAGTTTTCGAGCAAGGGGATAATATTCGGGGTCAAGTTAGTCGAGCCGCGATCGCCGAATTAAGTGTGCAATTACTGGAAACTCCAGAGGCTTGTAATAAAACCTTTGAGGTTAAAGAAAGAAATGAGCCAAGTAATGAGTCTGTCTGGCCCAATTTATTAAATAATTTGAGGTCGGATTAATCAAACGCCTGATTTTTAGTTAGCCACTTCATGACCTGCTTCTGTAATTGTCTGTTTAATGTCCGCTTCAGAGGCAGTAGTGTCTACAGTAACAAGCTTTGTCGGGACATCAACCTTCACTTGAGCATCGGGAAATTGTTGTTGAATGGCATTGGTAATGGCGGTTGCACAACCATCACAAGCAATACTGGATACGGTTAATTGAATTGACATAAAAGATTTTCAAAATAACGAAATGAATTAAAAATGCGGCGATCGCAAATCAGCCGTTACCATTTGAGGACAGAGGCTTCTTCCCCTTGTTCTCGTTTAATCCTAGCATCTTTCTCAAACCAAACAATAATCTGCTGATGGGTGAGATTTTCTATAGAAACTCCTGCATCTTTCGCAATAATCGCTAATAACCGTAGTGAAGAAATGGTCAAACGGGTCAAAAATTTTTCCGATTGACTCAACAGGGCAGCATCCACATCCGCAGATTCCGCTTCGGTTAAAAATTGGCTAGATTGGGGATTTAACATAAACGCTCTTACAATGGCTTGCTTATGCTTAATAATAGATCAATTCGATCAATCAATTCGAAAAGCTCTCTAAGCTCCGTTTACTCTCCGTCAAAGTTAATTGATAAAATTTAAATATAGTTAACCCTAAAAATATAAATAGCCAAACTTGAGCATTATAGTAATAAAATCCATTTTGAACTAGCCAGTTATACAAACCGCTAAATTGCGTTAAAGCTCCTAAATTATTACCAGAACCAAATAACAAGAGAGATGCAATAAATAAATACATCCATGACAAAATATTTTTTCTGAAAATGGCACACGATAATACAGGAATCACTAAGTATTGATCTGCTACAGATGGTGTCCAGACTAAAAGGGCAATTAAATAATAATAAAATAAGTACTTATCCTGAAATTTTGCAATGACAACTCCTGTTCCTATCATTGCTACAAAAAATATAAATTTAAATCCGGAGAAAATGGGAATAAAAGCTAAAAAATTATCAAGGAATTTAAATGGTACTATGAAGTTAGCGAGTAAAGGAAAAAATCCGTTACCATAAAAAGAACTATAGCCTAAAACATTTTTTTGGATTCCGTTTAATGCTCCTGGCACGGAAATAAAGGGTAAAAAACTGAAGATAAATAAAGAATAAGAAATCACAACAAATATCAATTTTTGTTTAAAATCACCAATCTTTTTAAAAAATAAAATCCAAATTGGAAAAAATATTAAAACATGTTTAATAATCAAGGAAATACCCATTAAAAAAGCAGAAAGCAAAATCTTTTTATTAGAGTCTTTAATATGTTTATTTTGCAAGATAATCCACGACAGAAAAGCAATTAAAATAGCAAAATTGTCAAACTGAGAATGGTAACCTGTAATCAATATTGAAACAGGGGAAAGATAAAAAACTAAACCGGTAAGAACTCCAAACTGATTTGCAAGTAAAATTGCAATTAATAAATCAATAAAGGATAAAAATGACGTTACTAAAAGATGAAGTGACTGTATATTACTAAAACCAAGGTGGATTTGAATTGATTTTATTATTCCCAAAATAAAAAACCAGATAGGACCATAATTATACCTCTCTGTATTTGCGTAAACATTTTTTCCTTGTAAAACTAGCTCACTAACAATCTGATATGATTCTAAATCATAATTATGACCTAAAGTTGAGATAAAAATTCTCAAGAAAAAACCAGTTATTAAAGCCAAGGTGAAAAGTATAAAATCACGAGAAATTTCAGTTTTCATAATTATTGGTCATCTTTTAAGTTATTTAATAATAAATTAGCAATCTCTTTACCCTCTCGAATTGCGTAATTTGTTCCTCTATCTTCTGGGTAAATTTGGGCCATTGTTGCAATGTATAATCCTTTAATAGGTGTCTTTTTAGAAGGAATAAGCTTACTATAATGACGGACAATAACTGGCTGAGAATAACTTGCCTTCCAGAGATGAAAATCTAATATCCAAGATCGATCAAAATCAGGAAACATAGCTTGAATAAAAGGAATTGCATAATTTAAATATTCCTCTTGATCCATTCGCCACAGCTCAGAATCTTCTGATAAATATTTAGACAAGTATACAATATGATGCCCACCATAGGTTTCCTTCGATTCAAAGTTGGTATGCTCAATAATTCCAACGAATGGAAAACTAGGATCGTTAACATTCAACCAATAAATTGTTGATAAGCTTCTATTCAACTCTAAAACAAGACAAATATTAGCTAAATAATCTATTTGTTGAAGGTCTTGTAAATAATCTAAAGAGATGTAAGGTCTTATTAATTCAGTAATGACAGGTAATGCTGTTGTGGCGATCACTGCATCAGCATAAATCGTTTTTGAGGCACTTTTAACCCCTATTGCTTGTCCCTCTTTCACAATCAATGATTCTGCTTCCGTGTTCACGTATATTTCTCCACCTAGTTTTTTAATTGTTGATGCCATTAATTCAGCTAAGGCGGAAAAACCTCCTTGATAGTATGCAAGTTGTTCTGAGCCTTGCTTGTTACGGCTTCCTCCTCTAAGTTTTAATTTATTCCAAAACCAGACCGCTGAAACTTCGGAGTGAAAAGAACCAAATTTACCGTATAAAAGTGGTTCCCAAACGACTTTATAGACTTCCTCGCCAGCAATTTTTATGAGCCACTCTTTTGCAGTTAACTTTTCTAACTTTTTCCAATTCTTAATTCTTCTAGCATATAAAACAAGAATACCTAAACGAATTCTGCTTAAAAAACTAATTGATTTAAATTTGAATAAATCAATGGGAGAACTTAGCTTAAAAAAGTTTCCAGAATAATACATTCCAGTGCTTGTTCCTTTATAAACAATTTGATCTGTTTTTCCTAATTCTTTGATTAAATTTAAAACGTAGGAATCGCTCACAAACCAATGATGATAAAATTTTTCTAACGCAACGCCATTAACTTCAAAACTACCTGCTAAACCACCAATTGCAGAGTCTTTTTCTAAAATAATTACTTTAACTCCCAATTTAGATAACTCATAAGCAGCAGATAGCCCAGTGAATCCAGATCCAATAACAATAACAACTTTTGAATGAGAAAAATTCATCATGGTATCGTAATTATTTTTTATATTTGAGATTTATTAGAGAGAATTACAACAATATTTTTCGCAAGTAGCGATCACTAATATTTTAATCACTTGCCTAATTGAGACGATAAGGAGGAAAATTTATAATTCCCCTTATTTACATAAATAAGCATTAATCAACCTTAACTTGCTAATAATTCTTGCTTTTCGGGTGTTTCGACAAGCTTGGGACGCTGGGCTTCTTGGGCTAAATATTGGGCTAATTGGGATTCGATTTGATCGCGGACAATTTGGCGATATTCGAGAAAATGTTCCACATGGGCGCAGGTCGCGAGGTAATGTTCAGCCACGCTAGGATTGCGTTTAATGATACTGAATAGGTGATGCCAGAATTTCCAACGGGTTTCGCGTTTAATTCCCTGCCGCCAGATAACTAATAATAAAGCTCGAACAATTACCCATTCAGGCATTTTAGCGGGAGATTTCCATTTTGGTGAACCTAACATCAAGAAACAGCGATAGGTACGGTCTAAATATTTGACGGGATCATATAAGGTGCAAAAGGCTTCTACATATTCTCTGGCAATCTCTTCTAGCGGACGAGTCGGAATGAAGTTCATCAAAGTAGTTTGATTAATGTTTCCATCCTTGTTTTCTCGCAATCTTCCTTCTTTCTTGAGCCGATGCCACAATGCCGTATTGGGTAGGGCTTGTAACATAGCAAAGGTCGTGGAGGGAATGCCTGCTTGTTCGGCAAATCGGACAATGCGATCGCCGGCTCCTGACTGTTCCCCATCAAAACCAATAATAAAACCTGCCATTGGTCGTAACCCTGCTTTAATAATTGTTTGAACCGAATCAGCAAGGGAACCACGAGTATTTTGAAATTTTTTGGTTAACTGTAAGCTATCTTCATCGGGGGTTTCAATACCTAAAAAGACTGCCGCAAAACCCGACTCGACCATCAATTCCATTAACTCAGGATCTTGAGCTAAATCGATAGAGGCTTCGGTATCAAAACGGAAGGGATACTGATGTTCCGCCATCCAGATTTTTAACTCTTTGAGCAATAATTTGACGTTGCGTTTATTGCCAATAAAGTTGTCGTCTACCATAAACACACCCCGTCGCCAGCCCAATTCATAGAGATAATCCAACTCGGCTAACAATTGAGCAGGCGTTTTCGTTCTCGGTTTCCGTCCGTATAAAACGATAATGTCACAAAATTCGCACTGAAAAGGGCAGCCCCGCGAAAATTGCACCGACATCATATCATAGGCATCCATTTCCAACAGGTCATAACGAGGAATGGGCGTTGTGGTGACATCGGGCTTATCCGTTGCTCTAAAGACTCCTTTTGTTTCTCCCCGTTCGATGGCTTCGACAAATAACGGTAAGGTGATTTCTCCTTCATCTAAAATTAAAAAGTCAACCCCTGCGGCTTCTACTTCGTGGGGAACCGATGTGGCGTAAGGCCCACCCACTGCCACTAATTTACCCCGTCGCTTACTTTCCCGTACATGGTCTAACATATCGTGACGCTGGACGATCATCCCCGATATAATGACGATTTCTGCCCATTCCCATTCTTCCTCTGTTACGGTCCGAATATTGCGATCAACTAATTTAAATTCCCAGTTTTGGGGCAAAATCGCCGCAACCGTAATTAACCCTAGCGGTGGCAGCAATACTTTACGATTTACCAATTCGAGGATTTTTTCGTAAGACCAAAAGGTGGGCGGAAAAAGGGGATAAATTAGTAAAGCTCGCATAGGAATTGTCGGTAGTATTATAGGGAGAGCGAAAGATAAATTAGTCTAACCTCTTATAGCACAAAAATTTAAAAAATTAAGATTTTACGGCATTTCTTTACGTTTTAGTATTATTTGCACCATTAAAGGTTAACTCGATAAATTTTTAACCGCATCACCATCAATAATTAGTTTATAGTTTGGCACTCCGACGTAATCTGCCGCCAGAAAGTTCTTGGGATTGAAAATAAAAAAAGTTAAGTTGAGATTAAACATCATCATCATTCACTGAGTTTGCGGCAATTTTTAAATGGAAAGTGAATAGAAAATTTTTAAATGGAAGAAAAATCAATCAATTTTGTGATAGTTTCGCCTTTTTCAGGGAACTATTTATAGGACTGTATAACATATTAATATGGTCGCTTACAGTCATAAAATATAAAAAGATTTGGATGACTTAATCAATTATTTCCTACTTTTTTGAAAATGGCAGATCCCTATGATTGGATAGATAATGCCTTAACGACGATTCATCAGGTGAAATGGTATCGTTCCGTTAAATCTATTACCAGTCCTCCTGGACCAATTATTGAAATTGAGGGTCAATCTTTAATTAATTTTGCCAGCAATGATTATCTTGGATTGGCTTCCCATCCTCGCTTAAAACAAGCCGCTATCGAAGCCATTGAGCAATGGGGAACGGGCAGTACAGGATCTCGCCTATTGAGTGGCCATCGTCCCCTCCATCAAGAATTAGAAACCGCGATCGCTGAATTTAAACAAACCGAAGCTGCCTTAGTCTTTAGCTCAGGGTACTTAGCCAATTTAGGAACCATTACTGCTTTAGTGGGAAAACGGGATTTAATTTTAAGCGATCGCTATAATCACGCCAGCCTGAAAAACGGTGCAAAACTCAGTGGTGCCGACTTAATTGAGTATGAACACGCAGATATTGAAGACCTAAAACACAAACTCCAAGCCAACCGACAACATTATCGACGTTGCCTGATCTTAACCGATAGCATTTTTAGTATGGATGGGGATGCCTGTCCTTTACCAGAATTGATAAATTTGGCTCAAGCCTACGATTGTATGTTGCTGATTGATGAAGCCCATGCAACAGGAATACTGGGAAAAACAGGAGCCGGATTAGCTGAATATTTTGACTGTCCAAGAGCCAGCATTATTCAAATGGGAACCCTGAGTAAAGCCTTGGGGAGTTTGGGCGGTTATGTGGCCGGAAGTGCTAAATTAATCGATTTTTTACGCAATCGGGCCTCAACATGGATTTATACAACAGGTTTATCCCCTGCCGATACTGCCGCCGCTTTAGAAGCTATCCGTCTGATTCAACAGGAACCGCAACGTCGTATACAATTGTGGGATAACGTTAATTATTTCAAAAAACATCTGACCCAGTGGAATTTTCTGCCGTCAGACTCTCCGATTATCTGTATAACCCTCAAGAATCCTGAAAACGCCTTACAGCTTTCTGAAAAACTACAAAATCAAGGCTTTTTTGTACCCGCTATTCGTCCCCCCACTGTTCCAACGAGCCGTCTTCGTTTTTCGATCATGGCCACCCATGATTTAAATCACATACAAAACTTAATAACTGCCTTGCAATAGGGATAGAACGATTTGGATATTACTTATTTTGTGGCCCAGAAATTCTGAGAATGTCGGTTCTCTAGAAAAACTAGTCGCAAGCTCGTAACAAACAATTGAATGGGAAGATTTCAATTTGTTAGCCTTCACCGAGTCCTTTAAACCTTGCTTAATGCGTTGTCTTAATTGCCATCAGGAAGACATCCCCTCAACTGCGGAATATTGTCCCCAGTGCAAAATTCATTTCCCATCATTACTGCGAGATGTATTAGCGCAAGGAACCCTACTCCGCAACAAAACCTATCGGCTAGATTACGCACTAGGACGGGGTAGCTTTGGGATTACTTATCAGGCCCATCACACTGCTTTAGATGAAGTTTTTGCTATTAAAGAATTTTATCCCATTGAATTTGCGTTGCGGAATCAGGTTAATCAATCTGTCATGGTTCCCAGCCACGCAGAACATACCTATCAACGGGGATTACAACGGTTTTTAAAAGAAGGACGCATTTTAGCCCGCTTAAGCCATCCCTACGTGGTACGTGTCCACGATATGTTCGAGGAAAATCAAACCGCCTATATGGTGATGGATTTGATTGAAGGAAGAACGCTACGATCGGTGTTAAAAAAACAGCCAGGCCATCGTTTTCCCGTACCGAGAGTTGAAGCGTTAGTTGAACAAATTGTAGAAGCTTTAACTATCATTCACCAGTCGGGCATTTACCACTTAGACCTGAAACCAGAAAATATTATTCTGACTCCTGAAAATCGCATTCGTTTAATTGATTTTGGAGCGGCGCGGCAGGTGGTTGATTCTCGACGCATGGAAACGCGCTTATTTACAGAAAATTATGCGGCTCCTGAAATTATTACGGGGGGAGAGTTGGGCCCAGAAAGCGATCTGTTTGAACTGGGCATGATCCTTTACCAATTGCTGACGGGGAAACTACCTCCTCCGGCAATGAAGCGGTTATCTGAGCAAAATAACTGGCAGCCTGAAGGATTAATTTCGCCTTGGGATAAGTTGGTCATCAATGCGTTACATTTAAACCGTTTGGATAGGCCGTCTAGTGTGCGGGAGTGGTGGGATAGTCGCAATTCTCGCAAGGGCAATGGAGAAGAGGATACAACCGCAACCGCCGATAGGCTACGGGGCTATTTTCCTTTACCAGATTTACTGCAAGAAGGGCTTAAAAAACGCTTTGGGCGGGGCATGATTAAAAACGTTTTTGCTCTTTCTCAAGATTTAGTCGTAACGATCGCGGCGGGAGGAGCTTCTTTATTTCAAATTAGCACCAGTAAAGTGTTGTGGGAAATTGATATGCCAATCGATTGTGGTGTTCTCAGTCCCGATCATCAATTTTTAATTTTAGTGTTTCAAACCTGGGTTTATGTGTGGGAGATGGCAACGGGTAAACTGATTCAACAGTTTCAAGGCCATCAGCAACCCATTTATCAAGTTGTTTGCACCGATGAGCATCAATTATTTTTCTGTGGGGCTAAAAGTGAAGAAGTCACATCTTGGGATGCCTGTACGGGAATAGAGTTAAAAACCATTTTTAAACCCGTCGGCGCGATCGCCCAATTGGCAGTTAGTGCCAGTGGTAAATATTTAGCTCTGGGCAGCTTAGATGGCTGCGTCTATCTTTGGGATGGAGAGTACAATCGGGAACTCTGCTGTTTACAGGGACACGACCATGCTATTGAAAGTCTAGCTTTTAGTCCCAATGAACAAATCCTCGCTTCAGGCAGTCGAGATAATACTATTCAAATTTGGTCGATTCCGGATGCTAAACCCCTAAAACGTTTAAAAGGACACTTGGATTGGGTGACTAATTTAGTGTTTAGTCAAGATAACCAGCTTTTAGCCTCTACATCTGGGATTGAAGATAAATCGATTCGTTTGTGGCATTTGCAAGAAGGGACAGAAATCCAACGATTCCAAGGCCATCAAAATACCATTAATGCCCTCGATTTTTGTCCCAATAATCGCTATTTAGTCTCAGGTAGCTACGATTATACAGTTCGGCTCTGGGATATTGTACAAAACAAAGAGGCCGCTTGCCTCAAAGAGCATCATAACTGGGTTTATAGTCTAACCTGTAGTACTGATGGAGAATGGATTGCGACGGGAAACAATGATCAAAAAATTCATCTCTGGAGTCTCAAGGAAAGGAAAGAGTTTGGCTTTTTGGAAGGGCACAAAGACAGTATTAGCAGTTTGGCATCGACTGCTGACGCGCAATATTTAGCATCGGGGAGTTGGGATAAAACGGTGCGTTTATGGGATGTTTCTTTAGGGACAATTATTCGCACGTTTCAAGGCCACACCGATTGGATTAATGCCGTTAGCATTAGCCCGAATCAAAAATATGTTGCGTCTGCTAGTTGTGATAAAACGGCAAGAATCTGGGATATTTCTTCCGGCTGGCTATCATTACGGGGAAATAAAGCCCATCGCATCCTTCAGGGGCATTTAGACCAAGTAACCAGCGTGGCCTTTAGTCCTGATAGTCAAATTTTGGCAACGGGGGGCAAGGATCAGACGGTGCGGCTGTGGGAAACGGATTCAGGGCAAGAAATTCATCAATTTAGTGGTCATCAGCATCATGTAACCTGTGTCGCCTTTAGTCCTGATGGTCAATTTGTCGCCTCTGGCAGTTGGGATACCGAGGTGATGCTTTGGCATTTGGCCTCAAAAAAACACATCAAACCCTCTTTTAAACATGAAACCTATGTGAATGCGATCGCCTTTGACCCTGAAGGCCATTGTTTAGCGGTTGGTGGACGCAATGGGGTGATCTATCTTTGGGATGTGTTATCTGGTAAGGAACTGAAGCAACTACACGGTCATACCAATGCGATTAATGCCTTAACTTTCCACCCTAAAACAAGTGAGTTAATTTCTGCGGATCAAGATGGTGTTGTTAGACTGTGGAAAATTGCATCGTAACCCCGTTGTTTTAACCGATGCGATAACCAATGCAATTAATCTCCAATTTTTCGCTTTCCCTTTAGCAACAGCCGATTAGAAGTTATGTCTACTTTAGTTGAAGTTGAATCTCCTCCCCGTCTATACAGCCCCGCCGAATATTTAGCCCTAGAAGAAAAGTCAGAACACAGAAATGAATACAGAGACGGAGTTATTGTCCCCATGACTGGCGGATCGATTGAACATAACACTATTACGGGAAATATTTTGGCTTGGCTTAAAGCTGCCCTTCGGGGTCAAGGGGCAAAAGCTTATGTTAGCGATTTACGAGTTCTGATACCGACCTACCACCGTTATACTTACCCCGATGTTTTTGTGATTCAAGGAGAACCCCAATTTGAAGAGAATCGCAAAGATGTTATTCTCAATCCAATCCTCATTATTGAAGTTTTATCCCGCTCGACTTCTGATTATGATCGAGGTGACAAATTCAAATTTTATCGGTCTATTCCCAGCTTTAAAGAATATTGGCTTGTCGATCAATATCAAATTCAAATCGAACAATATTACAAAACTGATGATGATACTTGGCTTTATCGGGCATACGAAAATCCCGAAGCCACGCTGCGATCGCCGATTTTAGAGATAGAAACGACGATTCAGGCTATTTATGAGGACGTTGTATTTTCTTGAAGAAGACTTAACCTAATTTAATTACAAAACATTAAGCAATTTCCAAGGGGATCGGCGATCGCCGTAGACTAGGAAGTTTAGAGACTGTTAATACGATCCATTCAATACGCTTAAAGACTATGTTTCCGATTACTCGCCCCCGCCGCCTCCGCCAAACGACTCCCCTCCGCCGCATGGTTAGAGAGACTGTTTTAACAGCAAATGATCTGATCTATCCTTTGTTTGCAGTTCCAGGCGAAGGCATTGCTAAAGAAGTCAAATCGATGCCAGGGGTGTATCAGTTATCGGTTGATAAAATTGTTGAAGAAGCCAAAGAAGTTTACGATCTCGGCATTCCTGCCATTATTCTTTTCGGCATTCCTGAAGATAAAGATACGGACGCAACAGGAGCTTGGCATGATTGCGGCATCGTCCAAAAAGCGGCTACTGCGGTTAAAAATGCTGTTCCCGATCTCGTCGTGATTGCCGATACCTGTTTATGTGAATATACCAGTCACGGCCATTGCGGCTATTTACAAACGGGGGATTTAACAGGACGAGTATTAAATGATCCGACCCTTGAACTTTTAAAGAAAACGGCCGTTTCCCAAGCAAAAGCAGGGGTTGATATTATTGCGCCCTCTGGCATGATGGATGGTTTTGTGACCTCAATCCGTGAAGCCTTAGATGAAGCAGGATTTACCGAGATTCCCATTCTTTCCTATGCGGCTAAGTATGCCTCGGCTTACTATGGCCCCTTCCGTGATGCGGCAGAATCTTCTCCCCAATTCGGCGATCGCCGTACCTATCAAATGGATCCAGGCAATGGCCGCGAAGCCCTCAAAGAAGTTGAACTTGACATCCTCGAAGGCGCGGATATGTTAATGGTTAAACCCGCTTTGGCCTATATGGACATCATTTGGCGAGTTAAAGAAATCACTAATTTACCTGTTGCTGCCTATAACGTATCGGGTGAATATTCCATGATCAAAGCTGCTGCTCTCAACGGCTGGATCGACGAAAAACGAGTCACCCTCGAAACTTTAACGGGTTTTAAACGTTCTGGCGCAGATTTAATCCTCACCTACCATGCTAAAGATGCGGTGCGTTGGTTAAATGAAGGGGGGCTATAAATTGGCATTGCTAAATTTAGGAATGGACTCTTCGTTTCATTAATGGTAATAGCCCCCTAAATCCCCCAATACTGGGGGACTTTTGAGAAATTTAATACATCGAGTTCCCTCCAAAGTTGGGGGGCTAGGGGGGCAAAATATCACGCAAATATGCAACACTTACATTGACTTAACGGCTGCTGAACAAAAATTCCTATGGTCATCAATATTAGTTGCTTTTATGAAACATGATAAATTGCTATAAAATCAATAGCATTCTTTCGGTTTAGTTAGCATGACCATAGGATTGCAACAAAAAAGAAGATTGAAGCGGTTTAACTTTTGGCGAAGTTTTATTCATTTCTGCTTTCTCAGTTTATTAACCCTATTGCTGAGTATCAGTTTTGCTTCAACGATTCAGGCTCAATTACCTTCTTTACCGAGCAGCGATCGCGAATTATTGACCAATCCCCGTCAGCTATCAGGAAGAATTGGCAACTTAAGCTATGCCCCCATTAAAATTGATGGTCGCCCCATTTTCTTTGTTGCTGTTCCCTTCTCAACGGCAAACAGTGAAGAACATAAAAAAATCTCTCCCTTAAGAGAACGGGTAAAACGCATTCAAAATAAAATTCAAGAAATTTTGAAACGCGGCTTTGACCCCCATACCTTACAGGTTTATCCCTCAGTTCTCAATAATCAAACGGTTATTCTTGTTGCTGATCAAAAGAATTTTAAGCCCCAGATTCTCGGAACCATTACCCAACCCGACGCAGAACTGTATGGTCAAGAGGTTGAAGAAATCGCCACAGAGGTAACGAGTTTGTTGCGGACAGGTTTAATCCGCGCTTGGGAAGATCGCCAACCCGAAGCCTTACGAAAACAATTGTTATTTGCCCTACAAATTGTTGTGGTGATGTTAGGGATGATGGGGTTGCTCATTATCCTGCAAAGTTTTACGAAAAAGCGGATTCAATCCTACAAAGGCAAGCTAGCCGACCTGCACGATCGCTTACAAACGGAAGAGCAAGGAAAGCAAACCGATAAGTTGATGGAAGATGCTTTAGCATTCCCCAGGGACAGTTTGCTGCTGAGAATAAGTCAGTATCTGCGGTGGGGGACGGATTGGTTACTGGCTAAGCTGGGTTTTTCTCGTTATGCTAACGTTTCCCAAACAATTGAGGAGCCAAAGGCAATTGCCCATTCAGGGCTTCATCTTTCTACGTTGATTTCCTATCCGAATCATTTTCTAAGCGTAGACAAAATTGAGGTATTTCTCAAACGTAAGCTGAGTTTTGCAATTTTTATTCGACGGTTATCCGTATTAGCTCAACTTTTTATTTTAATCAGAGGAATTGCTTTTATTTTAACGGTTTTTCCCCATACGAGAAACTTAGGATTCTTATTAGCAGGTGCGCCCACTAATTTACTGACAATTTGGCTGGGCATCATATTTTTCATTAAAATTGGCGAACTCATTATTGATAGTGGCTTACAGGCTTGGTCAGAAGATTTGCAATTAATCCGAAAATCATCAACGCGCCAAAATATTCGTATTCCCACGATCGCTAACACCTTAAAAGGAATTAATCTTACCCTCTGTATCGTCATCGGCATGGTTTTATCACTGACGGCTTTTGATGTTCCGATTACTACCGTATTAGCAGGGGCGGGGATTCTAGGGTTTGCGGTTTCTTTTGGTTCTCAAAGTTTAATTAAGGATCTCATTGCAGGGGTCATTAATTTAGCCAATGATGCCTATGCCGTGGGAGATTTTGTCATTATTGGCAATGATAGTGGGCTAGTAGAAGACATGAATCTGTTTGTTACCCGTATTCGCAGTGCTAATGGGGATTTAATTACGGTTCCCAATGGTTCAGTCGGGACGGTTCGCAATCAATCCAAAGATTGGTCAAGGGTAGATTATCAAATTCAAGTTTCCTATGAAGCCGATATTCCTCAAGCCTTAGAACTTCTCAAGGCGATCGCGCAACAACTTTACGACGATCCCCAATGGCATTCGTTGATCCTAGAACCGCCTGATTTAAAAGGGGTTGAAGATATTTCCTATCAAGGCGTAATGATTCGTATTTGGTTGAAAACGAAACCAGGGGAACAGTGGATTGTCGGGCGAGAATTGCGACTTCGTGTTAAAGCAGCCTTTGAGCAGGCAGGAATTGACATTGGTGTTCCAAAACAAGCGATGATCTGGCAAAATTCATTGAATGGAGAGAAAAAAACGCCCCTTCAAGCGTCTGAATAAGCTTGTTTAGCGATCGCGCATAGTGATTTGACTAAAAGCCTTGTAACAATGAACTTAAGTCCCTTGCCTATGTTCAGGTGAAAGAATCATTCAATCCATGATGTTCTCATCAGCCAACTTCTCATCAGTTTTTTCTGAAGATAACGGTTCTGGGCATTTATCGAGATAATTAGAAGAAGAGCGATCGCTGCTAAGTAAAGCAACTAAATAAAATGTAAAATTTTTTTGAGCTTTATCCCCCCAGCCCCCCTTACTAAGGGGGGAGCCGATAGGCGGGGGGATTTTACAAAGAATAAGGTTGACTAACCCATCATAAAAAGGAGATAACCTGCTTGCTGACCCTTGGAGTCAATATTGACCATATCGCGACTATCCGCCAAGCCCGACAAACTGTTGAACCCGATCCCGTTGCGGCCGCCGCTTTAGCCGAATTAGGGGGAGCCGATGGCATTACGGTACATTTACGCGAAGATCGCCGTCATATTCAAGACCGAGATGTGCGAATTTTGCGGCAAACGGTACGGACTCATTTAAATCTGGAAATGGCCGCTACTGAAGAAATGGTCGCGATCGCGTTAGACATTAAACCCGACTATGTAACCCTCGTTCCCGAAAAACGCCAAGAAGTCACCACTGAGGGCGGATTAGATATTGTGGGCAACTTTGACTATCTCTGTCAGGTTGTAGATAAACTGCAATCTGCCGATATTCCTGTGAGCTTATTTATTGATGCCGACAATGCCCAGATTCAAGCTTCTGCCGACACCAAAGCTAAATTTATTGAACTCCACACAGGAAAATACGCCGACGCGCCCAATGCTCAACAACAAGCCGCAGAATTAGAAGCCTTAAAACGGGGATGTGAACAGGCGATCGCCGCAGGATTACGAGTTAATGCGGGTCATGGCTTAACCTATTGGAACGTCTACCCTGTTGCCGTCTTACCAGGTATGGAAGAATTAAATATTGGCCATACCATTATTAGTCGTGCCGTCATGGTGGGAATAGAACGTGCAGTGCGTGAAATGAAACTGGCCATGCGGGGTCAACTCTAGAGCTAATCATTAATAATTGTTAGTATTTTTAACATTCTTCTCCAATGGCCATCGAAATTGAGCGTAAGTTTTTAGTTCAGGGAGACAGTTGGCGTTCTCTCGGTATCGGCAAGCGGTACATACAAGGCTATATTCCGACTCAAGATCTCACTACCGTTAGGGTTCGCATTGCGGGGGATGCGGCTTATTTAACGATTAAGGGCAAAAATCAAGGCATGGTACGGAGTGAGTTTGAGTATGCCATTCCCCTAGCAGATGCCGAATTGATGTTAGAAACGCTCTGTCATCCGCCTTTAATTGAAAAAATTCGTTACCGTATCCCTCAAGAAAATTGGGTTTGGGAAGTCGATGAATTTAAGGGAGCCAATGAGGGATTGATTATTGCGGAAGTGGAATTAACCTCAGAAAGCCAAGCGATCGCGCTGCCTGAATGGATTGGAGAAGAAGTAACCCATGATCCCCGATACTATAACGCCAATTTGGTTAATCATCCCTATCAATCCTGGTCATCAGAGGCATTGAATCCTAAAAAAGAAGGGTCTACCGATTAAAGCAGATCCCCCATCTCTAAAGGAAGAAAAGATTTTAAATTGCTCAGAAAATAAGGTGATGCTCTCTTCCTGTCATTAAATTGAGACAAAAATCACTAGGGCTTCGTTTTGACCCTAACGGCTCCATTAACAATGGCTTGACAAGCTAAACGGTAAGATTCTGGCTTTTTCTTTAAAACCCGTTGCTCAAAATCAGTTTTAGGAGAAAGATTTTCCATTCCTTCCACAATCTCCACAATGCAGGTTCCACACTGACCATAGCCCCCGCAATTCATTAATTTTCCTTTGAGCGTATAAATATCAATGCCATTCTGTAACGCTTTCTCCCGTAAATTAGCTCCCTGAGCTACGATCACATCCTTATTCTCTTTGGTAAATGTAATGGTCATTTGCGCTCCTTAAAAAATTTAGCTACCATAATATTAAGAAATTTTAATTAATTTTGCGAAATTTTTACGATAGCAAGTTAAGGAAATATCGGCAAGCCGCCAAAACAAAATTATTTACAGCAAAAAATTACTTAAAAACTAAGCAATTAAGCGATAAAAGTAATATTACTGTTTTTGAGGAATAAAAGAGTTAAAATTCGCCGAAGACTGAACAGATTGGCTCCAAACTAAATTAGCGGCACTAGAGGTATCAGAGATTAAGGTTCCCCCTGCGAGAAAGAGAAAAGCTCCGAACAATCCCGTTAAAACGATTTTTTCTACATAGAATGTTTCCATTAGCTTCTCTCCCTTATTTTTACAAAGACCTTAAAATCACTTTAAAAATTCTTTAAATTATCTTTAAAATTATTTTAAAAATCTGTCAGGAGAAAAACATCAGTAAATATGCGTATTTTGATTAAGGTATTAAAGTCAGCCCATTCATCAACGACAAAATAGCCCTTAAGGGAAACTCAAGGACAAATAGCACGTTAAGACAGACAGATTACACGAAGCTCAGCGGAACTTATCGATTGCTCATGAGGGGTTTCTGCGCGATCGCTGCTATAAATTTGACTTGTTCTTTGATACGTTCTCGTTGATTAATCAGATAAATACTGGTCAACGTTAAACAAACCCCAATCCACTGTAAATTGCTCAATTGCTCTCCTAACAACAGATTGCCAAAGGTCAACGCAAAAACGGGGGTCAAAAAGGTTAGGGAACTTAAACTGGTTAAATTGCCTTTAGAGGCTAAAAAGAAAAAGATGCCGTAGGCGATCGCGCTCCCAAAAATCGTGGCATAGGCCAAATTTAACCAACCATTGATAGTAATAGCCTGCCATTGTTGGGACTCCCAAACACTCGATAAACCAAATAGGGGTAAACCGCCTAAAATCATGTGCCAGCCCGTTGCGACCACAGGATCAGCGTGACGACTGACAAAGCGAATCAGAATCGTACCCACCGCCATCGACAGGGACGCTAACAACATCAGCCATTCCCCACTATTAAATAGATTTTGCCAACTCCATTCAATCGATAGGGTTTGCGTTTCCCACAGCGAGAAAAACCATTCATCAGGCAAACCGATTAAACTAATTCCCAAAATCCCCAAGGCTAACCCCAAACCTCCCCATAAACCAATGGTTTCGCCAAATAGCCAACTCGACATGAGGGCAACAGCTAACGGCTGGGAATCAATAATCACGGAACCTAAGCCCGCACCTGTACGGTTTAAGCCTTCTGCTAAAAATCCTTGAAATAGGGTGGCATCGACTAACGCAAACCCCGCAATCCATAACCAGGCTTTTAAACTGGTGGGTTGAGGACGACCCCGCATCGCAGAAAACAGTAAGACCAACATTCCCGCGGGAACCAGACGAATTCCCCCAACAAATAGGGGAGTGGTATCAGGCAGGACACCTTTCATCGCGACCATCGCGGTTCCCCACAGAAAAAACGGGGCAATCAATAAAATAGAGGAACCAAGAACGAGGGGATTTTTAAGCTGGATAGTCATGAATGCGGTAGTCAGCCCGAAAGAATAATATTAAGTTATTTTAAGATATCATAATGTAGCTGCTCTGAGTGTAAAAGATCCGTTAATCCTTTGATCTATATGTTTTTGCCCCCCTAGCCCCCCAACCTTGGGGGGAAACTCATTACAAGGCTCGAAAGTCCCCCAGTATTGGGGGATTTAGGGGGCAATTTCAAATAGATAAGGGATTATACTTTAGATTCAGCAATGTTTAATCCTCACAATGTAAACGTTGCGGTTTGAGTTGTTGCGTTAGGGGATCTACTTGCCAACGTAATAAGTTTGCGGGTTGCCCAACGGCTAAACCTGGCAATTTAATGGCATGACGGGGGGCTTCAGTGGCTAGCGCGATCGCGGATTCAATAGAACAAATCTTCCAACTTAATAAATTAGTTACGCCATCTAATAACGGTAAGGTTGTTCCTGATAAGGTTCCATCAGCTAATCGTGCCGTTCCTTGCTTAACTTCCATTTGCCGATCATCCCAAGGATACATTCCATCGGGTAAGCCCAAGGGGGCAAGGGCATCACTTACTAAAAACGCTCCTTTTTCGTAATAACTGGCTCTGAGCAAAATCTCTAACATCGTCGGCGAAACGTGCTGACCATCGGCAATAAAACCACAGTAAACATCAGGATTACAAATCGCGGCTCCTAATAAGCCTGGGTGACGATGATGGAGCGGTGGCATAGCATTAAACGCATGAGTCACCATTGATGCCCCTAACTCAAAGGCTTTTTGGGCTTGGGCTTCGGTAGCTTGGGAATGGCCTAAACTGACCGTAATTCCCAACGAGGTAAGGTACGAAATGAGGGTATTGCTGGGATCTAATTCGGGGGCGAGGGTGATGATTTTTATCCGATTCGCATAGGAGCCTAAGACTTGATTAACGGTTTTTAAGGTGGGTTGCAAGAGTTCTTCGATGGGATGGGCCCCGCGTTTTTCGGGATTTAAAAAAGGCCCTTCGAGGTGAACCCCCAAAATTTCCGCCCCTGATTCTCGGTGTTTTTGTTGCCATCTGATGAATGAATCGATAATTGCCAGCGATCGCTGAATTTTCTTAATCGAGGTCGTAACAATCGTAGGTAAATAGGCATCAACCCCTTGATCCCAGAGAAACTGGCTGATTTTTTGCAATAAAGGTAAATCGGACGCTTCTAAATCAGGAAAAGCTAACCCCAAAGCTCCATTAATTTGTAAATCTACGCCGCCTAATGACAACCAATCGCCTGCTAGATCGAGAACCCGATCAGAAAATTGCCAAGAATTATTTACTTGTTGCGGAATAATTGACTCAATTTGTCCTTGCTCATCGATAGTTAATTGCTGATAATCGCTATAACCAGGCAAGCGAGCGTTGATTATGTGAAGATTGTGAAGCATTGATCGATTCAGGCTTAAAATTAACCTTATAAAGCCGCATAAGTTTTCGTGAAAATTTCAGAAAAACACTAAAAAAATAGAGATTTATAATATTCAGCATAGCTTGAATAATGCCGAGATTTCATGAGAATTGTTGCCTATGTGTACAGCGATCCGTTATTAGAAAAAAAGCCTGACCCTAGCATTTGGGGTTTAGAAGTTGATCAGATTTACGAAGATTTAGGGCAACATTCCCAGTTAGCAGCCTTAATAAAAGATTGTCAAACTCAGCCAACCGATTATCTGTTACTCCGTCGTTTGGATGAGCTAGGAAACACTATTGTAGAAGTCGGCGATCGCCTTCAGACAATCGAAGATCTAGGAGTCGAAGTGATTACCATCGAGCAGGATTACCACACGGGGCAGGGACAAAAAAACGGAACAAACGAAACTAAACAAAATTTATTTCGACTTTTACAAACCATTCAACAAAACCAACGCCGTCGAAAATTACAACAAGGCCATGCCCGCAATCGTATTCAAGCCTTGCCACCACCAGGCAAAGCCCCCTACGGTTATCGTCGCGGAAAAGACCGTTATCTTTTAGACCGCAGCACCGCACCCATTGTTAAAGATTTTTTCGATCAATTCCTCCTCTTTGGATCGCTACGGGGAGCCGTCCGTTATTTAGAAAAACGCTATGGCAAAAAGATCGCCGTTTCCACTGGCCAGCGTTGGTTAAATAATCCCGTTTATCGCGGAGATTTAGCCTACAACGACCAAACTATTATTGCCAATACTCATTTACCGATTATTTCAAGAGAAGAAGCAGCCCAAGTCGAACGGTTACTCAGACGCAATCGCCAATTACCCGCCCGTACTGCTAGTGCCCCGCGATCGCTTGCAGGTTTGGTTATTTGCCAACGCTGCCAATCTCCCCACACCATCACCCAAGTTGGCCAACGAGATAAACCAAATCACTATCTTTATTTACGACCCACACAATGCCCGTTAAAACCGAAATGTTCAGCCATTCGTTATGAAGAAATCTTAACTGCCGCTATCCAAAAAATTTGTGAAGATTTGCCCCCTACCGTTGCCCAATTAAACTTACCCAATTTAGACGATATCCAAACCCAATTAAAACAGCAAATTCAACAAAAAGAAAATATTTTAAAAAAAATACCCGAATTACAAAAAAATGCCATTTTAGATCAAGAAACGGCAAATTTAAGAGCCTATAAAATCAGAGCCGAGATTGCAGAGTTACGGAGTCAACTTGATCAACTGCCCCCTGGAGATTTGAAAATCATTACCAAAGCCGTTTCTCTACCACAATTCTGGTTAGATTTGTCCGAAACTGAAAGACGCTTCTATTTTCGGGAGTTTATTCGCAAAATGGAAATTGTTCGCTTAAGCCCCAAGAAATGGCAATTAAATGTTGTCTTTATTTTTTAAAATTTCAACATTAACTATTGATTCAATTGATTAGAAAAGCATTTTTTACAAACAAAAGTATCGAAAGAAACAATAGCTTTATATTCTTAAGAAGATATTTGGAAAGAAAAATTCCATCAATTAATCTTTCTTTTAGAGACAGAATTAATCGTGGAATAAGATTAATAATATTTTGATTATTGTAGGTAAATTAAAATCAATTAAAGCCAAAAGTTTAACGATTTTTTGATTTGTTTAAAGCATCCTCTAAAGCCGAAGAACTTCTTTCTGCCGTATCGGGATAAACTGAGCCAAATTCTTTGATGGCTTCTGCTGATTGTTCCCCAATTCTCTTTAATCTTTCGCCTGGACGGCCTTCTGTTTCACGAGCTTGCTGATCCCATTCACCGGCTGTTTTAGGTCTGTTGGCATCATCATTATCATTTTGATTGAAAACCTTATTAACAGTTTCATTCGTTTTTTTACCGAATAACTGTGCACTCAATGCGGGATTAATATTGAGTATTAAAAATACAAAAATAGCAGAGACAGCAAATAAAGCTTGCTTAATCTTAAATTGGTTAAAGAATGCTTTAATACTCGTAAAAAGTCTAAAAATTAAGTTTAGCATTAGTATTTGAACAATCAAAGGGTTTACAACTACATCGTAGTCAGCGAGAAGTAGTGATTTCTCTCCCCCAAGTTATATTTTTATTCAAGAGAGTTCTATTTTAAACGTCGAATAGTAAGCTCTATGGTTCCACAATTATTCCAATACATAAAAATAACATCGTTAGCGAAACAAGAAAAAAGCCCAGAGTTTGAAATAAATTTAGTCTTTTCTCCACCAATCGTAAAAAAGCTTTGCTGGCTACGTTCAATTGCTCCAATGAGCGCAAACCAATTAGCATTTGGCGATCGCCGTCTTTTTTCATTTGCTCTTAAAATAAAATTATTACTAGGATATCCATTCGCATCACAGGGATTTGTGAAATCTATCCACTTTCCAGATGCTTTAAAATGATAGGATTCCCCTTGTAACATCATAATATTGGTATCATTCCAAATTTTATTGGCGTAAATTTGTTTAATAATGCTCTCGCCAATTTCTAAGTGTTTTTGATTATCTGGAGATTGCATGACTTTTTTAAATATTTTTTACAAAAAGATTAAGTTTTCAGATGATATGAGTAAAGTTATGACTAGGAATATATTGACAGCTAAATTGTTGATAATTCCAATATTTTAAATATATTTCTTTTTGCTTATTTTTTAATATTTATTAACAAATTTTTAAGAAGACAACTAAAAATCTAAGCCCAACAAGCTTCGTAATTTGGCGATCGCTTGATTCTCCCTCTTATCGACAAACTCAGCATTGGATATAATAGAGAAAGTTAAAGAACCTGTGACTCACTATGTTAGACAAACGCGACTATACTCTCATCATTGATAAAAGCGGTAGTATGTCTAAAACTGATGGGAATAGTCATCAAAGTCGCTGGGAACAGATCAAAGAATCGACAATGGCTCTAGCGCGTAAATGTGAGCAGCTAGACCCCGATGGCATTACGGTGTATTTATTTTCAGGAAAATTTCGCCGCTATGATAACGTCACCGCCGAGAAAGTTGAACAAATCTTTCAGGAAAACGAACCCATTGGTGGAACTAATTTAACGGCAGTTTTACAGGATGCGGTTAATCAATTCTTTCGCCGCAAACAATCGGGGCAAGGTAAAGCGGGAGAAACCATTCTGATCATTACGGATGGGGAACCCGACGATCGCCGTTCTGTATTTGAAATTATTATTGAAGCTAGCAATCGCTTAGAGACGGATGAGGAACTAGCCCTATCTTTTATTCAGGTTGGCACTGATGCGGGAGCAACTAAATTTTTAACGGCCTTAGATGATCAACTTCAAGGAGTCGGTGCAAAGTTCGATATTGTCGATACCATTACGCTCAATGATATGGAAGATTTGACCTTAACCGAAGTCTTATTACATGCTATTCATGATTAACTATGGAACCGCTAGAGTCCATTTTGAATGAATTACGCGATCGCTATCAAGGCGAAACCTCTCTCCCAAAACAAGAGGAAAATGCTTCACCTCTCCCAACGACGGCTAATAGCTTGACTTCCCTCGATGCTTTATTGCAAGAACTGGGTAATAATTTCTCGGCTCAAGTCCCCAATCCCTCCAAACAAGAGACGCAACAACAGGAAGTAAACTTAGATTTACAAAATTTTGCCCAAGAACAACAAGCCAAGCGTCAACAAGCGATCGCCGAAAAAGCCCAAGCCTGGTTAGACTCAATTGATCCGTTCTCAGGAGAAGGACTATGGTTTGAAGCGTTCGCTAAAAAATATCCCTCTCGTTTAGCTGCTGCGATTGAGTTTCTTGGTTGTTCAACTCATTCAGACATCAGTTAATCGGGAGAGAGCGTTACTCAATTTCGTCCTCTTCCCAATTATTTGGTATCTTGCCGACTCCATTGCAAAACATGCAAGTCTCAGTAGATCGAAAAAGCGATCAGGAAGTGGGTAAGAAGAGCGTGGTAG
>CAYZWO010000036.1:0-8029 GCA_964482215.1 uncultured bacterium
CCGCCACAACCAAGCTCTTCTTACCCATTTCCTGATACCTTTTTCGATCTACTGAACCTCCATCATCTTACTGAACCCTGAATTATACTTCCAAGTTTAAGGCTCTTGTTAATTTATTAAAACAACAAATTTCCTACCCAATTAAACAGAATATTAAACCATTGATTTTTCACTGACTGTAAGAATCAAAAATTTACAAAAATTATGAACTCTAATTTATGATTTAAATTTAGTATTCCCTATGGCGACATCCATTATAGTTTAGTTTGCGTTATTTATTTATTAGTAATTTCTTGGGCAATGATAATTTTTTTAAAACACAACATTAGAGAGGTAAGCGTTTTAATAAAATTATTACTTAGTTTGCTTTTTGTTATCTAAAATTTATCTTTATTAAGAGAATTGTGTTAGAAGCCTTTGTTTGTACAACAATTTTTTGCGGGTTTTTCGGAATTATTTGGAAAAAAAATTTATTAATGAAAATTATTTCTATGGATGTAATGAGTACAGGAGTGATTGCTTATTACGTCCTGATAGCTTCACGAGATGGATTATTTACCCCTATTTTTGTTAATGCTAACGAGAAAGTAAACTATGCCGATCCAGTCCCTCAAGCCGTAATTTTAACGGCGATTGTTATCGGTTTTTCTATTCAAGCTCTCATGTTAGTAGCGGTTATGAAATTAGCCAAGGATAATCCGACCTTGGAAACGAGTGAAATTGAAAAGGATAATACACCATGACTAACCTTGAGAAAATGCTCACAATCACTTGGCTTGTGATCCCTTTTTTTATCGGTTTTACCTTATATCTCATTCCTAAATTTTATCGTTATCAAGCCTTAGCGGTTGCTTTGATTTCGGCTGCCTATGGTTTGTATGTCTACCTAGCCCCATCATCTTTTAACTTTCAGTTATTAGACCGTTTTGGAGTAACGCTAGTTGCCGATCAATTAAGCGGCTTTTTTATTCTGACAAATGCTTTGGTTACGGCTGCGGTCATTTTTTATTGTTGGAGCAGCGATAAAACGGCTTTTTTTTATATGCAGGCGATTATTCTGCATGGCAGCGTGAACGCCACGTTTATTTGTGCCGATTTCATGAGTTTATATGTTGCCCTAGAAGTTATTAGTATCGGGGCTTTTTTATTGATTGCTTATCCCCGCAGCGATCGCTCTCTTTGGGTCGCTTTACGGTATCTCTTTGTTAGTAATACGGCCATGCTGTTTTATCTAATCGGCACTGTTTTAGTTTATCAAGCCCATCAATCTTTTAGTTTTTCTGGATTACGGGGATCTCCGCCAGAAGCGATCGCGCTTATCTTTTTGGGATTACTGGTCAAAGGCGGAATTTTTATTTCAGGTCTGTGGTTGCCCTTAACTCACTCGGAATCGGAATCTCCCGTATCGGCCATGCTGTCGGGGGTTGTCGTCAAAGCAGGCGTATTTCCGATGGTGCGGTGTGCATTGATGTTGGAAGAAATTGATCCGATGGTGCGTTTTTTTGGGGTATCAACTGCGCTTTTGGGGGTATTTTATGCTGTCTTTGAAAAAGATACCAAACGAATGTTAGCGTTTCACACCATTTCCCAATTAGGATTTGTCCTAGCGGCTCCCATCGTCGGCGGCTTCTATGCTCTGACTCACGGATTAGTTAAATCGGCTCTTTTTTTAATTGCAGGGATTTTACCAAGCCGCAATTTTAAAGAATTACAGCATCAACCGATTCATACCCCCATCTGGATCGCCTTAGTCATTGCCAGTTTTTCTATCTCTGGATTTCCCTTACTATCGGGCTTTGGTGCAAAGATCTTAACCAGTAAAAATCTCTTGCCTTGGCAGGTAATCGCCATGAATATTGCGGCGTTAGGAACCGCCATTTCCTTTGCCAAATTCATTTTTTTGCCCCATGAATTCTTGCCATCTTTGAATCCAGAGGAAAAAAAGCCGCCAATTAAATGGGGTTTTTGGGGGGCCATGTTAATTTTGCTAGGGGGATTAGTCGGGGCAAATGTTGTCTATTACGAAGCCTATAGCCTAGAGAATATTGTTAAACCCCTTGTTACCATTGGGCTAGGTTGGTTAGCTTATTTAGTCATTTTTAAACGTCTAGCTATTAAGTTTCCTCGTGGTATCGAAGCTTTTGAGCATCTCATCGGTGTCATGAGTTTGATGTTAATTTTCCTATTTTGGAGGGTGTTAACGTGATTGGCTATTTAGACCTAATTCTACGCCTAGTGGTTTGGTTTTTACTGACGGCCGATATCAGCCCGCCGAATATTGTAATGGGGGTTGCTATTGCCTTTCTTTTGCCCCGTCACCGTACGCCCCCTGAAGCGTTAAAGGATTGGTTACAAACGTTATGGGCGATTTTAGCCGCGATTCCCATTGCTTATATTGAAGCGATCGAAATGATTTTTCGTCCCCATAATTACGAAGAAATCACGCGGGAGCGGGTTAAGCCGAACCGTACCCCAGGGCTGATTTTTTTAGATATTTTTCTGATTACCTTTACGCCAAAAACGATTGTCTTGAAATACCACGAGGAGGGGTGGTATGACGTACATATTGTTCGACGCAAACAAAGACGCGATCGCGCCATTACTCCAGAGTAATTATTTACAATCTTTTCTCTCCATTAGGAATCATTAATTCTGATGAATCTAATCTTAATCGCGATGATTGTACCCTTATTAATTCCCCTTTATACTGCCTTTCAGCATGATAATATTTGGGAAAAAATGCTTGCTTTTGCGAGTATTGCTACCAAAACTTCCATTATGATTCTGGTTGTTTCTGTCTTTAGAAAAGATGACATGATTGGGGTTGTGGGAGTTATTGTTCTCAGCTTAGGCAATGCTGCCTTGATGTTACTCGCCCAATTGATAAAACGGTTGAACGAAGCATGATCAATTTTTTAAGTTTTTTCTTGATTGGGATGGGAATTGTCTTTTGGTTTTGGGGGACTGCCCCCTTGATGGGCCAACGCTCTACTTTATTTAAACTCCATAGTCTTTCTGTTTCGGATACGTTGGGATCGATCAATATTATTCTCGGCTTACTCTTAAAAATTCCCCAAGAATGGCCTTTACTCCTATTAGCAATTATTTCTTTAGCAATCTGGAATACGGTATTGGGCTATGTATTGGCGTACTGCTCCAGTAGTGGGGAGAACGATAATGGATAGTTATATTTACGTCATTGTTGCCCTGTTACCGCTAACGGCTATGATGGTAATTTTCCAAACCAATCCCTACCATGCTCTAGTAATTCGTGGAATCTTAGGGGCGGTTGCAGCCTTAGTTTATGTCGTTTTAGGGGCTGCGGATGTCGCACTCACTGAAGCTCTCGTGGGTACAATGCTAGCGATGGCTCTTTATGCGATCGCGGTTCGTTCATCTTTAGTGATGCGGGTCGGTATCCTACAGGAATATGCAAAAGTCCAAAATTCTGATCAAGATATCCGCAAAATTATTGATGAATTGCAAAAGATTGCTAAAAAATATTATTTACGCCTAGAATTAATTACCTATTTTGATAAAGCGGCATTAGAGCAAGCCTTAAGTGATAAAGAAATTCACCTTATCTGCACTTCAACCCCTTCAGAAGGCAGCGATCGCGTTCTTTATCAAGCCGCCATTCGAGTTCATCGCCTTTACGACATTCTGGATAGCGAATTAACCCTACCTGAGCTAAAGCTCTCCTATATCCGACCCATCCAACAGGAGGAAAAGCACCCATGAAATGGATTTATCTTGCCGCTGGTATCGCTCTCTACGTTAAATTTCTTCTTCTCCCCAACACCGTTGCCGACTCCAATGCTCTCTCTATTGTGGACGCGATCGTTCAAGATACAGGCATCCCGAACACTGTATCAGGAATCATTTTTCGGAATCGTCTTTATGACACGATCTTTGAAGTTATCGTCTTTACTATTGCTATTTTAGGCGTTCGTTTCCTATTAGCTAATGAAAAACCCATAGAAACCGTTTATCAATTTACCGATCAACCCTCCATTGTTTTAGCCCGTTTAGGTGCGACTATTTCTGCAATTGTAAGTATTGAACTAGCGATTCGAGGTCATCTCAGTCCTGGCGGAGGGTTTGCTTCAGGCGTTGCTGGTGGAACCGCGATCGGATTAATTGCCATTACGTCTTCCTCTGTTTGGATGGAAAGAATTTATGAGAAATGGCAGGCTGCAACCTGGGAAAAAATTTCAGTTTTAATTTTTATATTTTTAGCAGCACTGACGCTGCTAGGTGTTCAATTACCCAATGGAGAATTTGGTTCTTTAGTAAGCGGTGGTATGATTCCGCTTCTCAATATTTTAGTAGCCGTCAAAGTCGCTCTAGGTTCCTGGGCTGTTCTTTTATTATTTATTCGTTATCGTGGTTTATTGTAATTTTCAATTGAATTCTACCAATTAAACTACTCAGATCATCAATGACGTTTCACGATTTTTGTCGTAGCAAAAAGTTTTCTTCCAGTGACATCCATTCACGCCTGCTTCCTTAATTGATGTGGTATCAATGTGACAATGAAAAACTTTCATTGGAATAAAAAGAAGAAAGAAGGTAAAAATCCTGTGATTCTTACCTTCCTATTGTTAACTCGTTAACGATGGGATGAGAAGAGACAAACTTAACAGTTACTCTTCGTTAGATCTTATTCATCATCATCGTCATCGTAATCATCATCGCCATAGGATTCCTCGAAATCATCCTCATCCTCTTCAAAGGAACCAAATTCGGCTCCTGTATAGGCACGAGCGATTTTATCGTCTAATACCATATCCTCATCATCTTCGGTCAGAATTCGAGAACGGGGTGGCTTAGTTTTCGTATCACGAGAAGCCTCCGGTAACGGCGATCGCATTTCTGTCAGGCTGTAGCTGGGGGTAGAAATACGACCATAGCTAATATCATCGCTTTCGTTATTGGCGATTTGAATATCCTCGTGGGTATTGAAGCCTGTTCCCGCAGGAATTAAGCGTCCAATAATCACGTTTTCTTTCAGACCACGCAACCAATCAGACTTACCTTCAATCGCCGCTTCGGTGAGCACGCGAGTCGTTTCTTGGAAGGAAGCCGCACTAATGAAGCTATCCGTATTCAAGGACGCTTTGGTGATCCCTAAAATAACAGGAGTATAACGAGCAGGAGCGGCACCCGTAATCGACATGGCTTCATTCACCTGTTCAATCTGACGGAGTTCAACCAATTCGCCAGGTAACATAGTGGTGTCCCCCCCATCATCAACACGGACTTTAGAAGTCATCTGACGAACGATTACTTCGATGTGTTTGTCCGAAATGTCGATGCCTTGAGATTCGTATACCATCTGTACTTGATCCACAAGGAATTTTTGGGCAGCTTGTAAACCCATTAAAGCCGCTTCATAGCAACCTTTGGCATCCACGTAGTAGTTGAAGAAAACATCAAGAATTTCGTGGGGATTAGCAGGCCCATCGGTGAGGGGATCGCCCACATTCACCCGTTGCTCATCGGCCACAATGGCATTTTGACCAGGCAGTAGGGGATATTCGCTGATGGTTCCATCATCTTCAATGACCTTAATATCCACACTTTCTTGATCCATGTATTCCACTTGGCAAACCCCCGGTTTACGGGCGAGAACACAGGCTTCTTTGGGCTTACGGGCTTCGAGTAATTCCTCAATCCGAGGTAAACCCTGAATGATGTCTCCCGTTTTGGCGCGTTCAAAGACCAGCAGTACCAAGTTATCACCCCGTTGGACGAGATCCCCATCGTCAATATGGAGAACTGCACCCGCTGATACGCGATAGGGACGTGCTGTCCGTAGGGTTAATTGAGATCCTTTGCCTTGGGATGCAATGGAGAGAACTTGACCCGATTCTGGTAATTTAACCCCAGGGGCAATTTCTGTCCCTGCGACCAGTAAGGCTCCTTCTTTGACGGTGGGAGTTTCAGGTAAGTCAACGGTAACGCGATCGCTGTCTCGGACAATTAAGACCCGACGAACGGCTTCGGAACCTTCTTTAATCCCACGAACGATCCCCGCTTCTTTACACTGAATTTCAGTCCGCGCTAAAACGGGAATTTGTTGGCCGTCTTTGACTAAAATGCGGGTTTGAGTTGTGCCACTGTGGGGATCAGTTTCCACATCACGGCGTAGAACCAAAGATTCCAGAATCACTAACTGTAACCGTTTGCAATCCTCTTCCTCATCGTCTTGTAATTCAATATCCGCCGCTAAGTGGGCAACGCTATCTCCTTCGGCTCCTGAAAACTCTAATACCAATTGGGTACTGAGTAACTGGGAACCTTCAACGGACTTAACCCGTTCCCCATCTTTGAAATAGAGGCGTTGAACCGAACGTAATTCAATTTGTCGTCCGCCTTCTGTGCCTTGGGAACCTTGGGAAGGAGCCGCAGGTTCATCGGAAACGGGATATTCTTCCACAGGACGCAGTAATAAACCGAGACCTTCGGTACTTTCGACCCATTCGGCTTGACGCAATTCGGTCACGACTACTCCAGGTAAGACTTCCGTACCAGGTTGAACTAATTGTCCGCCCTCAATCTTGACTGCATCGGGATCGACATCCAAATGGAACTCACCAGGCTTGATGATAATTTCCCGTAAAATGTCATTTTTCTGGACAACTTCAACTACCCCGCTGGTTTGACAGAAAATGTCTTTAACCACCTCGGTTCCTGCTTCGACGTATTGCCCATCTTCCACAATCAACAAAGAGATATCTTTATTAATTTCGTGGGTTTCTTCAGGAATCCAGAGTAGCGTTCCGCCCTTGACGACTTCATAGCCCTGTTTACGGCTACCTTTAGAGATCTCAACATCCGCGTAGCGAATCATCCCCCCCGTATTGGTACGGTAGCGATCGTCAATCAACTCAGCCACAATGCCATGATTTTGAACTTTCGATCCAGGGGCAGTTTTTAACAGGAAGCGTTTGCCATCGCCTGTGTAAATGACGTATTGTTCCCGACCTGCATTGCTTTCAAGTTTTACTTGAGCTTCATCGAGCAAGACAGAGGCCGTAATAATTTCAATTTCGCGGCTACCATCTTCTAAACGAACCACCCCACCATTAACCGAAACCACTTTTGTTTCTGCTAAGGTACTACCCACTTGGACTTCATCACCATTTTTAACGGTCGGTTCAGCCCCAGGCGGTAAGTTATAAACTTCACCTGATAGAATCCAGACCAGACCACCCCGTTGGGCGATCCGAGTCGTATTGCCTTGACGGTCAGTTTTCTCTTCAGGAACCAAATTCGCAAAGAGGACTTCACCCGCTAAATCACTGGAAACGTCTTTGGTGGCCCGTTCCGTTGAGCGTTGGGTCTTAGATAGACTGACTTCGGTTAACAGTTGATCGGCTTCGACGGTTTCACCATTTTGAACAAAGATCAGCGAACCAGGGGTGATAAAAATGGTTTTGGTTTCGGCTTTTTTACCTTCTCCTTTCCAAATGAGATCACCTGCAACTTCAACTTGTTCAGCATCATCCCCGTGACGAGTCCGTACTTTACGGGTACTTAAACCTGCGCCCCATTTAACGGTTCCTTTAGCAGGGGCTTTTTCTTGACGGGCTACTTCCCCAGTGAATACCCCACCCGTGTGGAATGTCCGCATGGTTAATTGGGTACCTGGTTCCCCAATGGACTGAGCCGCAATAATCCCAACCGCTTCTCCTAAGTCCACCATGTGACCATGAGCCAAACTCCAACCGTAGCAGGACTGGCACACAGACCGAGCCGCTTCACAGGTCAACGGCGATCGCACATAAACTTCATCAACGGCCTTACTGAGTTTGATCGCTAATTCTTCGTCGATTTCCTGGTTACGGGTCGCGATCGTTTCTCCATCAACCACAACATCTTTGGCTAATAATCGGCCAACTAGGCGATCGACTAAGGGAATTTTGACCTGATCCCCTTCAATCATGGCCGTGACTCTGACCGAGCGTTCCGTTCCACAATCGACTTCCCGAACGATCACATCCTGGGAAACGTCCACTAGACG
>CAYZWO010000036.1:8039-34015 GCA_964482215.1 uncultured bacterium
AGGTATCCAGAGTCTGCCGTCCGTAAGGCGGTATCTACCAGACCTTTACGGGCACCATAAGAAGAAATAATGTATTCCGTAACGGTTAAGCCTTCACGAAAGTTCGTTTTAATGGGTAAGTCAATGATTTCCCCTTGCGGATCGGCCATCAATCCCCGCATCCCCACTAACTGACGCACCTGGCTCATGTTTCCCCGTGCCCCAGAGAACGCCATCATATAAACGGAATTCAAGGGATCGGTTTGACGGAAATTGCGAACCACCTCGTCTTTTAATTCTTCAGAGGTACTGTTCCAAGTATCAATTACCTTTTGGAACCGTTCAACTTCCGTAATTTCTCCCCGTGCATAACGGGCTTCTGTGGTGCGAATTTCTTTTTCCGCGCTCTCTAGCATGGCTTTTTTCGTGGGAGGAATGGTTAAATCTTCCACACTAATGGAAACCCCTGCTTTGGTTGCAAAGCGAAAACCTAAATCCTTGAGGTCATCGGCTAATTGGGCACAACGAGCCGATCCGTGAGTGCGAAAAGCAGCCGCAATTAGTTTTTTGAGACGGCCTTTATCAACAATGTGGTTATAGAATGTCATGTCAGCTAATGGTTAATTGAGAATGAATAATTGAGAATTGTTAATTATTAATTGACTTAGACTTCTTCTTCCTCCATATCTTCGACGCTCAAGGATTCATAAGTCGGACGACTCGGTGCGCGGCGTTGGCTATCGACCATTAAATCGACTTCCACATCCCGACTAGAGCCATCCTCATCGAGTTCAACCTTGTGAACAGCAATGTCTAGGCCCAGGGATTGTAACTCCCGCATCAACACCTTAAAGGATTCAGGCGTTCCTGGACGGGGAATGGGTTTGCCTTTAACGATCGCGTTGAGGGCCTCATTCCGACCTTGCATATCATCGGACTTAACCGTGAGCAATTCTTGAAGAATGTAGGCAGCACCGTAAGCTTCCAATGCCCAAACCTCCATTTCTCCAAATCGCTGACCACCCTGTTGCGCCTTTCCACCCAGAGGCTGTTGCGTAACCAGAGAGTAGGGGCCTGTCGAACGGGCGTGAATCTTATCGTCAACCAAGTGAACGAGTTTCAGCATATAGGCTTGACCAACGGTGACAGGACGATCAAAGGGTTCCCCTGTACGACCATCAAAGACTTGGATTTTACCCGCTGTTTCAGGATTAAAGACCCAATCGCGGTTGGGTTTCTTGGACGCATCCCCTAATAAACCATGTACTGTTTCGCGGGAAGACTCTTCCCCATACATTTCATCAAACGGGGTGATCTTAAAGCGCATTCCCAAGTTTTCGCCTGCCCAGCCGAGTAGACACTCAAAGACTTGCCCCACGTTCATCCGTGAAGGAACCCCCAGGGGATTCAACACAATATCGACAGGGCGACCGTCGGGCAGATAGGGCATACTTTCGATGGGCAGAATGCGAGAAATAATCCCCTTATTTCCGTGACGACCCGCCATCTTATCGCCGACTTGGATCTTCCGTTTTTGGGCGACATAAACCCGAACGACCATATTGGCACCAGGAGGCAGTTCATCGCCTTTTTCACGGGTGAAGACCCGAACATCCACAACTCGACCTTTTTCACCGTTAGGAACGCGGAGGGAATTATCGCGTACATCCCGCGCTTTTTCACCGAAGATGGCCCGTAACAGTTTTTCTTCCGGGGGCTGATCCGCTTCCCCTTTAGGGGTAACTTTACCGACTAAGATATCGCCCGATTCAACCCAAGCCCCAATGCGGATAATGCCCTGTTCGTCTAAATGGCGGAGTGCATCTTCCCCAACGTTAGGAATTTCACGGGTAATTTCTTCAGGGCCAAGTTTGGTTTGACGGGCTTCAATTTCAAATTTTTCAACGTGGATACTGGTGTAAACATCTTGATAAACCAAGCGTTCACTAATCAAGATCGCGTCTTCGTAGTTGTAGCCTTCCCAGGGCATATAGGCCACCAGAATATTTTGGCCTAACGCCAATTCGCCGCCTTCAGTGGCAGACCCATCGGCCAAGATTTGCCCAGGAACAACTTCTTCCCCTTGATAAACCAGAGGACGCTGATTCAAACAGGTATCTTGGTTAGAACGTTGATATTTCTGTAACTCATAAACGATCTCTGGGAGAGCCGTACCGTCTTGGGGCGTTGGTTGAACTTTAATAATCGTGGCATCTACATAGGTCACAACCCCATGCGTCCGCGATACGATCACCATCCCCGAATCCCGTGCGGCTTGGGCTTCTAACCCTGTTCCCACCAAGGGACGCTCAGGACGCAACAGAGGAACCGCTTGACGTTGCATGTTCGATCCCATCAGGGCACGGTTAGCGTCATCGTGTTCTAGGAAGGGAATCAGAGAAGTTGCCACAGAAACAATCTGGACAGGCGATACTGCCACGTAATCCACTTGTTCAGGGGTTGTGGTCGAAAATTCCTGACGATAGCGGATGGGAACGCTTTCTCCTAAAATTTTGCCATCGGCATCGGTGGAAATATCCCCAGGCGCAACCCGCATATCATCTTCTTCATCAGCGGTGAGATAAACGGGGGGCTGATCCCGTAACACGCGACCATTTTCGACTTTGTAGTAGGGCGTTTCAATAAACCCATAGGCATTGACACGGGCACAGGTTGCCAAAGACCCGATCAGACCTGCGTTGGGGCCTTCAGGCGTTTCTACAGGACAAATCCGACCATGATGGGAAGGGTGAATATCCCGTACCGCAAAGCCTGCCCGCTCACGGGTTAGACCACCAGGCCCCAAAGCAGAAATCCGACGTTTGTGGGTTAATTCAGCCAGAGGATTGGTTTGATCCATGAACTGGGACAATTGGGACGAGCCAAAAAATTCTTTAATGGCCGCAACTAGAGGTTTGGGGTTGACCAAAGAGGCAGGAGTCAAAGCATCAGACTCACTGACGGTCATCCGTTCCCGAATAATCCGTTCTAAGCGATTTAAACCAACGCGAATTTGGTTTTGCAGTAATTCCCCAACGGAGCGAACTCGACGATTTCCCAAGTGGTCGATGTCATCGGTGCTGCCTGTGTCAAACTCTAGGTTAATCAGGTAATCGATCGCCGCCAGAATGTCTTTCGGAGTTAAAACACGGGTAGTATCAGGCTCATTGAGACGTAATTTTTTATTGAGCTTATAGCGACCAACCCGACCTAAATCGTAGCGTTTGGGGTCAAAGAAGCGAGATTCTAGTAATTGCTGACCACCGCTGACCGTCGGGGGTTCACCTGGACGCAGTTTTTTGTAGAGTTCGATCAGGGCTTCTTCTTCGGTGGGATTGCCTTCTTTTTCTAGGGTTTTTTGGTAAAACTCAGGATGGCGCAGAGAGTCGAAGATTTCGTTATCACTTAAGCCGATCGCTTTTAAGAGAACCTGAGCCGAGAGCTTACGGGTTTTATCAATCCGTACCCACACCAAGCCATTTTTATCGGTTTCAAATTTTAACCAGGCTCCTCGGTTGGGAATTAACGACGCGGAATAGGTACGACGGCCGTTTTTATCGAGTTCTTTTTTGTAATAAACCCCCGGCGATCGCACAATTTGGTTAACAATAACCCGCTCTGCCCCGTTGATAATAAAGGTTCCCCGTTCCGTCATCAACGGCAGATCCCCAATAAAGACTTCCTGTTCCTTAATTTCTCCCGTTTCTTTATTGATCAAACGAGTGGGAACATACATTTGTACCGAATAGGTCGCATCCCGACGTTTAGCCTCATCCACATAATATTTAGGCTCTTTGAGCTTGTAATCTTTCCCTAAAAAATGAAGCTCTAATTTCCCCGTATAGTCAGTGATGGGAGAAAAACTATTTAATTCTTCAATTAACCCTTCTTCCAAAAACCAGCGAAAACTGGAGTGTTGAATCTCAATTAAATCGGGCAGGAGACTGGTCGCTAAGTTAGTCATAATTGTGTAAAAAAGTTACCAATAACAAAGAGTTAGAACGGGGAAAATTCAGCTTAGAAATCAAGCCAAAGAAAACTTAAATGACTATGTAATTAATTGAAATTATTAAATTCCTCACGTTGAATCGGTAAATTAAAAAGCTGACAAGCGTTATGGGTTGTTGCTTCTGCTAAATCAGACAGAGAGATTTCCCGTAATTTGGCTAAGGACTCTGCCACATGGCGAACAAAGGCTGGCTCATTGCGTTTACCTCGATTGGGGACAGGGGCTAAAAAAGGGCAATCTGTTTCAATCAACAACCGCTCTAACGGAACCATTCGGGCGCTAGCGTGAACAGTTTCTGCTTTTTTAAAGGTGACAATACCACTAAAACTGATATACATTCCTAAGTCTAAAAACCACTGGGTTTCTTCAGGATTGCCACTCCAACAATGCATCACTCCCCGAATCGTTTTTCCGTCTTGTTGATAGGCTTTTAAAATATCTCGGAGAGCAGGAGCCGCATCACGACAGTGAATAATGACGGGCTTATCGAGTTGATGGGCGATATCGAGTTGGGCACAAAAAACCTTGGCTTGCCATTCCTGATTGTCTGCCTTAAAAAAATCCAACCCCGTTTCACCAACAGCAACAACCCGCCGATCTGACTGGGCGGCAGCCAAAATTTGCTCGGCGGTATGATTTGTCCACTTATCTGCATCCAAGGGATGAAGACCAATAGCAAAAGAAAGCTCAGGGAATCGATCTGCAAGAGACTGAATTTGTTTAAACTCACTCGGTTCCACACAAGAGTGAACCAAATGAATAACCCCAGCTTCTCGCCAACGGTCTTGCAACAGACTTAAATCGGGTTGGAACACCTCGAAGTTAATGTGAACGTGCGTATCAATTAGCTGCATCAGCATCCCACATGAAATTGAAGTTTATCCAACCAAGTTGTCGGCTGACTTGAACCGACTCAAGCTTGTCCAATCTAACAATTGTAACAAGACAAATTAAGATGCGGCATCTACCTGCTTATAAGCTTTTGCTAAAGAAGCTTTTTTTCTCGCTCCTGTGTTCCGATGCAAAACGTGACGTTTTACCGCTTTATCAATTTTGCTGTAAGCTGCTGACAAATTGGTTTTGACGACCTCTAGCTTCTCTGGGCTAGGGCTAGCCGTGTATTCATCAACAGAGACAAAGGTTTTTTTCATTAAGGTTTTAACAGCCGACTTATAGGACTTGTTACGGAGCCGGTTGCGTTCAGCAATTTCAATGCGCTTTAGCGCGGACTTATTGTTTGCCACGATTGTTCTCAGAACCAGTTAAGTTAATAAAAATAGCGATCTTTTAGAATCCGAATTGCCATCATAGCAGAAAGAAAAACATCTTGGCAAGGAAAAGACGCAATTTATTTTGGGAAGGGGCTATTAAATTCTCACAAAAGCCGCTCTAGGATTAACTTAACAATTTTATTAATAATAGAATTAATTTAGTTTTAATAATTACTGCGTGCTACGAAGCGCAAAACGCTTGGATGAAAAATCTAAAAAATGATGTAAAAGATGGGTGTGATGTGGGAGTGAGTAAGATTGAGTTATTATTCGGTTACTTCTAAGGAAATAGAAGCGGGTGTAACACAGGGTAGATGAACTTTTTCCACTAACGGTAAAAAGCCGAGCCACTGCTGGGAGAGTTGGGTAAAGGTCTCTGGACAACCGCTGACTCCAAAGCGAGTCGGTAGAGTTAAGCCGTTATTGGTAAGTCCTAAAATTTCCAATTCTTTTTGAGCCGCTTTGACAACGTAGCTAGCGGGGTCAATCAGCTTAACGGTAGCAGGTAAAATTTCTTGGAAAACGGGTTTGAGATGGCGGTAATGGGTACAACCGTAAACGAGGGTGTCAATATTTTGTTCTAAAAGGGGCTGTAAATATTGTCTAGCGACTTCTTTGGTATAGGGGTCGTAAATCCGATTTTGCTCAATGAGTGGCACAAATTTAGGACAGCCGACCTGCCACACTTGGGCGGTGGGATCAACTTCTTGAATGGCGTTACGGTAGGCATTACTCGCAGCCGTTGCGGGGGTAGAAATAACCCCAATACGTTTACCATGACGAACGGCGGCTCTGGCTCCTGGGAGAATGACTCCAAGGATGGGGAAGTTGAATTCCTCTCGCACAATATCCAGAGCTAGGGCAGAACTGGTATTACAGGCCATAATGACCATTTTTACGTTTTCAGCTGCCATCCAAACGAGGATTTCTCGGACAAACTGTAGGATTTCTTGGGGAGAGCGATCGCCGTAGGGGAGTCTTGCTGTATCTCCAAAATAGAGAATCGATTCCTTGGGGAGTTGTCGATAGAGTTCTCTTAAAACGGTTAATCCACCTACACCACTATCAAAAATGCCAATTCGGCTATATTGGGATTCTCTCATAGAGTCAATAAAAATAAGTTGTTGATAATTGAAACACGAATATCTAAGGAAGTAAATATACTTAAGATACTTAAAAGGAATAGATGGTAAGTTTATCAACTCCCCATTACAATTACTCAACGTAATTGCTAACGATTTTGTTGCAAGTATTCGATAATTCCTTGCGCGATCGCTTGGGCCATTTGCCGTTGATAATTGGGATCTGCTAACTTCGACGCGTCTTCGTAACCTGTGACAAACCCTAATTCCACCAAAGTTGAAGGCATCCGACTATTCCGTAACACATAGAAACGAGCTTGACGAACGCCTCTCTCTTTAACATTAACGGTTCTGACAATGCTGCGATAAATCACATCGGAAAGACCACGATTGCCGAAATAATAAACTTCTAAGCCACTAACATCTGGCCGCCCCATTCCCATCGAATTCGCATGAATACTGACGAAAACATCAGCCCCAGCCCGATTCGCCATATCGGTTCGGCCCTGCAAACTGACAAAGTAGTCACTATTGCGAGCCAACATGACTCGAATTCCTTGCTGTTCTAAATATTGAGCAATATAGAGGGAAACAGGTAAAATCACGTCTTTTTCTTGCAGACCATTAATCCCAATTGCCCCAGGATCTTTTCCGCCATGACCTGGATCAATAAAGACTAAGCGTTGACCCCTGACTGGACGAGGGGTATTCACAGGCGGAAAGTTAATACTTGGAGGCAGAGGCCTATTAGACGGAGGATTGGAGGGAATCGGGTAGGAGGTATCGGGATAGGTGGGATTAGAAGAAATCGAACTCGAATAGGGAGAACTAATTTCTAAGGCGACGAGATCGTTTCTGATTTGATTTAAGCGTCCAAAACGAGTTCCAGAGGAAGGTTGAGCCGCAATAACGACAACATTCCCTTCTTCTTGACGAATGCGTAATTGATAAATGGGACTATTACGTCCTAGCTGAGGGCCTTTTAAGGAATTGGCTAACTGGGCGTTGTTAATCCGAATTTCGTAAATGCCCGACAATCGATTCCAATTTCCCGTTGCCTGAAGTTGTCGATCAGCTTGAATGATTAACTGCCGATTATCCCTGCTCAGATCCAACCCTGTAATGGTTGCCCCTCGAAAAAAACTGGTTGGTGCGATCGCAGTCGAAGGCGAGAGACTGGATAAAGGAATACCACTCGAAGGAGGCGGCGTTAAATTAGTGGTCGTTCTCGTTCCGCCCTGGGGAAATAGGACTAATCCCCCTAAGCGACTATAGTTAGCTTGCCAATTGGGACTATTGGGCGCGACATTTAATCTAATCTGGGGAGTCCCTGCATTTTGACTAAACTGGACATCCCCTACCCCATACTGATTAACGGCGATCGTTTGCCCATTTAAATCATTGGAGAAGACGGCATCGGGCAAGTCAAAGGTAATGGTATTACCGTCTTCACTCCGCTTTGGGGAGATGCTAGCATTACTCCCATTTCTATCTAAACGAACAAAAAAGCCATTTTGAGTAACTTGAAAGCTACTACTGCCTGAACTGGAAGCGGGTAAGCGGGACTGGGGATTACCCGTTGAGGTGGAAGGGGATTGATTGGGGGTAAAGAGGGGATTCGAGGTAGAAGGCTCGGTGATCGGTTGGGGCTGGGGTAAGTCCACTGTCCATTGGGTCGGAGAAATGCCGCGAACCTTAACTTTTTGAGGGTCAACGGTATAACCAGGGGCAATTTCAATGACTAATCGGGTCGTAAACGCATCAAATTGAGCAACCCGCACGCTACTAACGGTTCCACCAACCGCTTGATTAACTGAGGGTCGTCCTAACGTAATCCCTGGAAGGTCAATAACAACGCGAGTTGGGTTGGGAACCAGTTGGGCTGTAGGTTGTACCCGATCATCGGTATTAAAAATCAGACGATTATTATTTGACTCAAATCGCCAAGATAACAATTTTCCTGCGTGGGCAGGCGAGGCATATAACAGTAGAGCGACAAGTGTGAGAATAAATCCATGAAGTTTGGACATGATTACTCCTAAGTGAGGATAGGCATGTTACTTACAAAACTTTGTTTTTGTCATCGACTCTATCGGGAAAAGAGAATTTTCAACCGTCATCAAGCCTTTTGCAGACAATAAAGTTAGTGGTGTTACCTGAACATTCAGCGAGGATTCCTAGCTTTGGAGATAGTAACGGGAAAAGGGTAAGAAATCAAGAGACATACCTGAAGATAGATGATAATTATTTATTTCATTCTCAAATTTCTTAAAAATATCAATAAAATATCGACAATTTTTTGGATTAGAGAAATTGTTCAGGAAAAAGAATTTAAGTCAAGTCTGCTATCTACTTTAAACGCTTTATTGGATTTCTCTCTGTTTAGCCAACACCATTAAACCTAAAAGAATCAATAACTTATTAATAACAAAATTAGTTTTTAACTAGAAAAAGTAAGCAACAAAGAAAAATTAGGTACAGTAATTTCTTTTTTGGTTCTACTATGGAATTAGGGATATCTTCGGATTTTTAAGCCTTGATGAGACGCTTAAAATTCTAACTTTATAGTTTTGAGCTTATTCTTGGTTTTTATCGTAAATTCTTTTAAAACAATCAATTTTTAATTATCTATTTATTAATATCATTAAATTCAGTCATGTTTAAGAAAGCCAACCCTTCTATTCAAAAATCTACTGAAAAAGAAAAGATGTTAAAAATCTCTCAAAATAGCACTCTTTTCTTCGCTTTCTCAAGATTTCAGTATCTCAAAATTGAATTAATCGGCACAGCGATCGCGCTCATTTTTCAGGGCGTGATCACTTCTCCGTCTAACGCCTTTGATATCATCCCGATAGAAGCTGTTTCTACCTCTCTCATTAGTCATGAATATCGTGGAGTAGGAAATAGTTATACGACTTTTCAGGTAAATGTTAGTAATTACCCAGGCTTGAATCCAATGGCTCAATTAGTGGGGTTTACCTTGTCATTAAATCCACCGTCCGTTGGAAATCCGCCTGCTCCACCATTTCCCAACATTCGTTCCGTTCAAACCCCCTTGGGCTGGCAATTAAGCGAACAAGGTCGAATACCAAGCTATTTTTATGATGGTAGACCGATTTCCATCCCAATCTTAACATTTCAATTAATTAATCCTAATACAGGCATTGTTCCTGGTAGGTCTTTGGCAGGATTTGGTTTGTTCTATAGCAATGGCTGCGGTGTTTACTGCGGTCAAGGGCCGTCCCAATTGTCAGTGATTTCTACGACTTCAGTTCCTGAACCCTTAACGATTGTAGGATCGGCGATCGCGTTAGGCTTTGGCATTACTCTCAAACGTCAATCACGTTCCCCTTCTCAAACCCCAAATGAAGAATCAGAGACTTTCTCATAAATGTTGCTTAACACTTGGATAAATTTTTGATACTTTACAATTTTGAAAAATATTGAAACGACGGGGGAGCAAAGCAGAGTAGGCAAGACAAGGGAATTAGAAAGTTTTGGCTATCGCTCAAGATAGAGTTATCGTAAAGATTAATATCAAAAATCTAAACAATTCTTAATAATCCCCCTCTGGCTACCCGAATCGTTTTAATCTAGAGGCTGAATCATAATTTACGATCTAATTTTAATCAGCCTAACCAGGGCATACCTTAAACCCTAGTTTTAAGGCAAACTCAATTTGTTAATGGGAGATAGTTGAAATCCAATGAGTGTTAAGGCAAGTGGTGGCAGCTCATTAGCCCGTCCGCAACTGTACCAAACAGTGCCCGCTTCGGCCATTTCTCAAGCCGAACAACAGGACCGCTTTTTAGAAAAGTCTGAATTAAACGAGTTAACAACTTTTTTTCAATCTGGTAGTCAACGCTTAGCGATCGCTCAAGTTTTGACCAACAATGCTGACTTAATTGTTTCCCGTGCAGCTAATCGTATCTTTACGGGCGGCTCACCCATGGCCTATTTGGAAAAACCCGTTGAAGTCCCTGCCGAAAAAGCAATGGCAACAGTCGGGGGAGGCAAAAGTGTTCAAGAAGGAATGAAACTCGGTACTGTAACCTATTCCGATGGCGGAAATGGTGGCAATGGCGGTTTCTTTGGTGGCTTGCGGACAGTATTTAGCAGCACTGGCCCCATTCCTCCCGGTTTTCGCCCAATCAATATCTCCCGCTACGGCCCTAGCAATATGCAAAAGTCGTTGCGCGATATGTCCTGGTTCTTACGCTATGTAACCTACGCGATCGTCGCAGGTGACCCCAATATTATTACCGTTAATACACGCGGTTTAAAAGAAATCATTGAAAACGCTTGTTCTACCGACGCAACCATCGTCGCGTTACAAGAAATGCGGGCAGCCGCAGCCGACTATTTCCGAGGAGATAAAGCGGCTCAAGACATTGTTCTGCAATATTTTGATGTTTTAGTAAGCGAATTTAAAGCCCCGACCCCTGGTGTCAAACTCCGTCAAGGCCCATCCCCCGATATTCAAGGCTTAGCTTTACCCCAAAGCTACTTTAATGCGGCAGCCAAACGACAAAAGTTTGTTATGAAACCGGGTCTATCTGCTAGTGAAAAAAATGCAGTGGTTAAAGCGGCTTATCGACAAATTTTTGAAAGAGATATTACCCGTGCCTATAGTTTGGGCAATACGGTTTTAGAAATTCAAGTCAAAAATGGCGACATTTCGATGAAGGAATTTGTCCGCCGTTTAGGGAAATCTCCCCTTTATCGTAAGCAGTTTTACGAACCCTTTATTAATAGCCGTGCCCTAGAACTCGCTTTTCGTCATTTCTTAGGACGGGGCCCCAGTTCTCGCGAAGAAGTTCAAAAATACTTCTCTATCGTTTCTAGCGGTGGTTTAGGTGCTCTAATTGATGCTTTGGTGGATTCCCAAGAATATTCGGATTATTTTGGTGAAGAAACCGTTCCCTATCTGCGTGGTTTAGGGGTAGAAGCCCAAGAATGCCGTAACTGGGGAATGCAGCAAAACCTGTTTGACTACAGCGCGCCCTTCCGCAAAGTTCCTCAATTTATCACCACCTATGCCCGCTACGATCGCCCCTTACCGAACCAACACGTTTATGGTTCTGGGAACGATCCGTTGGAAATCCAATTTGGAGCCATCTTCCCGAAAGAAACCCGTAATCCTTCGGCTAGTCCTGTTCCCTTTAATAAGGATACGAAACGGATTCTCATTCATCGTGGCGCACCGACCAATAACCAGGTCAGTAACCCAAGCGCACGCGGTGAACTCCCTGGCTCTTTAGGCCCCAAAGTTTTCCGTTTAAATAATCAGCTTCCTGGTACTGGCACAAATACCAATATCCAATTTGGTGAAAACTCTACCCAAGCGGTGATTCGGGCAGCATACCGTCAAGTTTTTGGCCGCGACGTTTATGCTGGTCAAGGGTTATCGGTTGCTGAAATTCAGTTAGAGAACGGCGAAATTACGGTACGGGAATTTGTTCGCAAGTTGGCCAAATCCGAAGTTTTCCTCAAGCTCTATTGGACTCCTTACTACGTCGTTAAAGCGATCGAGTATATTCATCGTCGTCTGTTAGGTCGTCCGACCTACGGCCGTCAAGAAATGAATGCCTACTTTGATCTCGCGTCCAAAAAAGGTTTCTATGCCCTAGTGGATGCCATGATCGACTCGAAAGAGTACGAAGAGGCTTTTGGTGAAGATACGGTTCCCTACGAGCGTTACCTCACGCCTGCGGGTTTACAAATGCGGACAATCCGCCCAGGTAATCTACGGGAAGATATCGGTCAACGGGTCGATCAAGAAACCACACCTCGCTTTATTGAGTTGGGTCAAGTGACCAGCCTCCGCACTGAACCTGATATTAAGGCGCGTGTTTACCAAGGGGTATCTGCTCAACGTCAACAAAGCAAAGCCTTTAAGCTGTTAAGCACGGTTGATAAGGTAGCGGTTCAAAATACTATTCGGGCAGCTTATCGTCAAATCTTTGAGCGCGACCTCGATCCCTATGTCATCGCGTCTGAATTTACCGCGTTGGAAAGTAAACTCAGCAATAACGAAATTAACGTTAAAGAGTTTATTGAAGGTATCGGGACTTCAGATCTCTACATTAAAGAGTTCTATGCGCCCTATCCCAACACCAAAGTCATTGAAATGGGAACGAAGCACTTCCTCGGTCGTGCGCCTCTCAACCAAAAAGAAATCCAGAAATATAACCAAATTTTAGCGAATGAAGGTATTCGTGCCTTTGTTTCTGCAATGGTTAACAGTATGGAATATCTCCAATTATTTGGTGAAGATACGGTTCCCTACCGTCGTTTCCCCACCTTACCTGCTGCCAATTTCCCCAACACGGAACGGCTCTACAACAAGCTTACTAAGCAGGATGCTGAATTAGTTGTTCCTAGCTTTAAGCCTGTTAAAACTGGGGTTTAAGTTACTCATTAATTAATTTCAAGAAGGCTCGCTTCGGCGGGTCTTTTTTTATTGAACAAGCATTATGTGAAAATTTTGGGCGCACGCAATGCACTCCTACTGGATATTTTTAGCTTGCAATTCTTCAATAAAAATTTTGAAACTAGGATTTAGGGCATAATGACCTAATAAAATCTTATTTTTGCTGTATTGATAGGAAATTTGTTTATAGTGATCAGGGATTTTTACTTTATTTGTAAGATCAAAATAAAATTTGATTTTTTTCTGCTTGTGTAGCTCGTTGATTTTTTTTCCTAATAGATTAAAACACCGCTCAATCTTTTCTTTATTCTTGTCTTGATAATATAGAGGCAATAGCCAACATTCCATCGAATGAACAGAAATGGCAAAAATAATTCTCTCAGAGTTTTCTTGATAAAAATCAGTACCAATTAATTCAATTAATTTAGCTTTAACATTTTTAATCAGATCTTCTGCTCCCAGAGTGTTACCTTTTTCATCACGATGAGAAACTTCAAAACCTTTTTCTTCTGAAACATCAGTATCAATTTGAATAATAAGATAATCATTTGCTTGAAAGGCTTGCTGAAAATCTAAAGAGCGACAATAATTAAAAACTTTTCCCCAACCGCCATCTTTATCAATTTCAGGTTGCAAATAGCGAACGTCATCAACGAAATCTTCTCCGAAAAATCCATACAATATGTCTTCAATGATAATTTGATCAGTTGGGCCTTCAGCAATCAAACCAAATGTTTTTGTCATAGCTAGAAACTCTTAGGTAAACCTCCGATGTAACCTCTTAAAAATGCTTCTGATAATCTAACAGGTTCTTGCCCTTCGAGTGGTTTGAGAGGAAAAATTTGATTAGCTTTAGTTTGACCAGAACGCTTACGGCTAATAACATAGAGTTTTTGTTCTTCGTCGTTTAAATCTAAGCCATCCAGAACAGCAGGATTATGAGTCGTTAATATAACTTGTTTATCATGTTTTTTAGCAAGTTCGACTAATTCTTGGATTAAGCGGCGACATAGACGAGGGTTTAAGGAACTATCAATGTTATCAATGGCAAAAAATTTAGGCGTTTCCTCTCCTATAAATAGGCAAAAGTAAAACAGTAGAAATAAAAAGCCTTCATTGGCACTTTTTTGATCGAAATATTCTAAATCAGGATCAAGGTAACGATCTTTGATTTCTAGCGTTCTTTCGCCTGGATAAAGATTATCAGGAATGTCAAAATCTTCAAACCAATCTATTAATTCTAATTTTTCTTTAATTTCATCAAGCTTTTCTTTAAATTCAGGCTGACTTAGGTAGCGTAAATATTTAAATAAACCTTGACCCTTGATTCCTAAAGGTTCAATTTGTCCTTCCTTAGAAAATTCTTTTAATTCCGTAAGTTCAAGACTAAAAACTAGAAAATTCCATGATATTATTTCTTGAGTAAAAATAATACGCTCTCTAAAGTCATCTATTGTTTTTAATCTTTTCAAGAAGCGTAAGTAACTCGCTAGTGCGTTATCTATTTGTTTCTGTGTTTTAATTCTATTTAAAGAAAATCCTAAAAATGATTTAAAACCAAAATCATTTAATAAACTATTTATTCTTTTCTGATCTTGATTTTCAAGTCTTAATAATTCTATTTTTTTCTCTAAATTATTTATGTAGCTCTTCATTGCTTCTTCGTATTCTTTTAGACTATCAAAAACAGGATCATTAGAAATGCTAATACAATCCCACTTTGAATAAAACTTATTTTCATTAGTCAAGCTATAAGTTTTAACAATAATTTTCTCAAGTTCGTAAGTCTTTAAACTAAAAGATATTTTAATTTCTTTTTCTAGATTTTCAACATTAAAAGCTGATCGCATTAATGTAGGATCGGTAACACGAATCCCTCTAGAAGCCAAAAACTCGTTATCTAACTTATCTGCTGCTGCTGCTGAACCTAACGCGATCGCTTCTAAAATATTGGTTTTACCGCAACCATTTTCGCCAATAAAAACCGTTACTCGGCCTAACTTGAGCGACAAAGATTGAATTGATTTATAATTCTCAATCGTAATTTCTTCAATCATAACTATTGAATGGCTGTTCTCTATTACAGAAATGATAGCCCATGACAGATCGACTAAACAGCATTGAAGCTTTCCTCAATTACAATAAGACGTTAAAGCACTTACTTAGGAAATCGAACAATGGCAAAAGCAATTTGGAATGGAGCCGTATTAGCCGAAAGCGATCGCTGCGAAATTGTGGAAGGAAACTATTACTTTCCACCTGATGCTGTCAATCGGGACTATTTTAAAGACAGTAACACCCATACCACCTGCTTTTGGAAAGGGGAAGCCAGTTACTATACCGTTGTAGTGGATGGACAGGAAAATAAAGATGCCGCTTGGTATTATCCCAATCCTAAAGAAAAAGCTAAAAATATTCAGAATTATGTTGCTTTTTGGCGGGGTGTCCAAGTCGAAAAATAAACGTTAAGCATTGAGGGGCCTATTCCTAAAAATACCGATCAGGAGACTGAAAGCATTCTAACCAAAGGAATGTTTTACGTCCTTTTTCGGCAGATTTGCGTATCTCCTCTACAATAGGTTTAAGCATTGAGGCGAGCATAATGTCTAAAAACAACACAGGTGGGGCTTTATTTGTCGGGCTTGTAGTCGGTGGATTAGTGGGAACGGTGACAGGATTACTCTTAGCTCCCCGTTCTGGCCGAGAAACCCGCAAAATTATTAAAAAGTCGGCGGATGCGTTACCTGAGTTAGTAGAGGATTTAGCCACAACGGTGCAACTACAAACCGATCATTTATCCGAATCGGCTCAACGCAATTGGCAAGGAACCCTAGAGAGGCTACGAGAAGCGATCGCGGCGGGAGTCGAAGCTAGTCAAATCGAAGTCGTAGAAGTCACCCCAACCGGTGAAGGAACTGCTAACAACAATGCTGTTGATAAATTTAATTGAACCTCAGCCCATGACCGACCCGAATTTTTGGCTTGGAATGTCTCTGTTACTGGTGTCTGTGAGCTTGACGGCGGTGTTTATCGCAGCATTACCCGCCCTACAGGAAGTCGCCAGGGCAGCCCGCAGTGCCGAAAAATTATTTGATAGCCTCAGTCGAGAATTTCCGCCGACCTTAGAAGCTATTCGCCTAACGGGATTAGAAATTAGTGAACTCACCGATGATCTCAATCAAAGCGTTAAAGGCGTTGGCGATATTATTCAAAATGTGGATCAAAGCTTAACAGGGGCAAAAGAACAAGCCAGCAAAGTTCAGATGGGAACCCGTCGATTAACAACAGGATTTAAAGCGGCCTGGCAGACCTGGCAAGATTATCCCCTGCAAAATAACGGTTTTTCTCAGGCTCTTCCTCAAAACGAAGAAGATTAACTTGGGGTTGATGGTATTTCTTTTAGACTATTTATCTTAAAATTAAGTAAACAAATGTAACAAAACTGAACATTTAATTTTAAGTTAATTTGCCTTTTATGAATAAGCATGGTCTTCGACGGTACCTGGTGGGGATTCTCGTTTGCTGTTTTAGCCTGATTCTCAGCGTGGCTTTCCCGACTCCCGCGATCGCGGTAAACAATCCCGAACTGTTGCCCGATACCGTAACGCCTGTGGTAGATTTGGCTAATTTTTTACCCCAGGCCCAGGAAGACGCGCTTATTCAAGATATTAATAACTTTGAATCTGAAACAGGCTGGAAACTGAGAGTTTTAACCCAATACGACCGTAGTCCTGGCCGCGCTGTCATTAACTTTTGGGGATTGGATGATAAAAGTATTTTGTTAGTGGCAGATTCGAGAGGCGGCAACCTATTAGCCTTCAGTATCGGAGATGCGGTTTATGAACTGATGCCTCGTACCTTTTGGATTGAACTGCAAGCTCGCTTTGGAAATATTTACTATATTCGCGAAAACGGAGAAAATCGCGCCATTACTCAGGCTTTAGATACGGTTAAAGGCTGTTTAGTCAAAGAAGGCGGCTGTTTAGTAGTTCCAGGCTTACCCCGTGAGCAGTGGATTTTAACCTTAGTTACCTCTATTTTGGGTGGTTTAATCGTTGGCTTTGCGGCCGTTCCTCGAAAAGAAGGTCAAATATTTGCTTGGCAATGGGTTTTAATTATGTCGCCCTTGTGGGGAATTTTATTGATCGCCTTTGGTATTGGCCCTGTGGTGACTCGTACCAGTGAGTGGTTACCCTTACTGCGAAATATTATGGGCTTCGCGATCGGTGCTTTGGTGGCTTATCTGTCTCCCTTAATCGGTCAAGGCGGAACACCTTCAGAAACTTAAACGGGATAAAGTATGATGAGTTCCAATGATTAAACTTATGATTTTCAAGTATTTCTAATGGAATGGCACATTACCGATGCCCAGAGTTTGGCAATTATTGATCAAGAAATTGGCGAAACGGCTTTGTCTCCCGCAGAATACGAAATTGTTCGTCGCGTTATTTTAGCAACTGCTGATTTTGATTATCATCATTCTCTCCGTTTTTCTGAGCGGGTGTTGGCAGCGGGAGCGGCAGCTTTAGCGGCCAGGACGACCATTATTGTGGATGTTCCAATGGTGCAGGTGGGTATCGTACCCAATCTTCAACAGACCTTTGCCAATCCGGTTTATTGCAGTACCCAAACGATTACTCGACCCCAAAAAGCTAAAACTCAGTCTGCTTGGGGATTGCAAACGTTGGCCAGACGTTATCCTGAAGGAATATTTGTCATCGGAGATTCGATCACGGCTCTCACGGCTTTAGTGGAATTAATTGAGGAGGAAAACATTCGCCCAACTTTGGTCATTGCGACCCCATCGGGTTTTTTGGATGCCAAGGTGGAAAAGGATCGATTACAGGATGCTTTAATTCCTAATATTTTTGTCGATGACCGTAAGGGCAATCCCTGTGTTGCGGTTGCGATCGTCAATGGATTGGTGGATCTCGCTTGGCAAGCCTACGAACAAAGTACCCAGTATGCGGGTTAAGTTGCTATTATCGTCATCGCAATGATTCTGCATCCACCTGTGATACTATAGTACTACTCTTGCTTTTCTCGTTGCGCGATCGCCGCTTTCACCTGGGAGACAAATTTTTCATGATCAACCACAGGTTTAGAAATATAACCATCAGCCCCACTTTCCCGCAAAAATAGTTCGCGATCGCCTTCCATTGCGTGGGCAGTCACGAGAATAATGGGTAACTCTTTGGTTTGCGGATCAGCTTTCAGCATTTGGGTAATTTGAATCCCGTCAACAGATTGCCCTTGATACATGCTACGGGCTAGGGACACATCCATGAGGATCACCTCAATATCTCCCCCTTTTGCTAACTGAAGAATTTCTTCTACGTCTTCAGTTCCGTGAACGTTCATCCCCCCTCGTTTCATGAGAATTTTTGAAAAAACTCGAAAATTCATCGGATCGTCTTCTACAATCAGAACGGTCATTTTCATTACCCCCCTAAAACCAAGTAAGGTCAGTCAAGTACGGCTAAATTGATTAATTAGCTGCTATTTAATGTAAAAACGCAAATTCATGACAAGACAGCTTAAGCTCATTCCTACGGGTCAAATTGTAGCCACATCCCTCCATTCAGAAATGGAACGCTCCTATTTGGAGTATGCCATGAGTGTAATTGTGGGGCGTGCCCTTCCCGATGTGAGAGACGGACTAAAGCCGGTTCATCGACGGGTGTTGTATGCCATGTACGAATTGGGGCTGACTCCGGATCGCCCCTATCGGAAATGTGCCCGTATAGTGGGAGATGTTTTGGGAAAATACCATCCGCATGGGGATCAGTCGGTTTACGATGCCCTAGTTCGTATGGTACAGGATTTCTCTAGTCGTTATCCACTGTTAGCAGGTCATGGGAATTTTGGCTCGGTAGATAATGATCCGCCTGCTGCTATGCGTTATACGGAAACCCGTTTGTCTCCGTTAGCGTTTCAAGCTACCTTAGATAATATTAGCGAAGCAATCGTCGATTTTACGGGAAATTTTGACAATTCTCAACAAGAACCTGTTGTTTTACCAGCCCAGTTACCCATCCTGTTGCTCAACGGTTGTTCGGGCATCGCAGTTGGGATGGCGACCAATATTCCGCCCCATAATCTAGGGGAAATTGTCGATGGGTTGATTGCTCTGATTGATAATCCCCAATTGCCTGATGAAACGTTGTGGGAAATTATTCCTGGCCCCGATTTTCCGACAGGAGGAGAAATTCTTGATCAAACGGGAATTTGGGAAGCTTACCGCACAGGCAAAGGTTTAATTCCCGTCCGAGGCGTTAGCCATATTGAAACCATTCAGACCGAAAGACGACGCAATCGCAACCGAACGGCCATTATTGTGACCGAGTTACCGTTTCAGGTTAATAAGGCTGCTTGGATTGAAAAAATGGCTGAGTTAGTGAATCAAGGCCGCTTAGAAGAAATTGCTGATTTGCGAGATGAAAGCGATCGCACAGGGATGCGAGTTGTCATTGAACTCAAAAAAGATGCCGATCCGCAATCAGTTTTAGAGAAACTTTATAAACAAACGGCGTTACAAAGTAATTTTGGAGTCATTTTATTAGCTCTGGTTGATAACAAACCTTGCCAGCTATCCTTACGTCAACTGTTAGAAGAATTTTTAAAATTTCGGGAAGAAACCTTAACACGGCAATATTCCCATGATTTAGGTGAATGTCAAAAACGGTTGCATTTACTCCAAGGGTTATTAATTGCGCTCAATCATTTAGATGAACTCATTGATATTTTGCGTCATGCTGCCGATGGCCCAACCGCCAAAGCTCAACTGCAAGTCCGTTTAGACATTACCGAAGAACAAGCCGATTCAATTTTAGCCATGCCCATGCGACGCATCACGGGGCTAGAACGGCAAAAACTGGAAACGGAACACGAAGAACTAGAAAATCGCATTCGAGAGTTAGACACCTTACTGACGAATCGCCATGAGCGTTTGAAATCCCTCAAAAAAGAGCTACGGAAACTGAAAAAAGCCTTTGGAGATGAACGCCGTACCCACATTGTTAAGTCTCCTCTGCCCAAACCAGCACCGACTTCCCCCGCTTCCTCGTCTAAGGAACTTACTGCGCCATCTGTTGATTCTGCGATCGCGTCCCGTGAAGTTCAACCTTTAATCACAACCGATTCTCAGGAACTCACTGAATCTTCGGCTTTAACCGTAGCAACAGAAATCGTTAACAAGCGGGAAACGAAAAAAACAGAAATCGAACAATCTTCAACGGAAAAAATCCAGACAAATGAACCAGAATCCGCAATAGTCTCCCCTAAATCTGATAAATCCGAAACAAAACAACCTCATCCTTTTAGCCTGTTTACGCCCCAAGTTCCGCTCGATGATGCCCAGTTAACCGTGACGGTATCAGGAGAAGTGTGTTGGGAAACGCCGACCCATCAAGCCCCAACGCCTAACGATGACCCCGTAATTTATCGAGAGCCAATCCAACAACGAGAACAATTGGTCGTCGTCAGCGATCGCGGAAAAGCCTACCCTGTTAACGTTAAAGAAATTCCCTCAGTCGAAATTACCCGCATTCCCCTATTAGAGCTATTACCCAAAAGTGCCCAGCGAGATGCCGATAAGATTGCAGGGCAATTCTTTTTGCCTGAAGCCCTCGGCTATCAAGATTTGCTGCTCATGACCCAGAGTGGCCGTTTAAAACGCTTAACACTCAATGAATTTGACGAATTAGGTAATCGAGGATTGAGCCTGATTAAATTTAAAGACGAAGACAAGCTTCAGTTTATTCAGTTCATTCAATCCACAGAAGATTTAGTCCTAGCCACCAGTAGCGGGCGATTATTGCGATTTTCCCTCAAAGAAGAAAATATTCCACCGATGGGACGCAATGCCCAAGGAAATCCTGCCGTTCGCTTACGGGTAGGCGAATCCTTAGTCGGTTGTGTGTCAGTGCAGCCCAGTGAAACAGTTTTATTATTAACCCAATTTGGTTTTGGGAAAGCCTTTGCGGTGGAGTCTTTACGAGTTGGCAGATTAGGCGATATTGGGACAACTGCCATACAATTTAGCCAGAAAACCGATCAGTTAGTAGCCATGTTACCCGCGATCAACTCTCCCGATCTCTTGCTACTGACCAATCACAACCGTCAACTACTTCTATCCAGCCAAGAATTTACCCCTTGGACAAAAGATGGAGTCGGCGATCGCGTAATTGAATTAGAGGATGGAGAAATGATCGAGCGAGTTCTATTAACCTAAAACATTGTTCACAATCAACAACACGATCTGGCAGATACTTTGCTGGAAAATACGGATATGGGGAGCAAATTTTCTTTGGAGCAATTGTTGCAGTTAATTAGCAGTTGATTAGTGGAAACTAGTCATTGGCTGATAAAATTTAACCTATGACATCTCAACCTTCTCGAAAAGAAGTTTCTCGTTGGAGACCTTTCGTTTTCAAGGATCAAGTTTACGATTTATCCCATCTTGATGCCCATTGGGTAGAATATCAGGATAACAGAGAGGGGCATGAACCATATCTCTATAAGTTTAAAGTGACTTATGGATTACACTGTTTCACCAAGGAAAATCCAGACCTATCCGAAACCGAAGCTCCTCTATGGATTTACAAAGCTCCCCAAGAAGAGAGACACTTCAACATCGACAGATATAATCTTTCTAAACAGTTACTGAGTATTGTTCGCTCATTGGGGGAGAAAGAAACTTTCGTATTTCATGCGGGTTACGGCAATTTCGCAACAGTTAAAGAGATAAATTTTGAAGGAGTCAAAACTAATTATTTTGTTGTTTTTGCTGTTTTCAGAGAAAATAACGCCTTAAGACTTCATGTGGTAAGTGCCTATCCCAGGGAGAGGGGCAAAGTAAAGAAAGTAAGTTTTTTTGTAATCGCCTCTAATTTGCTCAAAAAGAAATCCTTACCAAAACCCCCAAAATAACGAAGACTCCTTAAGGAGCCTCCGCCAAAAAATAATTTTTTGGTATTCAGAACGTCTTTACCGGGCTTGCCACGACCGACAGAGGGTAACGGGATGTCATGGTTGGTCACAGAATTGTGTAATACAGTTTACAAGGAATTATGTAATGTAATACACGTTACACAGAATTGTGTAATATTCAAAAGCTACAAATACGACTCCAACGGAATGTTATAGTTGGAGCGCAATGGACTTCCCCATGTCTGCTGCATCCTTTTTCACTTTTATTATATTACATAAAATTCATTCAGGCTAAGTTATTGACAGATAATCTATCAATGACTGTACCTCTCTCAAACATTCCTTTTTGGCTAAATTATTGAATCGCTATGGCAACGAACTTTGAGACTTTTGAGCGCGATCGCTTACTGAGCATTGCAGAACATTTTTCCCATCAGGGTAACATTACAGGCATTAAACCTTTGGGAAATGGAAATATTAACGATACGTTTCTCGTCAGTCTTGATGATTTAGAGCAAACCCGCTTTGTCTTACAGCGCATTAATACCAAGGTGTTTCAGCACCCTGAACGGGTAATGCAAAATATGTACACCTTCACCGAACACGTCCACGCCAAGCTGCAAGATCACCCCTTAAACCGACGCTGGGAAGTACCGAGAGTAATTTTAACCAAATCGGGTCAAGATCATTGGAATACGGGGGATGGGTCTTATTGGCGAGCCATTAGCTTTGTTGAGGGGTCTGAATCCTTTGATATCATTACCGATGCCAGCCATGCCGAAGAAGTAGGTTATGCCTTGGGAATGTTCCATACGCTAATCAGTGATTTGGAACCGAGTAAATTAACCGATACCCTAGAAGGCTTCCATATTACGCCAGGCTATTTACAGCATTATGAAACGGTTTTAGCTCAAACCTCGGTTGCCCCATCCCCTGAAGTTGAGTATGGATTGAACTTTGTCCGCGATCGCGCTGCTTGGTGTTCCGTGTTAGAAGACGCAAAAGCCCAAGGAAAATTACCGTTACGCCTGATGCACGGTGACCCAAAAGTGAATAATGTCATGTTTGATTGTGCGACGGGAAAAGCCGTGAGTGTGATCGATCTAGATACGGTAAAACCTGGTCTGGTTCACTACGATATTGGCGATTGTCTACGCTCAGGCTGTAATCCGATGGGAGAAGAAACGGCGGATTGGCAAGCGGTTTATTTTGATGTGGAACTGTGTCGCGGCATTTTAACGGGCTATCTTTCGGTTGCTAAGACCTTTTTAACCGATAATGACTATGCTTATCTGTTTGATGCCATGCGGCTGATTAGCTTTGAATTAGGGTTACGCTTTTTTACCGATCATTTAGCAGGAGATGTGTATTTTAAAGTGAAATATCCTGGCCACAATCTCGCTAGAGCCTTAGTGCAATTTAAATTAACCGAAAGTATTGAAACCCAAGAAACGACCATTCGCCAATTAATTGCAAATTTACGATGACAAATTTTTCCCTCATCCCATTTCCCAATAATTCGCCCCATCCCGATATTAAAATTCAAGGTGAGATTGAACGAGTTAATCAACAATTACAGATCACCTTTAACCTGACAGGAGAACTAGAAAAAGTCGCGATCGCGCCGCCTGTTTATTCTCCTGCTCGATTAGATGACCTCTGGCAAACCACCTGTTTTGAATTCTTTCTCGGTTTACAAAACAGCGATCGCTATTGGGAATTTAACCTGTCTCCTGCGGGTCATTGGAATATTTATCGCTTTGATAACTATCGCCAAGGAATGATAACAGAAACCGCGTATCAAGCCTTACCCTTTGTAGTTCACCAACAATTTGACCGTTTGGTTCTATCTTTAATGTTAGATTTAAACCCTATTATTTCCTCCGAACAAGCCTTAAATGTTGGCATTACAATTGTCATTGAAAGCCAAGATCAGGACATAACCTATTGGGCCTTAAACCACACAGCCAAAGAAGCCGATTTTCATCAACGAGCCAGTTTTACGATTAACTTAGCTTAAGTATTTTCATGATTAAAAGTCCAGTTTAACTTAACTCATTTGGGTTGTTGCCGCTACGATTGTCCAAGCATCAATTAAACCTAGAAAAATAGTAAAAATAAATAAAGTAATATACATCCAAGGTTGAGATAAAGGGCGTACATCAGTTGTATCAATCCCAGTTTTAGTTTGAATGATATCCACTAAACGAGCAAAACCCGCAATTCTCATGGGTAATAAATAGGCTTTCTCTTCGGTTTTAGAGGTTAAATAATAAACCAGTCCCCCCTGTCCTGTTGTCCGCATTTTGAGATCTTTAGTCTCTGTCCACGCTAAAGACCAACCTTTACGAAATTGACTCGGAACCCAACGAGGATAACCCACCGCAATTTTTTCATCATCAACTATCACCCGTTCACTCAAAACCGCGATTAGGATGACCAATCCAAGAGCAATCCCGATCCATAATAATTGGGGAGAAATGGGTGTTTTTGTAAAAATTGCTAAAAATGGCAACGGAATGGTTAAGCTTAAATAGAGACTAAGCAAGGTAATTTTAATCAACGGAGACAAGCGAAATAATGTGGTGTTTGATGCTCGCTGAGTCATAATTCTAATCGCACTTTTGCGGCTCTCCCAAAATTGATGAGCCAGACCTCACTACGAACTGGCTTCGGATTCCCCATCTGCCTCCTCTTCTGCATCTAGACGAGCAAACGATTGAGCAGCAAGTAATACTACTCAGATTACCACAGCGATCGCATTACCAAAAATCGAGCCGCGATCGCTTGTTAAAGTAGTTCTGTCATTTTTCAGTAACAGTAACAGCCAAAAAGTAGAATGTGTTAGCGTAGTGTAACGCATATAGAAACACAAAAGGCGCGTTAAGAAACGCACCCTACAAGATCGGCGATCGCACTTACAAAATCATCAATCACGCCTCCAAAAAGATTAACGCGGCTGCCTTTAAGATTTTTCCGATAAAGAAATAGAACGATTTAAAATATCCTCAATGCCATAAGGGCAAATAGAGGGAAACTCTAATCCTGTCTCTCTAAAAGCATCGGAACACGCAACAGCATAAAGTTTTAATATGCTTTCATCCGTTAAATATCTCTTTAAACTGGGGCTATCGTCCAAATAGAGCTTAATATTGGCCCGTTCCCGTTGAATCGTTCCTAGCCAACTGCGAGACCGTCGTTTAGGTTGATAGTCCCACTTTAATAAATGATGCAAAATTAATCTCAGGCTACTGAACAAGCGATCGCGTTCCCGTTTCGACAAGTCCCTGACCTCTTCAACTAAATTTTCAATATCTAATTCAGAAAAGCGACCAGAGGCTAATAAGTTTGCCATGTGCTCAGCCCAAAGCCCAAAATCTTGTTCATAGGATGCCGTCATGGTTTTTCCTCTTTGATCATCGTATCCGTCATAAAAACCAAAGATTCAGTTCCTGCCCTAATCCGTTCTATCCTAAAATTATCCACAATTCCAACTAGCGCGATCGCGCCTCTACAAAAATTTATGCATTAAACAGGTCTCTGAAGTGACTCCCAACGGCTGAATAAAAATAAAGCGTTAAGAAACGTACCTTACAAGAGCGGCGATCGCACTGCTTCAGCAAACATCACAAAGCTTCGATTTTGACGATACCACCCTCAATAGTATCAACCTGCAACCGATAACCGTAAAGCATTGCCATGCCGAGCAGAGGTTCTGTTTCCGATTCTGCGATGTAAATGTCGCGATACTGACCATCCCAAATTACAATCGCAGTGTACAAATCAAACACAGTTTCGCTTCCATCTCCCAATGTAACGATATCAGATGCACTCCAAGGTAAATTTAGGGTAGCAATGATTGCAGAGGGAAAAGATCAATACTACGGACAATTTTAAAAAAAGGGAACAAAAAAGCTATCCATCGTATAAGGTGCAAGTATTGAATCAAAGCACCCAATGAATAGCATTAGCGACATCATACCGAAAGTAATCAGTAAAGTTCAACAGAGATTTCTGTCAATCCTGTTGTCGACAATTTTAGTAATGTGCGGGAAAGTAAACTTCACCAATCTGAGTCGATATAGCGAAATCAGTGAACGTACCTATGTACCTATCGTCGCTAGTTTTCACATTCCTACAACTTCATACAAGGGAATGCAGAACTGATCAAAGAAGCGATATTACCAAAGTCGCGCCAGAGCGTCGTCATAGACTGTAGGAGTTACGCATTGACAAAAAGAGAAAAGTATGGGTTGAAGAAAGAAGTGTAG
>CAYZWO010000037.1:0-33785 GCA_964482215.1 uncultured bacterium
CTTCTAACTTGACCTTACCTCTTTTCCAAAATTAGTTTTCGATCTACTGAGTTTGTAATGGCAATACCCACCCTAATGATCCGGTAGTTGAAGGAATGGTCAGTCGGGTTAACATGTCCATTGCCCCTAAAAAACAAGATCTACTCGAACGCTCTGCCTGGTACGGAGAAAAAGGAATTTGGTATGATTCTTTAGAATATTTAGCAAAAGCTCGACAAGCATCCCCCAATAATCCTACATTACTTAACAATTGGACAGAATTATTGAAATCAGTCGGTTTAAGCTCCGTTTCAGTTTCACCGCTACTCTTTTGAAGAGGATTGCTCTAGTTGCTGATGAATCCAAGCTTGATTCTCTTTGCTTTCAGATTGTTCCAGGTAAGCGAGAGCAATTTTAAAGACGAGGGGAGAACTTGACTGAGTAGTTAACAGTTCTAAAAAGGTACATTGGCAAAGTAATCGATCGCGTTCTCGATTGGTGATGATAATCATGGCGATCGCGGTTCCCCCTAACGCAATCAGGGGAGGAATAACCGGAATCCATAAACCTTGAAGGAAGATAGCATAAGAACCGATCATTAAGCCTGCTCCCAACACAGTGATATTCAAAAGAATTGTCGATGGGGATTTACTCCACCAACTAAAACCGGCTCCAATCAAAGCCCACAAAATTATCCATCCATATTCAACGGGATCGGGCCAGCTATAAATCAAGGGTTGCCCATCTAAGGCCGTGCTCAGGATTTGACTGACAATATTGGCATGAAGCACGACTCCAGGCATGGGATCGGGATTGGGAAATAATCCCCCGCTGTAGGGCGTATCAAAGAAATCTTTAAGGCTTTCTGCGGTTGCTCCAATCAAGACAATGCGATCGCGAAAGAAGTCTTCGGGAATTTGGTTACTTAGCACCTTGTCCAAAGAAACTGTATCGAAATCTCGTTCCGTTCCTCGGAAATTGATTAAAAGTTGATAGCCACCAGCGTCAGGTTGTATATAGGCTCCATCGTTGCCTTTAAAAGGAAGATAGAGTGCTTTCCCTAAACGAAATTGATTATTCGATAATGTCTGTAAATGAACATTGTGGCTTTCTAAATAAAATAGGGCTAATTTAACTGCAAAACTTTGTGTGTCTTCTTTCTTTTGGCCGTGAGTAGCTAATAGCGCACGACGAATTTTGCCATCGTAATCTTGAATAATATCGGCAAAACCAACCTGAGCGCGATCGCGGAGTAAGGGCGGCGGGGCAACGACCGAATCAATAACTTTTTCAATCCCGAAAAGATTTGGCGTTGATTGGAAAACCGTTGATAGCGTTTGAGAACCTGGCTCAATGGAAATATCGCGCACGATGTCTAAACCAATTGCACGGGGATTTTGATCCTTAATGTTCATTAAAACTTGAGCTAAAGTTTTATCCGAAAGTGGCCAACGATATTTTTGAATATCAGGTTCCGTGATAGTGACAATGGCAATACGGGGATCACGGGCTTGTAACGGTCGCCAACGCACGAATTGATCCCACATCGCCCACTCGCTTCCCTGCCAACCGCCCACAAACCGCAACAGCATAATCGGTATGCCAATCCCTAAACTCACTTTAGGAATCCACCAGCCAGAAATGCGCGTTTTGAGAACCGTTTGTTTTGCTTTTTGTCGTGCTACGGCAAGGAGTTCACTGGCTTGTTCGGTTGCGGTTAATGTCGCTTGGGTCTGTTGGTTCGCCAATTCTTGACTAGCCACTAAATATTGATAATCGAGATCGCTTAATTGTTTTCCAAACGACCAGGTTAAGGCTTTTTGTAATGCCTGACCCTGTAATAAGGTCGATAAATCTTGACAATTACTCTTGAACCAAGCGGTTAGACTTTGGGCATAGGGACGGAGAGCGGCTAATTTACTTTCTACCCAAGTTTGATCAAAAATATATTGATAAATTTTGTTATAGGGCTTTAATTTACCGTCTTGATCGACGACTAAGCCAGTAAGCCGCAATTCCATTTGTTCCGCACTTCCATCAAAGGCAATGCTTCCTTGTTGCAAAATTTGTTGATACAATCCCAATAATCGTCCTACTCGGTCTTGATCTCTAAGTAGGCGATCGCGGATGGTGCGTAAATGTTCGGGTTCATCCTGTGCTTCCCAATTGTCAATAATTTTTGTATAAACAACCTGTTCTACAAAGGTTTTGGCATCTCCCGTTTGTAAATGGGCATTTTCCAGAACTGTCTTACAAAGTTTTTGCGTTAAAAAAGGTTGTCCCCCTGTCCAATTTAAAATTTCCTGCATCACGGCTTCGGGATATTGGATAATTCCTTGTAATCCTTTAGTTAATGGCTCAACTTCCATTAACTTAAATCCCGTGAGCGCGATCGCCTGACCAATATTAAACGGAGTACTATCTTTATTTTGAATGAGCGTATTCGGAGTTGCTACCCCCAAAAGTGCAAAGCTCAGACGTTGATATTCAGGATTAACATCGCGTTGTTGATAAATAGAACGAATTAGCGCAAAAAAATCATCTAAAGGAAAACTTTGGCTAAGAACCCGATCAATTTCATCAATAAAAATAACAATATTTTGCTGAACTTCAACTAATAAAACTTCTCGAATAAACTCATTCAGGCGTTGAACTGGAGATAATAGATCGCGTTGCTCTCGCCACCAGGATCGCCATTGACGTTTAGTTGACTCCTGACAGACATTCACTAACCAATTAACAATTCCTGCATACCATTTTTCGGGGGTAACATCCTGGCTCCCCATTCCCGTTAAATCAATAAAAATGCAAAGCGTTCCCTCTTGCTGTAAACGCTGGGTTGTCCTAACCCGCAAACTGGACTTTCCCATTTGTCGAGAATTTAAGACATAACAAAACTCGCCTGCTTTTAATGCCTGATAAAAAATATCATCTGCTTCCCGAATCACGTAACTCGGTGAATTATCTCGAAGACTACCACCGATTTGATACTCAAATTTTTCTAGAGAAACAGACATGAAGAGAACCGTTTATTTTCAGGCGGCTAGAAAAAGCCTTTCATCAATCCTACGCGAAAATAGTATCCACTGCCATGAAGTTTCTTTAAATACCTGACTTTTCCCTACTTTTTTGTTGAGTGACACGCCAATTATCAACTATCAGAATCAAGTTTGACTTGGGAACTATGCAGACGCGGATCGTCATTGCTTGCGGAATTGATTTTAGGTTGAAATGCTGAGGTTTGACCCGTATTGCTGGCATAGGGTAAGGCAGTATTCGCAATGAGTGCATCTAAATTCGCTTCCATAATAGATTGCGGTTGTTCTCCAATTGCTTGCGCGATCGCCTCTCCCGTTTGATCGAGGAAAACAAAATGAGGAATGCCATCGACTCGATATTTTAGGATTTCAGGCAACCATTTATTGTTATCAACATTGAGCATCACAAAATTAACCGATGGGTCATACTTGCCCTTTAAAGCTGCTAAATCTTCAGCCATAGCCTGACAACTGCTACACCAATCGGCATAAAATTCCGTTAGGGTTGGCTTGCCATTTGTAAGCGCAATTTCTAAAGGAACGGCTTGTTTGGCTTGCGCTTCTAAGGAACTGGAATTCACCTGAGTTTGAAACCCGAAAAAAACGGATGCACTCAAAATGACTGCCACTAAGGCTAGAATTAGGCTTTTGGTTTTATTCATAAATTAATTACCAATCATTATTTGTAGGAAAATTTCTACGAGCATTTTTTGAGTAAAAATCTAATATTAAATCTTTTTCAATGAAAATCTACAAACATTTCACCCTTTTTAACTAATAATTAAGTAGAGTAATTAAGTAGAGCAACTGAATAAAACGTAAAATCTTTTTAAGCTTTATCCCCCCCTGCCCCCCTTAGTAAGGGGGGAGCCGATAGGCGGGGGGATTTTATAAAAAATAAGGTTGACTTACTTATCAATTATCAAACCTTGCTTCTATCCGTTAAAATCTCATACCCTGTTTCTGTGACTAACACCGTATGTTCAAATTGGGCCGAAAGTGCGTTATCAATCGTTACCACTGTCCAGCGATCGCGGAGAGTCCGAGTAAATCGAGAGCCTGCATTTAAAATAGGTTCAATCGCCAAGGTCATCCCTGGTTTTAATTGAACATTAGGAAGCTGACGAGTCCGAAAATTGAAAACACAGGGTTCCTCGTGGAGATTACGCCCGACCCCGTGACCTGTAAATTCTTCGACGATACTATAACCATGTTTTTTGGCGTGATCTTCAATGGCTCCTGCAATATCTAATAGATAATTACCCGCCTTAACCTGCTCAATCCCTTTATATAACGCTTCTTCTGCAACTCGAATTAACTTGTCTGCCTTCTGAGAAACTTTGCCAACGGGAATCGTAATACAAGAATCGCCATGAAAGCCTTGAAAATAGGCTCCTGTATCAACTTTTAAGACATCTCCTGCTCGAATCACTTTTTTTCTGTGGGGAATGCCATGAACCACTTCGGCATTAATACAAGCACAGATAGAAGCAGGAAAGCCATGATACCCCTTAAAACTCGGTGTTGCTCCCATTTCGCGAATCCGTTTTTCAGCAAGAGCATCGAGATCTCCTGTGGTCATCCCTGGTTCAACCGTTTCCTGAATTTCCTTTAACACCGTTGCCACAATCGTCGCCGCCTGGCGCATAATCTCAATCTCTTGGGGCGATTTAATTTCAACCTTGCGTTTACTTTTTTTGGCTTTAGGTTGTCCAAAGGCAGGTGTTTTTTCGTTGTTGTGTGTTGATTTAGATTTCGGTGGAGAGAATAAATTGCTAAGGATATTCATGAAAGGCTGAGATCATCCTGAAAATGGGACTGATCTTAAAATAACTTAATATTGACCTCAATGGCGATCACGGCCATTAAAAAACAAGAAACTAAAGCTGATCGGTGAAAACCAGCTTCATTCCCCTTAAAACTTCTCAACAATTTAAAACAGTAAAATATAAAAGCTTATTAAAAAATCACAAAAACAAGTCATTAACAATTAACGGCTTTCGGAAGATTCTAACTGCTTAACAGGAACAAAGCATTCTCCTGGTAAGAGGATAGGCTTTTGGTTAAACATCAACTGCCCGCGATGGGTATCCCGATGAATGGCAATGCCCAAAGGTCGCCGATGTGTTTTGGGATGCAAAACGCAATAGGAGCGATAAATCCGCCGAGCCATCCGTAAGAGTTTTGGATCTAGGATCATCGGAACTTCCGTATAATTTGCGTTGCTGGTAGCTTCTTCCGTCGCGTAAACCAATGGTCTATCCTCCCTTCAGTGAATTGAACGCTTACCGTTTCAGGTCTATTGATGTTAATGATAGCTAATGAATTGTTAGACGTACAAATCCTTCTTTAGGATTCTAAAATTTCTATTAAAGCATCCCCCATTTGGCGGCAACCGACTAATTGCGTTCCAGGTGACAAAATATCTCCTGTCCGATAGCCTTTTTCTAATACCGTCGCAACGGCTTGTTCCACTTTATCGGCCGCTTTGGGTTGATTTAAACCATACCGTAACATCATGGCAGCACTTAAGACTTGGGCTAATGGATTGGCTTTATCTTGGCCCGCAATATCGGGGGCAGAACCATGAACAGGTTCAAATAGTCCTGGCCCATCGGCTCCTAAACTGGCGGACGGTAACATTCCAATACTGCCCGTTAACATGGCCGCTTCATCTGACAAAATATCACCAAACAGGTTTCCTGTGACAATAGTGTCAAATTGTTTGGGAGCGCGGACTAACTGCATTGCAGCGTTATCGACATATAAATGGGATAGTTCCACATCGGGATACTCTGCCGCCATTTGGGTAACGCGATCGCGCCAGAGTTGGGAGACATCTAATACATTGGCCTTATCGACCGAACACAGTTTATGGCTGCGTTTTTGGGCCGTTTCAAAGGCAACTTTGGCAATGCGATCAATTTCTGAAACCCGATAGGCCATGGTATTGACCCCCCGCTTTTCGCCCGTTTCCGTTTCAAAAATTCCCTTGGGCTGTCCAAAATAAATTCCGCCTGTTAATTCCCGTACCACCATAATATCGACCCCTTCAACCACTTCTCGTTTGAGGGTAGAAGCATCAATTAAATGAGGGAAAATGGTGGCAGGACGTAAATTGGCAAATAAACCTAAGCCTTCTCGAATGGCTAATAATCCTGTTTCGGGCCGCTGCTGACGGGGTAAGGTATCCCATTTGTATCCCCCAATGGCCGCGAGGAGAACCGCATCACTATTGCGCGCAGTGGTTAAGGTTTCTTCGGGTAAGGGGTGCCCCGTTGCATCGATCGCCGCTCCTCCGATGAGTGCTTCCTGAAACGTAAAATCTAAGTCAAACTGTTTGCCGATTACGTTAAGAACATCGACAGCGATCGCCATAATTTCGGGGCCAATGCCATCGCCAGGCAACAGGGTAAGGCGGTATTGTTGAGTCATGCGGCTAGTTCTATCGGAGAAATACACAGTCTCCCATTCTGACACTCTCCGCTATAAAAAGAAACCCTTTTAAGAATTTGTTAAATGAAATTGTTGATTTTAAGTAATGGTCATGGAGAAGATGCGATCGCCGCGAGGATTGCCGAACAGATCCAATTGACCGAGAATCCGCCTGAATTAGCAGTTTTGCCGCTAGTGGGTGAAGGTCATGCCTACGATCATTTAAATATTCCCGTGATTGGTGCCGTACAAAAAATGCCATCGGGCGGATTTATTTATATGGATAGCCGCGAGTTGTTGAGGGACTTAAAAGGCGGATTACTGCAATTAACGCTCAAGCAATATCAAGCTATTCAACAATGGGCGAAAGAGGGAGGAAAGATTTTAGCGGTTGGGGATATTGTGCCCTTAATTTTTGCTTGGTTAAGTGGAGCAGACTATGGATTTGTGGGAACAGCCAAATCAGAATATTATTTGCGGGATGAAGACGGTTGGTTAGCTTCGACTTCTTGGGTGGCGCGTCAACTGGGTTCGGATTATTACCCTTGGGAACGGTGGCTCATGAGTCGTCCTCGGTGTAAAGCGGTCTTTCCACGAGATCAGATAACAGCGAAAAATCTTCAGCAATTTTCTATTCCTGCTTTTGATTTGGGCAATCCCATGATGGATGGGTTAGAAGTCAACAGCGAGTTACCCAAAAAGAAGCCTGCTCAATTAACCATTTTGTTATTGCCTGGATCGCGATCGCCTGAAGCGGAACGAAATTGGCAGTTAATTTTGCAAGCCGTTCAAGAAATTTTAGAACAGTTTCAGAATCAATCTCTCTGTTTTTTAGCCGCGATCGCGCCTTCTTTAGATTTAGATCCTTTACAACAAGCCTTAATCAATGAAAAATGGCAGCCTGCTAACTTAAATTCAGACAATAACTTGTTAAATGACCCTGAAGCCAAAATTTTTCAACAAAATCATGCCCAACTAATTATCAGTCAACGGGCCTATGGAACCTGTTTACATTTGGCAGATGTAGCGATCGCGATGGCAGGAACGGCAACAGAACAATTTGTCGGCTTAGGAAAACCTGTTTTTAGTCTGCCTGGGACAGGCCCACAATTTACCCCCACTTTTGCTCAAAGACAAACCTATTTACTGGGGCAATCGGTGACTTTATTATCTCAGCCTTCAGAAGTGGCTACAGAATTAAAGCTATTGTTAAATAATCCTGAAAAACGCTTAGCTATTTCAGAAAATGGCAAAAAACGCTTAGGAAAACCAGGCGCAGCGGCACGCATTGCTCATTGTTTACGGAAAATCTGGGGATAGGGCTGATCTTGGAGTAAACAATAGGGGCGGCTATAGCTAAGGGGAGATTCGAGGTGATATTGCTCTAGGGTTTCTGAATCACTCAAAATTTCCTCGGTTGGCCCATCTTTTACTACTTGTCCTTGACTAAGAATAATAATGCGATCGCAGAGTTCTAAGGCGAGGTCTAAATCATGGGTTGCAATCAGATAAGTAAGCGGCAGAGGACGCAATAATTCGATTAATTGACGACGGCTGCGGGGATCAAGTTGGGCTGAGGGTTCATCAAGGGCTAAAATTTGCGGTTCCATTGCCAAGACTCCCGCGATCGCGACCCGTTTTTTTTCACCGCCTGATAAATGGTGAGCATTACGAGATAAATAGAGATGGGGATCTAACCCAACAGCTTGAAGGGCTTGCTGGCAACGAGTTTGAATCACTGACTCATTCATTCCCTGATTTCTGGGGCCAAATTGTAAATCTTCCCCAACGGTCGGCATAAAGATCTGATCATCGGGATTTTGAAACACTAAACCCACATAATTGCGAATCCATTTGAGGTTTTTAGGAGTAATTTCCTGCTGTCCGATGATAACCCTACCGCTTTGGGGCAAAATTAAGCCATTTAAATGGAGTAATAATGTGGATTTTCCTGATCCGTTAGCTCCGATGATCGCGACCCGTTCGGTGGCTTCAATCGCTAAATTAATTCCTTTGAGAGCTTGGGTGCCATCGCTATAGGTAAAACTGAGATTTTCAACAAAAACAGAATTATGGTGCATCTAATTTCCCAAAGGAGACAGGTAAAACCCTTGTCCCAACAGCAAAAGAGCAATCATCCAGCTTAACGCCAACCAATCCCAATGCGCTAAGGTTGGACTTTGGGTAATCATCGGAACGCCCCCATATCCCCTTGCCAACATGGATTGATAAACCCGTTCACCTCGCTGATAAGTGCGGATAAACAACAAACCGATGGTATTACCAATAATTAATCGTTGCCAATGGGCATTATTCATTAAATTACGGGATAAGGCAGCCCGCTTCATGGTTTCTGCTTCTTCGATTAACAAGCCCACATAACGATACATGGAGCTTAAAATTGCCACTAATAAAGGAGGAGTTTTGAGAATCGTTAGAGCCGCGAGTAATTGGTGAATGGCGGTGGTCAGCACTAATACATTCAACATCAACAGGCAAAGAATGGCTTTAAAACTGACGCTTCCTAAGACCGTCATCCCTTCCGTTGTAATCCGTAACCAACCCCATTGCCACAGGATGTCTCCCCCATCTCGAAATAAGGTTCCTAACAGGACGACCCCAATAAAAGCCGATTCAATGGCAACTCGTTTTAGCAGAACGGATAAAGAAACTTTGCTAACTAAAACGAGAAATATCAGCCCTAAACTGTAAATTTTCCAAGTCCCCCAGTGACCATTGGGCGTGAAAGACGTAAAAAAGACAAAGAGCAAAGCACAGAGCAGACGAATCTGGGGTGTTAAACGATGCCAAAGGGTCAGGTGATGGCTATCTTGATCGAGTTGGAAAGTACCGATGTGCAACAGCATAGGGAAATAAAGTACCAAGAACGGTTAGCGTGTTGAATCGGATTTTTTGACTAACACCTTACCCAATCCCCAGGTTAAGCCAAAGGTTACCAACGTTCCGACAAATCCTGCTAGGGGAGTGGCAACAGAAGAAGGAACGCCGCGCACAGCATATTCATCAAACACTGCATGAAAGGGGAGTTTATGGGATAGGGGTTTTTCTTCAGCTTTTTCATCAAATTGATAGTCTTGGGCAACGCGATCCAGTCCATCAGGATAGCTACTGGCAAAGGGAGATAAAAACGCCGCAACCGCGATCGCCGATCCCAAACCGATTAACAGTAAAGATTTATGGGGATTGTTAGCAGATTTCGTCATGGCAATTTCAACGTTGATTGATCAATAATTTGATTAATGTTCTAAAACCGTTTTGGGTTTGGGCGGATCGTAGAGTAGATCGGGGCGATTCTGCCAGATATAACTGACAGTTACCAGGGTAATTAAAGCTTCACCGATACCGATAATAAAGTGCCAAGATAACATGGCCACTAGGGCAACTTGTAACGGAACGGTATTAGAGAGAGCCAGTTGTACTGAACAAACGAACGCCGCCGCCACCACACTAACCCATGACGCGATCGCGGTTCCCATCGCCATGCCCCGCCAGCTAGAAAAGCCAAACAGAGAACGAACCACCCGATAAAGGTAATAACCACCAAAGGTTCCGATTAACCCCATATTAAAAATATTGGCTCCCAGAACCGTCAGCCCTCCATCCTGAAATAAAACGGCTTGAACGATAAACACCACTGTCATAACAAGGGAACCTGCCCAAGGGCCGAGTAAAATTCCCGCTAAAGTTCCCCCTAACAAGTGGCCTGAGGTTCCGCCAGGAATGGGAAAATTAATCATCTGAGCCGCAAAAATAAAAGCCGCACAAACCCCCATTAAGGGGACGGTTCGTTCTTTGTATTCCGTTTCAGCACGTTTTAGGGAAATTGAAATCAACGCTAGGGAAAATGCCCAGGTTACCAAACTGACAGGGAGATTCAAGAAACCATCGGGGATATGAAGGGCAAAATAACTCGGCAGGGCAAATAAAGTCATCATTGTCAAAAATCATGATCAGCTTTAATAATTCTGATTGCAGCTCCTATTCATTGGAGCCAATTCAATCTCGCAACATTATTAATAAAGCCTTACATTTTCTCTTAATTTGAACGGTCAAGGACAGCGAATTTAATTAATAATCCGCAACTAAAAACAGTTAATGATGTTTTTCGATCTTTTGCAATCCCCTGGGGGGGTAATGGACGGTTATTATTTCAAAATCATTGAAAATCTTTAAGTCACTTAGATCATTTTTTAATGACAAATTTACACTAGACAGAATTTATTAATAAAAAAGAAGGTATTGTCAAAATGCTCCTTCAAATCGGGAAAAAGCAATTAAAACAATTAATTAACCTAAGCGGCTGTTTACTAACTAGCCTTAGCTTAAGTAGTTGCCTAATGACGCGATCGCGCCCAACCAATATTCCTGAGACCCAACCAACTCCCCAACTGTTACCCCAATATGAGGTTCATTCCCTACCCCACAGTACGGTTTATACATTAAAAATTCCTGCCCAAGGGAAATATCAAGTGACGGTAGTTTCATCTCCTCAATTGATGACAGTTCCTGAGTTTGCGAAAAAATATTCCGCGATCGCGGCCATTAATGCGGGCTTTTTTGATGCTCAAAACCAAAAGACTACAGCCTATATTACTGAGCAAGGAAAATTAACAGGTGATCCCAAACAAAATGAGCGTTTAACCCAAAATACCAAACTTAAACCCTATTTACCCCAAATTTTTAATCGGAGTGAATTTCGACGTTATCAATGTGGAAATTTAACTCGTTATGCCATCACGGTTCATAATGCACTGATTCCTAGTGACTGCCAATTAATAGAGGCTATCGGCGGCGGGCCGAGATTATTACCAAACATGACTGCAACGGAAGAAGGATTTTGGCAAGAAACCCAAGGAAAAGTGGTTCGTGATGCCATCGGTTTAAAACAACGCAATGCTCGCACAGCAATCGGGATAACGGCTTCAGGGGATCTTTTATGGGTGATGGCGGCTCAAAAACCTGATGATCCCAAAAATTCGGGTTTATCCTTGCCTGAGTTAGCGGATTTTATGCGATCGCAGGGAGTAAAGGAGGCTTTAAATTTAGACGGGGGAAGTTCTTCTGGGATGTATTACAAGGGAAAAATGGTATTTGGAAAACTGACAGAAAAGGGGGAACCTGTGGTGCGATCAGTTAAATCGGTTTTATTGTTGCGTTAACTAATGCAAAATTGACAATTTAGAGGAAAGCATCACTTTTTTGATGGTTTAAGTTCGCAGTAAGCTAAAAATAATGATTTAGAAAATAAGCAAATGAATAAAACGAATAATTGGATAGAATGGCTCAAAAATTATAGTAATAAGGATTTAGCAGAACGGAAAACCTGGTACGGAGATGTTGCTGAGGTTTACTATCGGGTACGGCCCCGTTATCCCCAAGAAATCCTAAGCCGTGTCGTTGAATTAGCTCAGCTTGGGCCTTCTGCCAAAATCTTAGAATTAGGCTGCGGGCCAGGGATTGCAACGGTTCCTTTAGCTCAACTTGGTTTTTCTCTGGTCAGTGTAGAACCTAACCCAGAAGCCGCTAACCTCGCCAAGCAACATTGTGCTGAGTATCCTAACGTGACGGTTTTGAATACCACATTTGAAGAATGGGATGCAGAGCGCGATCACTTTGATGCAGTGATAGCCACAACCTCTTGGCATTGGATTACCTCAGAAATCGCCTATCCTAAAACTCATAAGGTTTTGAAAGATCAAGGCCATTTAATTTTATTGTGGAATACGCCGCCCCAACTGAGTTATGAAAGGTATCAACCGCTAGAAGCCATTTATCAAACCCTTGCGCCAACCATGCCCATCCCCGCCCGTTATGAAACCTTAGAAAATCAACAGGAAAATTTTAAATATTTTGGTCAAGAAATTTTAGGATCGGGTTATTTTGAAAAGCTTGATTTTGATTGTAAAGCTTATTCATTGGTTTATACGATCACGGATTATCTGGCGTTGTTAAGTACCCTTTCTCCCTACATTGCCCTAGAGCCTGAAACCAGAACACAATTATTTGAAGAATTAGCAACTGAATTATCAAAAACAGGTAGCGATCGCTTAGATCTCACCTATTTATCTGCTTTTCATGTGGCTCAGAAAAAAAGAGTTTAAAACTGATTTTAGTAATTCATCGCATTTTTGAGTTAATTATTATTAACCAATGGTGGTCAATTCAGCAATTAATCTTAAATAATCGCGGAGTCTCCCCGCAAATCACTGTAAGATAAAAACGGAGGCACTTATACCATCGCCTCAAAGGAGGTAACATCATGACAGCTTTAACGCTTTCGGCACAGAAAATCTCAACCATGACGGCTGAAGATGTCGCGCAATTAGCCCAACGTTTGGAAGCTGATGATTACAGTAATCCTTTTGAAGCCCTACAGGATTGGCATTTACTCCGCGCGATCGCCTTCCAACGCCAAGAACTAGCCGAACCCTACCTTTATTTACTCGATATTGAAACCTACGACGAATCCTAAATTTTCATGCTGAAGAACAAGCGGATTTTAGTCGGCATCGGGGGCGGCATTGCGGCTTATAAAGTCTGTGAAGTGATTTCGCAATTATTTCAAGCGAGGGCTGAAGTACGGGTTATTTTAACGGAAACAGCCCAGCAATTTATTACTCCTCTGACTGTTGCAACTCTAAGTCGCCATCAAGCCTATACGGATCAGGATTTTTGGCAACCCATTTATACCCGTCCTTTGCATATTGAATTAGGCGAATGGGCCGATATTTTCCTGATTGCACCGCTTACGGCTCAGACTTTAGCCAAATTAGCCTACGGCATGGCAGATAATCTATTAACCAACACGGTTTTAGCGTCCCGTTGTCCGATTTTGTTGGCTCCTGCGATGAATACGGAAATGTGGGAACAGATTTCTGTGCAACGCAATTGGCAATTGTTAAGCCAAGATCCCCGTTATGCTTTTGTTGGGCCTGGGGTCGGATTATTGGCCTGCGATCGCGTGGGAAGTGGACGAATGGCCGAACCTGTTGCGATTTTAACGGCTTTAGAATCTCTGGTATTTACCCAAGGAAAGCAGGATTTAATCGGGAAAACGTTACTTATTAGTGCAGGTGGAACACGGGAATATTTAGATCCAGTGCGATTTATTGGTAATCCTTCGACGGGAAAAATGGGGATCGCGATCGCGCAAGCTGCCTTAGATCGAGGAGCGTCAGTCATTTTAGTTCATGGGCCGTTATCGGAAACCCAAATTCCCCAATCAGAACGGTTACAACGTATTCCCATTGTTAGTGCAGAGCAAATGGAAAAAAGTTTGTTGGAGCATCTCCCCCACGCTAATTGGATTATTATGGCGGCGGCCGTTGCTGATGTGAAACCAGCCAATTATGCCAACTATAAATTACCCAAAAAAGAGTTACCAACCGCGTTGGAATTACAGCCTGTAACTGATATTGTGGCTCGATTAAATCAACTCAGGCAGTCCCATCAACGATTAATTGGTTTTGCAGCTCAAACGGGTGATATTATTCCGCCTGCACTGGAAAAATTACAGCGAAAAGGATTAGATATGATTGTGGCTAATCCCATTGATCGCTCCCAAGCGGGTTTTGGAACTGATACAAATGAAGCTGTTTTTTTAGGTAAACAGGGTCAACAACAGAAAATTAATTCCTGTAGTAAACTCGAACTAGCTCACCGTCTTTTAAATTTTATTCAAGCTAATTTTTCAAACGAAAATTAATTTTTGGGCACAGTGATGTGCCCCGAATTGCTAACTTTAATGTTTATCAATCGTGAATACTTAAAAAAGATTAGAAACCAACAATATTCAACGCATTTTTGAAAACATCTACATTAGAAACAATTAAATAGGCAAACAGTGCGCCACCGAGGCCACCGACCAAAAATCCTTTGGCATAGGTAAACCAACCTTCGGGATGATAAAAAGCTTCAGGTGGATTAGGAGCGGTAATGGTCGCTGTCGGAGCGGGAGGATTACTACCAGCATAAAGCGCGATCGCGAGGGTCGAAATCACAATTAAGCCGAAGGTGGAAAGCAGGGCAACCAAAGCACCTTGGTGACTTTCCCGTAACGGATTAAATTCAAAAAATGGGCCAATTAACCAATAACCGTGAGCTAAACCGACTTCTAAGCCTCTACGAAACGGAGATAAGCCTTGACGATAGGCTGGTAAGTTATTAATAAACGCTTTAACAATGGGGGAAGAATTGATGGGAGTAGCCAGATTACTGCCGTAGGGATCGGTGACGGGAAAAATAACCTCACGATTTCTCGGATCTCTTGGATTATCGTTTGATCTTTCTATTTTTTCAACAAAAGTAGTCATAGTTATGTAAATATTAATAGCTTTATCTCTAGGCTAGGTTGAGACGATGAAAAGAACCTCTCCCTGGGGCAAGAAAAGGAACGATACAAAACTCAACATAAAGAAAGATTTTCCTCAGTGCTTAAACAATCCAATTCAAGCTAATTTTTCAGTAATGATTAATAGATTCTAGCAATTATTTTTTTGTAAAATATAACGATTGTTTGCTCAAGATAGGCTGCTATTGCTTTAGTAATTTCTGTTAATAAAAAAAGTTTTAGAAAAAATTTTATTTTTTTCTTTTTTAAGCTGATACTAATGATGATTTTTTAATCAAATTTAACGCGAGTATTTTTACAAATTCACCTAAAAAAGTCGGCTAATTGATTTAGAAAAAGGTTTAAGGTGCTAACCAATGGTCAAAGTCTTTAAACGTTTCAATGCTTATCGTCAAACTTCTATTCATGGATTGTCGCTAGTTAATTGTATTTTTTACAACAAAACAATGCAGAAAAAGTATTAAAAATAGATCTTATAAAAAAATAGATTTGGATATGATAGGATCAGCAATTGGTTTATTGGCTAACTATTCAGAAATTATCCAACGCGATCGCGAAATCCAGACCCAGAAAAAATTGTTTGCAATATTGATTATCTCAACTTAAAACCCCTATGACTGATGCTATTCGTATATTAATGTGTCCTCCTGACCACTACGACGTGGATTATGTGATTAATCCTTGGATGGAGGGAAATATTCACAAGTCTTCCCGCGATCGCGCTGTAGAACAGTGGCAAAAACTGCACCATGTTTTAAAAGAACTCGCTATTGTTGATTTGGTAGAACCCGCCAAAGGCTGGCCTGATATGGTCTTTACAGCCAATGCAGGGTTGGTACTAGGTGATAACGTTGTACTAAGCCGCTTTTTCCATAAAGAACGTCAAGGGGAAGAACCCTATTTCAAAGCTTGGTTTGAAGCCAATGGCTTTACCGTGTACGAATTGCCCCAAGATCTCCCTTTTGAAGGGGCAGGCGATGCCCTCTTTGATCGAGAAGGTCGTTGGTTATGGGCAGGTTATGGCTTCCGTTCGGAATTGGATTCCCATCCCTATATTGCCAAGTGGTTAGACACCGAAGTGGTTTCTCTCCGTTTAATTGATGAGCGTTTCTATCACTTAGATACCTGCTTCTGCCCCTTAACAGGCGGCTATCTACTCTACTATCCCCCTGCTTTCGATTCCTACTCCAATCGCGTGATCGAAATGCGAATTCCTGAGGAAAAACGCATTGTTGTCAGTGAACCTGATGCGGTTTGTTTTGCTTGTAATGCGGTCAATGTGGGTAATACCATCGTTATGAATCAGGTGAGTGATACCCTGAAACGGAACTTGGCCAATGCAGGATTTAACGTCATTGAAACCCCATTAAGCGAATTTTTAAAAGCAGGCGGAGCGGCCAAGTGTTTAACGCTACGGGTGACGGAACCGATTCTTGATGATGTTCATGAAACTGTCAGCATCGAAAGCCGTGTTATCCAAATGCAAGGCCACTTATTAGATGCGGGCTTACTGAACCAAGCTCTTGATCTAGTCGTTGAAAATAGCGGCAGTTTCCGTGTTCTCAACTTCAATTTAGGGGTAGAACGCAATAGTATTTCCACCGCAGAAGTTCGGGTTTCCGCGCCTTCCCATCAGATCCTCGAAGAAATCATGACCGAGTTGATCGACTTGGGAGCCGTTCCCCCACCGCAGGAACTCTGTGATATTAATACCGCCGTAGTGGCCCAAGATGGCGTTGCCCCTGATGATTTCTATGTGAGTACCATTTATCCAACGGAAGTTCGGGTCAATTGCGAATGGGTACGGGTACACAATCAACGCATGGATGCAGCCATTCGGGTAAACTATGATGACCTTACGGCTGAATGTGTGTTACTGCGAGACCTCAAAGCCGGCGATCGCGTCATGGTCGGTGTAGAAGGGATTCGTACCGTCAAAAAAGTGGAATCCCACGATAACAACCGTAAGGAAAGCAAAGAATTTTCCTTTATGGGATCGGGCGTTTCGAGCGAACGACGGGTGGAATTATTGGTTGAACAAATCGCCTGGGAAATGCGCCAAATTCGTGACCAAGGCGGAAAAATTGTGGTAACAGCGGGCCCTGTGGTCATTCATACAGGCGGCGCACAACATCTCTCCCGTTTAATTCGTGGTGGTTATGTTCATGCTCTTTTAGGCGGTAACGCGATCGCTGTTCACGATATGGAACAGGCCATGATGGGAACCTCTTTAGGAGTCGATATGCAACGGGGAATCCCTGTACGCGGCGGTCATCGCCATCACTTAAAAGTCATCAATACCATTCGTCGTTATGGCAGTATCGCCAATGCCGTTGAAAAAGGGTTAGTTACTAAAGGCGTAATGTATGAGTGCGTCAAAAATGATGTGCCCTTTGCGCTTGCGGGTTCGATCCGAGATGATGGCCCCTTACCCGACACCATCATGGATCTCATCCAAGCCCAAAGCCGTTACGCCGAATTGCTCCAGGGAGCCGATATGGTATTAATGCTTTCGAGTATGTTGCACTCCATTGGGGTGGGCAATATGACTCCTGCGGGCGTGAAGATGGTCTGTGTGGACATCAATCCTGCCGTTGTTACCAAACTCAGCGATCGCGGTTCTGTTGAATCCATTGGCGTTGTGACCGATGTAGGTCTATTCCTCAGCCTCTTGGTGCAACAGTTGGATCGCTTAACCCTGCCCTATGAGTTGGTAGAAGCCTAATTGATTGCAATCATTCGTTAAACTTTAGGGGAGGAATTTAAATTCTTCCCCTATTAGCTTTATGGTGGAAATAGGTAAATTCCCGTCATCCCCATTTAAATAAAGCAATGTCCATTTACTTAATCCCCCCGCCTTCGGCTTCCCCCCTTTTGAAGGGGGGTTAGGGGGGATAAGACTTACTTTATCGGTAGTTTATTTAAGTCAATTAATATCAGCATACGATGAGTGAACTAGCTATCCGACCTGCCAAAATTAATGCAATCGTTCCTGATTCGATCGCCGAAGAAATGGGGTTCGAACCTGGCGACGCGATCGTTTCCATTAATGGCATGAAACCGAGGGATTTAATTGACTATCAATTTCTTTGTGCCGATGAATATTTAGAATTAGAAGTATTAGATAGCAAAGGTAAAAGTCATCATCTGGAAATTGAAAAAGATTATGATGAGGATCTAGGTTTAAGTTTTGAAACGGCTTTATTTGATGGCTTAATTCAATGTAATAATCGCTGTCCGTTTTGTTTTATTGATCAACAACCCCCTGGCAAACGGGAAAGTTTGTATTTAAAAGATGATGACTATCGCCTCAGCTTTCTTTACGGCAGTTATTTAACTCTAACCAATTTAAGCCAAAAAGAATGGCAACGCATCGAACAAATGCGCCTTTCCCCGCTTTATGTTTCTGTTCATGCAACGGAACCTGAGATTAGGATTCGTTTACTCAAAAATCAACGGGCAGGGCAATTATTAGACCACTTAAAATGGTTCCAAGAAAGACGCTTACAAATTCATGCCCAAGTTGTTGTTTGTCCAGGCATTAATGACGGTATCCATCTAGAAAGAACCTTACTCGATTTAGCGAACTTCCATTCAGGGGAAATCCCGACCGTTATTTCAGCCGCAGTGGTTCCTGTAGGCTTAACCCGTTTTCGACCTGTTGAAGATGAATTAATTCCCGTGAGTCGAGAAAAAGCTTTAGAAGTTATTGAAAAAGTCCAAGCATTACAAGTTAAATTTCAGAAAAAATATAAAAGTCATTTTGCTTGGTTAGCTGATGAATGGTTTTTAATCGCTCAAACCGAATTACCGCCTGAATCCCACTATGAAGACTATCCCCAAATCGGCAATGGAGTCGGTTCTATCCGTCAATTTATTAAAAAATTTATAGATCTGGCTGAAAGTAAATTACATCAAAAGATTGAGCAACCCAAACAATTAACTTGGGTCGTCGGCAATGCTGTCGAAAAAGCTTTTGAACCGTTAGTAAATCGATTAAATCAAGTGGAAGGATTAAGGATTACTTTAGCTCCTTTGCGGAGTGACTATTGGGGTCAAGAAATCACCGTAACGGGTTTATTAACAGGTCAAGATTTAATTGACGGATTAAAAGATAAAAATTTAGGACAAGGAATTTTATTACCCTCTTTAATGCTCAAACATGATGATACAAAATTCTTGGATGATTTAACGGTTGAGGATGTAGCTTCTGCGCTTCAAGTTCCGATTTTTACCGTCAAAGATATCGAAGAATTATTAGATTATTGCTGTCAGCCTAATTTAATCCCCAAAAGTTTGGTTAATATTTAGCGATCGCTGAATGCCATTTAGACTATGCTAAAAAATCAGGCTCTAAAATCTGCTTAATTGATGCATGATTAACTATCTCAAAGGTCACGTCGTTTCCGTTGCTAAAAATTTCCAAAATCGCATGATGCTGATCTTGGATGTCTGTCAGGTTGGCTATGAAATTCAGATTCCCAATAGTTTGGGCCAAAGCTTTACCCCTGATGAGACTGAAATTATTCAAGTGTTTACCCATCTCCAGATTCGGGAAGACCAGCATCTTCTCTTTGGCTTTACCTCTTCAGCTGAGCGGGATCTGTTTTCTCAATTAATTAGTGTGAGTGGGATTGGGGCGCAGTTGGCGATCGCCTTGATCGATACCTTGGGACTGGAAGGATTAGTGCAAGCGATTGTCACAGGAAACGTCGAGCAATTAAGTAAAACGCCTGGAGTAGGTAAAAAGACAGCCGAACGAATTGCGCTGGAACTCAAAACCAAACTATCCCAATGGCGACAGGTATCAGGCTTAACGACAACGAATAATAATGCCCCTGATGCCAGTATTTTAGAAGATGTGGAAATGACCTTACTCGCCCTGGGCTATACTCAAGCCGAAATTAATCGCGCGATCGCGTCCCTGAGCCAAGATGTTAGTTTGCAAAAAAATCTTAATGTCGAAGATTGGATTCGCCAGGCAATTACTTGGCTTAGTCTCTAGCTACAACAAGGCTAGATACGCTAGTAAAAGGCTTACTGCTTAAGGAATTGAGCAAATGTGATAGCAACAATCATCCTGAAAACTGAAGGTTCATTGTCCGTAAAAATTGCTCATTAGGTTACAAAATATAAAAAAATCCGAAAAAAGCCACATAAATTAAAGATTTAATTGATCCAATTTTGACAATTACCCATTAGAATAAATCATTGAAATAGCTAGTCTATCGGGATTTCAGCAACTGACCTCGATAAATGTGTCCTGATCGACCTGTTAATTTAGCCTCCTGGCCATGTTCCTACAGGAGAGATTTATCAAAATTCATCGAAAAAACAACTCTAAAGGAGATTATTAAATGAATAAGGCTGAATTAGTCCATGCAGTTGCTGAGAAAGCATCTGTCACCAAAAAGCAAGCTGATGCGGTGTTGACTGCTGCTATCGAATCCATTATGGAAGCGGTTTCCGAAGGCGATAAAGTAACTTTAGTGGGATTTGGCTCCTTTGAAGCACGCTCTCGCAAAGAACGCGAAGGCCGCAACCCCAAAACCAACGAAAAAATGGTGATCCCTGCCACCAAAGTTCCTGCTTTTTCTGCGGGTAAATTATTTAAAGAAAAAGTTGCTCCCTAGTCGGAAAGTTTCCGTTTGAGTGAGTCGGCCGAGTCATGGCGGAAATTTAGCTTGGGCAGCAACGATTGCAGGCTGTCCGGCTTCTTCTTTGTTAGATTTTTCTGCAAGTATCAATCCGCTAGGCCCACCGACTACGATTCTTGAGGCAATTCAAGCGGCTTTTTCCCAACTCAATCATTATCCTGATCCCAATTATTTATCACTGCGATCGCACCTATCGACCCATCATCACATTCCAATTGACACCATCTTGCCGGGTAACGGATCAGCGGAATTGTTGACCTGGGTAGGACGGGAGTTAGCGCAACAAGACGAGACAATTTTATTAACCCCAGCCTTTGGTGACTATCAGCGAGCCTTAACCGCTTTTACGGCCAATATTAAACCCATTGCTTTTGATGTTTTAACGCAGACATCCTTAAACGATATTATTCCCGCCGATGCAGATTTTTCTCGGTCAGGCTTGCTATTGAATAATCCCCATAATCCAACGGGATACCTATTTTCTAGGGCTGAGATTCTACCGCTATTAGACCGCTTTGGTTTGGTGGTCATCGATGAAGCTTTTATGGATTTTTTACCACCTGAGCAGTCAGCCAGTTTGATTGCTCAGGTTGAACAGTATCCCAATTTAATCATTCTGCGATCGCTGACCAAGTTTTATAGTTTACCTGGATTACGGTTAGGGTATGCCATTGCTCATCCCGATTATTTGCAACGATGGCAGGCTTGGCGAGATCCCTGGCCCGTTAATGTGTTGGCAGAAGCGGCAGCGATCGCGGGATTACAGGATCAAAACTTTCAACAGGCAACCTGGGATTGGTTAGCAACGGCCAAACCCCCATTAAAAGAGGCATTAAACCAAATTCCTGAATTATTTATCCTAGAGGGTGCGGCTAATTATTTTTTAGTGCAAACTGAAATTCCCAGTTCCCAACTGCAACGACAATTATTAATTAATCATCAATTGTTAATTCGCGATTGTCTTAGTTTTCCTGAACTCGGCGATCGCTTCTTTCGGATTGCGGTACGGACAGAAGCCGAAAATGCTCGATTAATCCATGCCCTAAGAACGAGCCTAGTCGCACATTCAAGCACGACATAAAAAAGATCCTACCGATTGCTCAGAGTTAACCTCTGTTATTCATCTCCTAAACAGATCCCTAACCCCTTGGCTGTTCTCACTAATGCACCATTGGGATTCACGGAACGATAGGTTTTAATGGCCTCTTCAATGGGAACACTAATCACCTCCCGATTGCGCCAGGCAACCATGTGATCATATTTTTCGGCCGCAATGAGATCCACTGCTGCAATGCCAAAAGCGGCCCCTAATAAGCGATCGATGGGTGACGGAATACCGCCCCGTTGAATGTGGCCCAAAACTGTAACGCGGGTTTCTGCGCCTGTTAGTTGGGCAATTTGTTCGGCAATATATTTACCAATCCCCCCAAAACGGTCTTCTCCCATTTGCTTAATTTCTTTGACCTGATCGCCTAATTCCGTTCTCACCGCTTCAGAAACAATCACCAGGCAAAAGTGTTTGCCCATCGCCTGACGTTGGCGAATTTTTTTGCAAATATGGTCGATATGGTAAGGAATTTCGGGAACCAGAATAATATCGGCTCCTCCTGCAATACCTGCGGCTAGGGCAATATGGCCCGCATCCCGTCCCATGACTTCTAGTACCATCACCCGATTATGGCTCGCGGCAGTGAAATGAAGTCGGTCTAAGGCTTCCGTTGCAATATTGGTGGCGGTATCAAAGCCGATGGAAACTTCCGTTGCGCCGACATCGTTATCAATGGTTTTAGGAATGCCGACGAGGTTAATACCGCCCTGTTGGGTAATGCGTCGCAGAATCGCCAAGCTACCATCTCCCCCAATGCCAATCAGCGCATCCAGTCCTAAACTGTGATAGCCATCGATAATTTCCTGAGTGCGATCGCGGACAGTACCATCGGGCATGGGAAAGGCAAAGGGATTTCCTTTATTGGTCGTTCCTAGAACCGTTCCCCCCATCAGCAAGATTTGATCAATGGTCGTGAGGTCAAAGTTAACAATTTGGGGTGGTCTGCTCATCAGCCCATGAGTCGCTTCTCGAATACCCACAACTTCCCAGCCATAGGTTCCCATCGCGTGATGTACCACTGCCCGAATGACCGCATTTAATCCCGCACAATCCCCGCCACTGGTGAGAATGCCAATGCGTTTTTTTTCGCCCATAGTTTAACCGTAAGTTTATAGTATGCCTAGACTTCCCTATTGTTAAACTGAATGGCCAGACAAGCCGTTATTTTTGGACATTCTTAAGAGTTGGGCCAGCGAGGGTTTTGTTAACAATCTTTGAGCAATATTAATGAAGGGCCGCGATCGTTGAGATTGCAGCAATTCCAAATTCAAAGTTTACTAATTTTGAAATAAGTAAGAGAGAAATGATTTATAACCTAATTTTAGCAAAGCGACGCTGTTTACATGAGATAAGAAGTCAAAGGGTGATCGCTGTCTATATCTGTCCCTCTAAATAGGTCGAATAATAGTAAATTTTTGTTGCAAAGTAGAAATGAATTAAAGAATTTGTATTACACACACCAAAAAGCTCATTTTATTTCAGCTTATTTGCGATTAGTCTATCCCAAAAAATGTTTGTAATATGCGAATCTTGCTAACGCGCTTTTGGGGGTGATATGCCGAAAGTTTTTGTATAATCAATAGAGTTGGCTTCAGCTCTTGATAAGGCAGTATACTAGGAGCATCTGCAAAATCAGTTTGGATGAATCAAAGTCCAAAGTTTTAGCAAAGTTTCAAAAGTCATCAAATTTGTGCTAATCTCTCTAGACTGCTTGCTTCAACGCTGATAAAAATACGAATATGGTTGAAACGTTAAATATTTTCGGACAAAAAGACAACTTTGTTCAAAGACTTGAATTAATAGAGCAGGATAAACCTCACAGTTGGCAGAACAAGGTTATTCTTGGTGACTGCTTAAACGTCTTGGCGAAGCTTCCTTCTGAAAGTATTGATTTGATTGTAACGTCACCTCCATATGCTGATAGTCGTAAGAAAACATATGGAGGAATTTCTCCTGATGAATATACCAATTGGTTTCTTGCAAGAGCTATAGAACTAAAAAGAGTTCTGAAACCAGAAGGCTCTTTTATTCTCAATATTAAGGAGAAAGTTGTGAATGGAGAAAGACACCCTTATGTCTTGAATTTGATATTAGGAATGCAGAATCAAGGGTGGTTATGGACAGAAGAGTATATATGGCATAAAAAAAACAGTTACCCAGGTAAATGGTCTAATCGTTTTCGCGATTCATGGGAACGTTGTTTACATTTTAATAAGCAAAAAAAGTTCAATATGTACCAAGAGAGCGTTATGGTTCCTATGGGAGATTGGGCTAAGTCACGACTTAAGAAGTTAAGCGAGACTGACAAGCAACGTGATAACTCCAAGGTAGGAAGTGGCTTTGGAAAAAACATTGCAAACTGGTTAGAACGTTCTATGGCTTATCCAACCAATGTTTTGCATTTGTCAACAGAATGTAGCAATAGAAACCACAGTGCCACGTTTCCAAAATCTCTTCCATCATGGTTTATTAAATTATTTACCAAGCAAGGTGATATTGTACTTGATCCTTTTTTGGGTTCTGGAACAACTTGTGTGGCAGCGAAAGAATTAGGCAGAAATTATATAGGAATTGAAATAAAAGAAGAATATTGTAATCTAGCAATTTCTAATATAATGCAAACAACGTTTGATTTACAGAATTTAAATAATACATCTATGAATAAAAATTTTGAAGTATTACAGGAGCCTTCTATGTCTAATAATGACCAAAAATATCATGATTATCTTGTAAATCAAGTTCTTAATCCTTTTTATGCAAAAAGATTTGATAAATTAAAAGAATTAAAACTAACAGACGTTCTTAGGCGCAAAAATCCATATTTGTTTAAGGCAAAAAATATAGAAATTGCTGGAGATTTTGTAAAAAGTATTATTGATGCTTATTTATCATCGCAAGAAGAAACTATTTTTGGTAATCTTCTAGAAGGTTTTGCAATATTTGTGTCAAGCAATTTATATGGAGGATTTAAATCTGAGCTTAAAAGTGTTGATTTAGAATTCAAAAAAGATGATTCTTATTACATAGTAGGAATAAAGTCTGGAACAAACTGGGGGAACTCTGACCAGATTAATGCGATGAAAAATAATTTTAAAAAGGCAAAAGAGATTTTACGAGAGCGAGGAATAAGCTGTGAAATAATTGCTGTTAATGGTTGTATGTACGGGAAAGATAGCAATCCTTTGAAGAATAAAAAGAAAATTAACAAAAAAACCGTGAATGAAGAAGCAGATAAAGTTTACTATAAGTATGCTGGTCAAGAGTTTTGGAGTTTTTTATCAGGAGATGAAAATCTTTATCAAGAAATAATTGTACCAATTAATCAAGAAGCAAAGAAAAAAGATGAACTTTTTAAAGAAACTTACTACGAAAAAATCAATGAAATGACAGCAGATTTTACTAAGTACTTTATCACTAATAATCGAATTGATTGGGTCAAGTTAATTGATTATGTTTCTAAACGGGGCGAATTTTTACTAGAATCCTTAGGAGAACAAATCGCTTTGCCGTTTGAGGAAAACATTGATTCTTTTGAAGATGGTGCTGACGAAGATATTCTGGATCTTTCAGACGCTTTAGATTTTGAGGAATGTGAAGATTGAGGATAAACTCTTTGCGCATCGGTTAAAGTCGGTATTCCCAACCTTAAAGGTATCAGCGTATAAATACTTAGCAATAGTTTTTTTGATGTCATCATTTATGAAAAGATTTTTTGTTGAAAATTTGGGGATAGATAAAAAGCAGTTTTTCAACGCCTAACGGATTTTAGTCACTTTATTCGTTTTTCTTCAATTTCCCAGCCCTAAAAGTAAACTTCCTTGATAAAAAATAAAACTCGTTATCCAGGCAAAACTCAGTGACATCACGATAGAGAGTAGCGTGTAACGGAAAGATTTCGATTCTCCCCAAATGGTTCCAATGGTGGTTAAACAGGGAATATAGAGCAGACTAAATAGACAAAAACTAAAGGCTTGGGCAAAAGGGACAGTCCGTTTAATTTCCTGCGCGATCGCATCATCCTTGAGACCATAAATCACCGTTAAAGCCGCAACCTGAATTTCTTTCGCCACAAACCCAAAAATTAAGGATACCGTCAAGAAAGGATTAATGCCCAACGGATTCATCAACGGTTGAAAAATACTACCAATTTTTCCCGCATAGGTATCCAACCCCGTACTCCCTTGAGGGAAACTGGTCAAAAACCAAATTAAACTCGTCCCAATAATCATAAACATGGAAAGACGAGTCACAAAATGCTTCATTTCTCCCCAAACCCGTAATAATATCTGTTTAAACGTCGGTAATCGGTAGGGCGGCAATTCTAAAACAAAGGGATCACGAGCCTGAAAATTTTTGAACCGACTGAGAATGGCAGCAACACTAAAGGCCGCGATAAAACTAATGAGGTACAACAAAAAGAGCGCGATCGCCCCTTGAGACCCAGGCATAACAGCCGCCAAAATAAACACAAAAACCTGTAAACGGGCAGAACACAGAGAAAAAGGAATGATTAACATCGTTAATAGACGTAAACTCCGACTCCACATCACCCGTGTGCCCATAATGGCGGGAACATTGCAACCAAATCCCATCATTTGTAAGACAAAGCCCCGTCCATCTAATCCCAACCGTCCCATCAATGCATCCATTAAATAGGCGGCCCGTGAGAGATAACCACTGCCTTCTAACACACTCATGACGATGAAAAAGAGCGCGACCAGAGGAACAAAAGACAACAAAGCCGCAAAACCCGCCCAGATACCATTAATTAATAAGTCGTGTAAAAGCTTGGGGAAAGGAGCCAATAGAGGGTCTAAAATCGTGCTTTGAAACCAACCCGTTACTGTATCAACGGGATCGGCACTCGGTAGCCCCACATTCCAGATCAGCCAAAAGATCACAAACATGGAGGCGAAGAAAATGGGAATTCCCCAGATCGGATGCAACATTACCCCATCAATCCAATTGGTGAGGGTTCTTGCCGTGATCGATGGCATCTGGACAATGCCGTCCAAGATTTCATTAACTGTGGCGATTTCAACGGAATTTTCTGCTAAAACTGCCGTTAAATTTACCGCTTGATAGGATTCTTTTTGGGATATTACAGTTCGGGAAATGGCTTCTATCGCTCGCTGACAACCGTTTCCGTATTTAGCACTGATGGGATAGACAGGAATCTCTAAACGGTCTGCCAAGGCAACGGCATCGAATTTAACTCCATAGCGTTTGGCTTCGTCTGCCAAATTTAAAACAGCGATCGCGGGGAATCCCAAGGATTTAACTTGCAATAACAAACGCAGTTGGCGGTCAATCTGAGACGCATTTAAAACGACGACAATTAAGCTGACTGCATAGGTTTCTAAAAACCGTTGGACAACCCGTTCATCTTCTGAGAAACCATTAAGGTCATAAATGCCAGGTAAGTCCACAAACTCAACACTTTCTTGATCCAGCGTCATCACGGCTTGGAAGAGATCGACCGTTAACCCCGGCCAGTTCGCGATCGCGGCATTGGCTTTGGTAATTCGATTAAAAAAAGTTGATTTACCCGTATTTGGTTGCCCAATAAACGCAATTTGTTTTTTAGCATCGGTGGTAGTGGATAAAACGCCGCTTCCCCCATGACAACGACCGACCATAAAATTATCCTCTTTCAATGGAATATTAAATTTTAGGTAGACTGTCCTATTCGCAATTTTGGGAACTCAAACCATTCAAGGGATTGGGATCTAACGTTACCCTGACCAAGGCCGCCTCACTGCGACGCATGGCCACTTCCGTGGTACTACCAACTCGAAGGTGCAAGGGGCCGCCTAGATGCGCTTTACGAAGAATTTGAATCGGTTTATTAGGAATAATTCCCATTGCTTCTAAACGGGAAATTAAACTGTGTCCATGCGAACCGAGCAAAACTTCGTCTACAAAAGCAATGGTTCCCACAGACAAATCTAATAGGGTCATGAAGAGCGTCTTTCCTTTATTAAAAATTATTCTCAACTAAATAATAAGATATGTCAGAATGCTTGAGCAATCAATAAACCTTTATTTTTGTTAATTAATTGTATAGCCAAATAGTGATTCAAGCTAACCTGTCCAGTTGCGAGATTAACAGTTCTAACTGTTTTAAAGCTTTGAGTGAACCACGAATTAAGTTAAATGCAGCTACTGGATGTTTGAGTAATGCAATAGCTAACGCGATCGCGTTCAAGTTTCCATTGGGATCATAGGCTTGACTGAGATTGGGTAAGGATTGGTTCACTTCATCGCTGATTATTCGTAAAATGCTCACAGGGATTTGTTTTTCAGCAAAAAAGTCTAAAACCGCCCAGCCTTCCATATCCACCACTTGGCAATTTAAGTTTTGACCAAGTTTTTGTTTTTCAGTCGCTTTGGTAATGACGTGATCGCTGGTAATGCCCTGAACTAAGGAAACGTTATTTCCTAACCGTTGTTGAATCCAAGTATTTAACTGGCGATCGCTAAGATTGACAGTCCCTAATTGATCGTTTTCCAGTTTTAAACAAGATTTGATTAATGCGGCTTGGCCTAATCCCAATTTTGTCGATAAGCTGCCCCCTAATCCCATAAGAATTACAGCATCGAAGCTTAATGAATTTTTATCGTGTTTTTGCCACCATTCTTGTAAATAACGAGTTACGGGATCTATGCCTACGGGGATCGGTAAAATTTGAGGCAGATTCGGGCAAGATTTTAAACCTCGGATAACCGATTGATGTTCTGCTCCCTTGGGAACAAGAATTAATATTTGGCTAAATTCCAATGATTTCACGTTGAGCTTTAGAAAGTAGAAGTTTTTAAATGGATTAAAATTTGCTGAGCGATGCCTTGAGATCCACCTGCGTTACCAACTCGTTCTTGCCCATTTTGTTGGCAATTTTTCAGGTAAAGGGGATCAGCTACAATTTTCCAAATAGTTTTGGCAACTTTTGGGTATAAATCAGATTCTTGGGGATTTTTGCCAATGGTTTGCACCGAGTTTCCCAATAATCGCATTTGAGCTTCTGCAAAGGCATAGGTAAATTGGGGGCCGAATCCAGGAATTTGAATGACAGGTTTTCCTAAGCCAACAGCTTGTTCTACGGCGGTTCCTGCCATGCCGATCGCCAAGTCACACTGTTGTAAAATATCAGCAAACGCATCCCAATAACACTGAACGGTTAAAGCTTGATTATGGATAATTTTGATTAATTTGCCTGAACCTTGATATTGCCAACCAATTTTAACGGCTAAAGTCTGTAATTCTGCTTCTGTAAAGCTCGGAACGAGAGCAGCCCGAAATTGAACAGGTTTTTCTTGCGCGATCGCTTCACAGGCTTGGAGTTGTAGTTGTAAATTATTAACGGCTTCGGGTAAACGGCTGCCTGGGAGTAGAGCAATCATGGGAACATTGGGATCAAGGGCTAGATCACGATTGGCTGACTGCAAGACATCCATGATGGGATAACCTGCAAAAATCGCTTTTTTCATGCCTCTTTGCTGTAAGTCTTCCGCAGTGAACTGATCCCGTGTAAAAACCTGTTGGCAACGCTGGGAACGTAAACAAAATTCAGTGATCCAAGGTAAACGCAATCGTCCTTCGTAGTAACTGGAAGTGGAAACGATAAAAGCAACAAAGGATTTTCGGGCTAAATAGGCGATCGCGATAGGGACAATATCACCCACGGCAATGAGCAAATCACAGTTTTTAGAATAGCGAAAAACAGCTTGAATTTGCTTAATAATTAATCCAATTAAGCCCGATGTAATATCTTTAACCCAATTCCAAGGATTAAGATAAATAATGCCCCCAGAGGGTAAATTTTGGGTCGGGCCAATAATGTCTATCCCTAAACGACGATAGGCATTGCCCATTCCGACTAACGGCATTGCCCCAATTTGCAAATCAGGCTGTAGCTGTTGTAGGGCACTTAAAATTAAGCTGGCGTTTAAATCCTCTCCGTGCCCATTGCTCAAAAATAAAACTTTCACATTTACCCCATATCCCTATGTATGGAGATTTTAGCGGGAAGTGGGGGGCAATTTTCGACGTTGGGCTTTGAGTTGTTCTAATTCGGATTGGATGAGGCGATCGCTTTCGAGGTGATCAAACTGTTTTTCGAGGGGATCACGGGCTGGCGTGAGCAATTCGTTTTCGGCTTCTAATTCTAAAATTTTAGATTCTAAACGCTCAAAAACACTGCTGGCACTAGCATTATCAAAATTTCCCATAATCTCTTGTAATTTCTGGGCTGCAACGGCCGATTTAAGACGGGCTAAATATAAGCTTTTTTTGGCTCTGACTTCGCTAAATTTCCGTTCTAGAGTTTGTAATTCCTGCTTAATCTTTTGGATCGCTTGGGAATGTTCGCTGAGATGGCTTTCAATAGCCTGAGCATGGCCGAGATAGGTTTGGCGATGGGTTAGAGCTTCTTTGGCAAGCGATTCATTCCCTTTATCAATGGCTAGTTGAGCGCGTTCATACCATTTTTGAGCATTGAGACGATGGGCAGCGAGTTGTCTTTCCATGCTTTTATGGGTCGCGATCGCTTCAGCTAGGGCACGGCGCATTTCAATCAACTCCAGTTCCATCTGCGAAGTCATGTCTTCTAACAGTTGCTCTGGATCTTTAGCCTCATTGCCCAGACTATTAATTTGAGCGCGAACCACTCGCCCGATTCGGTCTAGCAAGCCCATTGGTTTTACCCATTATTCTGGCTGGTTTAGTCGTTGGAGTTCTTGGATCAAATTCGATGTTTCAGTCGCACTGGCATCCGAATTGGTCGATACCCCCTGACTTTGATTGTAGAGCGTTTGTAATTTTTTGCGCGTTCTGAAGTTAAATGCCTCCTGATTCGGCTGCGCCGTTGGCATTTGGAATTGATTTTGCTGATTGGCAATTTGACGCGTTATTTGGTCGGACAAGCTCTGAGTATTGGTGGTATTACTTTGCGGAGTTTCGGCAATCGGACTGGTTGAACTAGATGGGGGGTTAGCGATCGCGGGTGTTGAAATTGGAGCCGTTACCGTTGGAGCAGCAGGGGGTTGAACGAAAGCCGTTGGGGGAGGCGGGGGAGGCGGTAAAGGAATATTAGAAAGAGAACGGGGAGAAGCGTAGGCGGGATTTACCGCAATGGTGGATAAGGAACGGCGCGGCGGATTAATGGGTTGAAGGTTGCTGATTACGGTACGAGTCGGAATGGGCTTGGCGTTAGCGTAACTCGTCGGATTAACGCTAGGACTAGCAACAGGGGCATAGGCGGGCGGATATTGAATCTGTAGGGAGGGAGGCAACATCGCATTGGCTAAACTGGTGCTGACTTCAGGAGGAACGGTGATTTGAGACGGTGCGATCGCTTGAGGAGAGGGAGCAGTAGGAATGGGGGGTAAATTGGTGACGACAGGACGAGCCTTAATTGAATCCGATGGCAAGCTACTTAAAGTCTCAGGTGTTAAATTCTTTTGAGAAGTTGTAGCCGCTACGTTTAATTGGGAAGGACTAATCGTTCCTAATGGATTAAGTTCAGGATTGGGTAATGCTTGGGGCGCGATCGCTGCCGTAGTCGTTGGGGCAACAGGAGAAAACTGGCTCCAAATTAATAACCCATTCGCCAGTAAAAAACAAGCGGCGGCACTGACTCCCCAGGGCGTGAAGAGTTGCTCTAAGGCACTTTTCTGTCGTTGGCGGGAGGATTGCGGTCTAGCCCGTTTCGTAAAAACCCGATCAAAGGTGATGGTATCTGTGGCTTGTAAATATTCTTCTGTAAATTCCTCATGCCAAGGAATATAAACTAACTCATCTTCTTGCGTACTTTTCCCATCGGCCGTCCGGTGAGCATCGGAGACAGACGATTCTACAAATTCTGCTTCAATATACTGTGGATACTGAGGGGATGAACTGGAAAACGCTTCTCCCGTATTCTCGATTTTGTTGCCGTTACTCATCGATAATTTATGATAAAAAGCAATTTAAGTCACTGAAGCCCCTAAAAGTTGCAGGACGAGTTTACAGTGCCTTCGTCAGTTATAACCCAACTAAGCGTTATCTATAAATAGATAGATGTTAAAAATTAAAAATCAATTCTAAAAAAATAAAGAAAATTTCAGTATTTATACTGAAGTTTGAACGACAAAACCTGTTAATTAGATGACGACTCAGGGGATTTACAGATCTTGATTGCGACTGGCAATATTAATGCGATCGCTGAGTTCGGAAAGAGTCTGACTTAACTCCCAATCCCGCTGTTGCAGTTGATTAATTTTGTCGCAGCTATACATGACCGTTGTATGATCCTTGCCCCCAAAGGCTTCTCCAATTCTGGGCAAACTTAAATCCGTATGTTGCCGCATTAAATACATACCAATTTGACGGGCTAAACTAATTTCTCTACGTCGAGAATTACCTTTCAAGTCTTCTACTGATACTTTATAGGCTTCTGCGATGGTTTTTAAAATAATATCGGGGGAAGTGGCGACTTTTTCGATCGGTGGATTAAGAACGGGCACAATATTTTGTAGGGTCATCTGTACCCCTGAAATGGAGGTATAGGCGATCGCGCGGATTAAGGCTCCTTCTAATTCCCGAATATTCGAGGTGTAATTGGAGGCAATATATTCAATCACTTCCTTGGGCAAACGCATATTTTCGTATTCGGCTTTTTTTTGCAAAATTGCCATGCGCGTTTCTAAATCAGGCACTTGAATATCTGCAATTAAGCCCATCGAAAAGCGAGAAATTAAGCGATCCTGTAAACTAGGAATGCGTTTAGGGGGACGATCTGACGCTAAAACCACCTGTTTTCCCGCTTCATGCAAGGTATTAAAAGTATGAAATAATTCTTCCTGGGTATATTCTTTGCCTTCAATAAATTGAATATCATCAATTAATAAAAAATCCGCTTTGCGATAGTGATTACGAAATTTTTCCATACTATCTTGACGAATCGCCGTGATTAAGTCATTCGTAAATTGTTCTGTGGAAATATAAAAAACTTTGGCATCGGGATACATTTCTAAGCGATAGTGCGCGATCGCCTGCATTAAATGGGTTTTTCCCAATCCCACCCCACCACAGAGAAATAAAGGATTAAATTCCCGCCCAGGAGATTCGGCAACCGCTAAAGACGCAGCATGGGCCATCCGATTCGTCGGGCCAACGACAAAATAGGAAAAATTATATTTAGGATTCAGTTGGGGATTTTTTAACAGCGGTTCGGGCGTGTTAGGTCGCTTTAAAGGATTGACAATCGAAATATTTTCCGATTCTGGTGTCGTTAATTGAATTTCGATGGAATACCCTAAAATTTCCTCAATCACCTCACTAATTAAAGACAAATAATTTTTTTGTAAATGATTTAAAACGAAAGGATTGGCCGCCTGAATGACGACATAGTTATCCGTTAGGGTTTGTAAGGTCGCCGTTTTAATCCAGGTTTCAAACGCTGGACGAGTTAGTTGTTGCTGGAGCTTCTCTAAAGCTTGATCCCAAAGATCGGAGGGAGAAATAGTCACGAATTTTTAACTCCTAACGGCAAACCTGATAAAACGCTGAAAATGCGAATTGTGGGTTAAAAAGTTGATGCGGTCTGTTGCAAAATTACCTTACATTCTGATCAAAAGTAGCTATGATCCAAAAATAAAGCGAATAAAGCGTCATTAATAATAAAACAAATCTGATTTCTATGACTCAAATTTTAGAAATTGCTCAATGGGGGCATTCAATTTTGTCGCAAACGGCAAACCCTATTGTAGAGGTAAATCAGAGGGAAGTACAAACGTTGATTCAGTCCTTAATAGCAACCACTCATCAAGCCAATGGGGTAGGCATCGCCGCACCTCAAGTTTTTCAATCTCACCGTTTGTTTATTATGGCTTCTCGGCCAACCACCCGTTATCCCAATGCGCCTGTGATGGAGCCAACTGCGGTAATTAATCCTCGTATTTTAGATTGCTCTACGGAAATGGTAAAAGGTTGGGAAGGTTGTTTAAGCGTAACGGGGTGGCGGGGTTTGGTGCCTCGACATCAGGCGATCGCCGTTGAATATAGGGATCAATGGGGCAATTTACAACAACAGGAATTAACTGACTTTGTGGCGCGAATTTTTCAGCATGAACTCGATCATTTGAATGGTCTGGTTTTCTTAGATAGACTCAGTAGATCGAAAACTAATTTTGGAAAAGAGGTAAGGTCAAGTTAGAAG